>JBEAPR010000030.1:0-17194 GCA_041164265.1 Bacteroidota bacterium | reverse complement strand
ACTTTTGCACTTCCCAAAAAAGAAAATATTCAAAAACCACCTTTGGCGGTTACCGTTTCTTGTGGTTCCTCCACCGACCCTATGGACTTAGGAGGTCCCGCCTATTGGCATCCGAATGGATGGATCTCAGCTTCGGCGATCGCTCCTTTGGCCATCACCCATGAAGACGACGCTATGGTTCATTCCTGTGCAGGCAGTTATTCCTTCGCCAGAAAATGGTCCATTTACGATTGGTGTCGGCCATCTAATAGCCATACCTTTACTCAAATTATTCAGGTTATTGATACCGTTGCACCAGCGTTTACCCTCCCCGATACATTAGTGGTCAATACCCATCCGGCCACCTGCCTAGCTAACGTTACCCTGCCGCTACCTACCACATGGAGCGACTCTTGTTCCACTCCTAGTTTGTTACGCATCAGTGGCATAGAGGGCATATACCAAGACGGTTCCGAGTATAAAATAGACGATTTGGATACAGGCAGTTACTCTTTTTTATACACCGTTACCGATGAATGTGGTAACCTCAGTCAACAATCTCTGATGGTACAGGTCGTCGATTCGATAGGGCCATCCATCGATTGTGATGATGAAATACAAATCAGTTTGGGAGACACCCTTGCGATTATTGAAGCCAGCCGTTTTGCCGAAGGCTTATATGAAAATTGTGGATTGGTTCACTTAAGTATCAGTCATTTGTCTTCCGATTGGCGTTCACAGGTGTCCGTCGGTTGTGCGGACCAGGGGACCTACCTCTCTATCCGTGCAACGGAAATCGGCACTCAACTTTCCACTTACTGCCGAACTAAAATTTCGATTGCGGACCAACAACCCGTAACTTGTATGCCACCGGATAGCGTAGTCTTCTTCTGTGACAAATGGATTTATGATTCCACTGAGATGGACGTCAAACAATTCGACCTACTTTTTGGTGCCCCTTCGGGAAAAGGGAACTGCTCTTGGCAGGTAGAAGAATTGGCTCCCAATTACCAATTGGATCTTTGTGGAATAGGGCAAATTACCAGGACTTTTAGGGTAACTAATGGAATTGGTAAACTTCCGGATACCTGTCACCAAGTGATACAACTGCTTCCCCATCACCAATACGAAATCAAATTTCCAGAAGATTTTACCATTTCCAATTGTAATGGCTTCCTCGGCGATGCTCCTGAATGGTCGACTAAAGGCTGCGATCTATTGACCATTTCCTCTGATACGACTTTATATGTAGCTGATTCTGAAGAATGCTACCAATTTTTCGTCACCTATCGGCTGATTAATTGGTGTGAATATCGAGAAGGGGACCCTGTTGTGATAGTACCCAAAATAGAAGATACCCTCAGTCATTTGGTAGTGGATCACAACCAGACCTTCCTCAATGGACAGCCGTTCACGGCCTCTACTGGTTTCTGGGAGTACGAGCAACGTATAGAAGTGAGAGATACCGTTCCACCAACGATTACCTTTCCCAACCTCTCTCCTATTTGTGCTTATGGAAGTTGTTTGGCTCGCGTAGAATTTCCTTTCAATATTTTAGATAATTGCAGTACCCAGGATCTGAAGTTTGAGTTTTTCTACGATGCCTTTAGAAATGGCACCTATGATGACCCGATTACCTTTTTTGCCGAAGATCCCATTCAAGATAGCTTATTTGGCGTCTATGGAAGGGCTCCCAAACTAAGAATGATTGGTTATTATCCCGTTGGGGAACACTATTTAGTCATTGAAGCGGAGGATGGTTGTGGCAATAAAAGCAGGAGTTTATTACCGTTTGAAGTCATCGACTGTAAAGGGCCAGCACCTTTATGCATTGACGGGTTGGCTGTAGAATTAATGCCTGGTGAAACGGGTCCCGTGGAGGGAATAGCTGAAGTAAAGGCTACGGATTTTTTAGTGGCTATTCCCAATGATTGTACCGATCCTGTTTCTTTTTCTATCCACTTTTTAGAGGATTCTATTGGTAAAGAAGATACCTTGCTGGCATTGAATTGCGGGGATATTGGGACTAGAGCGGTGAAAATTGTGGGATGGGATGGAGCTGGAAATACCGATTATTGCATAACTACCTTACAGGTTCAAGATAATTTATTTCCAATTTGCACCGATGCGACCGATATGCTCACAGGGCAATTAATGACGCCTAATGGCCATCCGTTAACTGCTGTATCTGTGAGATATCTGAACCAAACAGTACAGACTAATGAGGAGGGTCAGTTTCTTTATCCAGAGCATGCCTTGGAAACGGTCCAACCTATGCTGGAGGAAAATCCGCTATTGGGTATATCCACCTATGATTTGATTTTAATCTCCGCCCATATTTTAGGCACCCTACCTATAGAGGACCACTTTGGGTTAATGGCAGCAGATGTCAACCAATCCGGTACCATTTCTACTTTAGATGTAATTGAACTCCGCAAACTCCTACTGAGGGTTATTCCACATTTGGATAAAACGCCGGTTTGGCACTACACTATTCAAACTGATCAGGTGGCTGGAGATCGTCATTGGATGGCTATTAAAACGGGGGATGTCAACCACAGTTATTCTGCGCAATTAAGTCCACGATCACAGGTAGTGATTCCCCTATCTAATAGCTTTGTGGAAGCAGGCTCGGAAATTGCATTTATTTTGCCAAAGGCATTTTTTGCCGACTATACAGGAGGCCAAATGTCCATCAGCTATCGATCTGAGATACTCGAACTCCTTCATGCTGATGTGCATTCGGAAACGCAAAATACGAGTCAAACTGGTCAAATTCATTTAAGTTGGATGGCCAGTGAATGGGAGGAGGATTGGACTTTTGTTTTTAGAGCGGCTGAAAGCGGTTATATAAGTGATTGGATTGGGCTGAATCGAGAAGGGATCAACCCAGAAGTATACGACCAGAATGGCGCAGCTATATCGATTAATTGGCAATGGGAAAGTCTGGAAAGTCCTATACAGTTTGGCCCCAACCCTTTTTCTGAAGGTACGCATTTGATGGTATGGTCGGATGAAGTGGCCGAAGCGACCATTTGGATACATAATGAAAGTGGACAAAATATTTGGAAAGGAAAGGAAAGTTTGCAGATTGGAACGAATGCTTTGTATATTTCATCGTCCATTTTAGGTCAGCCTGGTATTTATATGGTTCAGGTTGATCTTGGAAACACCCAATGGACTAAAAAAATGGTATTCGTAAAATAATTGTTCATGGAACTCATCAGTAAAGCGGAGGTGTTTGTCACTGAATTCTTCAAAGCGCATTTTGGAGATCAGTATGTATATCACAACCTACAACACACTCAGGAGGTGGTGGCTGCGGCTCTTGAAATTGCTGAAACGCAGGAATTATCTGCGGAAGATCATAAAATATTAGTCCTCGCTGCTTGGTTTCACGACACTGGGTACGTGATTGACAAGGTAGATCACGAACAAAAAAGTTGTCAAGTTGCCAAAGATTTTCTGCTGGATCAACAGACTTCGGACATAGACATAGAGGCACTGTGCCAGCTGATTCTCTCCACCAAGATAGGAACCCAACCGGTAGGAATATTGCAGGAGATTCTGTGTGATGCAGATTTATCTCATATTGGCAGCGCCAATTATTGGGATAAAAGTGCGCGATTAAGGCATGAATTGCTCTTAACGGATGGGAAAATGATGACGGAGGTAGAGTGGGTCAATTTCGAGTTAGATTTTATGCAAAAGCACACCTTCAACACCGAGGTAGCTACTGGGTTGTATGAAAAAAGGAAGCAAAAGCATATTCGAACACTTAAAATCAGGAAACTGAGTTTGAATCCTGAAACTGCTGATTTGGCGGAAGAGTTAATGGATGTTAAAAGCAAAAAGAAGAAAAAAATCATCACGAAGACCGATTCTAATGGCGTGGATATTCTCGGAGAAATGGATTTGGGTAGAGGGGTGGAAACCATGTACCGAACTACTTACAGGACGCACATTAATTTAAGCTCCATTGCAGATAACAAAGCCAATATCATGTTGAGTATTAATGCTATTATCATTTCGATAGTTGTCTCCATACTCATTCCTAGATTTGCGGTTCAAAAAGAATTGATTGCTCCAACAGTACTGCTTTTGGTAGTTTGCCTTTCCGCTTTGGTTTTCGCTATTCTTTCTACGCGACCTAAAATTACAGAGGGGAAATTTACTCCGGGTGATATCCGAGATCGTAAGGTCAATCTACTTTTTTTTGGGAATTACCACAAAATGGATATTGAAGTTTTCCATAATGGGATGATGGAAATGATTAAAGACAGTGAATTTTTATACAGTTCTTTAACCCGTGATTTGTATTATCTGGGAGTGGTTTTATCCAAAAAGTACACCTATCTGAGAATTTGCTACGGAATATTTATGTACGGGCTTATTTCAGCAGTACTATTTTTTGGGGTTTCTGTTTTACTTTAAATGAGCTTATCAAAAGCCTGTTAATCAATTATCCATATATTTATGTTTTTGATTATCAGCTTTTAGGACCATTTAAAGTCACACCATGGAATCTAGTCAGGTTCGATATGCCATTTTTGCATCTGGATCGGGTACCAATGCTCGGGAACTCATTAAATACTTTGATGAAAATCCAGCTTATGGGACGGTGGTGTTAATTGTATGTAACCGACCAGGCGCTGGGGTTTTAGAGGTGGCGAAGCATCATCGGATTCCATCTGTGTTGATCAATAAAGCACAAATTCAGGACGAACCTTATTTATTGTCGATTTTAAACCAATATCAGGTAAACAGCATTGTTTTAGCAGGATTCTTATTAAAAGTACCTGCTTTTATGGTGGCTAATTATCCGAATAGAATGATCAACATCCATCCAGCCCTGCTCCCAAAATATGGAGGTAAAGGGATGTATGGACAAAATGTACATCGCGCTGTTATTGAAAATGGAGAACACCAAAGCGGGATTACCATTCATTTGGTAAACGAGCGATATGATGAGGGGCCTATCTTATTTCAGGATAGGTGCGCTATCGAAGAGGGGGAAACTCCAGAAACATTAGCAAAAAAAATTCAGGCATTAGAGTGGCGGCACTTTGGACCTGTGGTCGCCCGTTATTTTGAAAAACTTGGGAAATGAAGCGATTTTTTACTACTCTGCTTATTTGGAACCTACTTCTGGGTCATGTTGATTTATGGAGCCAACAAGAATTGAGTTGGAAAAAACATTTAAAAAAGGCGGAATCAGCATTTCAAGAAAAAAACTATCCTATGGCAGCCTACCACTATGAATCTGCCTGGCAAAAGAAAAGTAAAATTGATTTATGTTTCAATGCTGCAGAAGCTTATGCCCTAGCCCGACATTATGAGAAAGCAGCTTTTTACTATCAACAGGTTTTGGAAGACGGTACTACTGACTATCCCTATTTGGGCATCAAATATGCCAGAGCGCTTAAACAGTCTGAGCAATATACAGCAGCTCAAACTGCTTTCAAAGATTTTATCAATTCCTATACGGGGGAGGGACGGCAGGTGATGCAAGAAATTGTACAGACGGAAATCGCAGGATGCCAACTAAAAGAAAGTGCTTCTAATGCTGAAATTATTTGTTTGGGTGGTGATATCAACACTACTGCTAACGAAATAGCCCCTTTGCCTCTAAGTAATGATTTATTGTATTTTACCGCTAATATTGGTGCCTCTGCAAAAATATACCGAAGTCGAAGACAGGGGAATCTTTGGAGTAAAGGAAGCACTCCTGAAAATTTTCCTATTATACCCGGCGGTCAATATGGGTACGGTAGCTTGAGTCCATCAGGAACCAGTTTTTATTTTTCTATATGTGAACCGTCGGCAAACTTCCAATCAGGAGAGACCAGATGTGAGCTATTTGTTACCTATCGTCGCGGGGCCTTATGGACCCAACCACAACGGCTTCCTGATTATATCAATAAGGCGGGGATTACCGCTACTCAACCTTTTGTAGTTCATGAAAATGACCTCGAATTACTCTATTTCGTCTCCAATAGAAACGATGGGTTTGGCAAATTGGATTTATGGGTAACTACCCGACCTATTTATCCGGAAAGTGTTAATTTTTCTGATCCTGAAAACTTAGGGCCCTCTATTAATACCATAGGAGATGAAATAGCTCCTTTCTATCATCAGGAAGAAGGCAAATTGTATTTTTCCTCTAATGGTCAGATCGGCTATGGGGGATACGATATTTTCTCTGTTGAAGGGAGTTCAGGAACCTGGAAACAACCGATTAATTTGGGAAAGCCAATCAATTCAGGAGCAGATGATGCTTTTTTTGTAAAGTTAACCGAATCTGGAAATGGCTTTTTTGCTTCTAATAGAAAATTTCCAAGAGAAAAGGAAGCTACAACAGATGATGACCTTTTTGAGGTGTTGTTTGCCGAAACCCCTGTTTTTTTAGACGCATCCGCTTATGATTTGACCACTAGTGCTCCTTTGAAAGAAATGCGAGTAGTAGTAGAGGAAATTCAAGCTACTGGCTCATCCATTCTTCACGACAAAAGCTATACTGATGGACATTACCGATTGGTAGTTTTACCCAATAAAACCTATCAGGTGACTATTTCTAGTCCGGGGTACGAAAATGCCAATTATACATTTACCACAGATATGGAGGGGCAAACTCAATATGGGAAAGCACGCTTTTTAGTGGCGGAAAAGATGGTTGTTCCTGATCCTGTCACCAAAAACACTGTAAAGGAAGACCCTAAGCCCCAGGTAATTAGCAAAACAGATCTAGAAGTTGAAGGTTTAAAGCAGGTGGCAGCCCAACCTAAACCACCTATAATCGTCAATACAGATCAAGAAGTTATCGATCTCAATCAGGTGGCAGGTAAACCTAAGCCGCCAGTAATCAGCAATACAGATTCCAAAATTTCAAATGTCAATCAAGAAGTCATCAAACCCAAACCGCCGGTAATCATTAATACAGATCCAGAAGTTATAGATCTCAATCAGGTAGGCGGGAAGTCCCAACCACCAGTAATCAATAATACAGAACCAGGAGTTATAGATTTAAATCGAGTTGATGGAAATGAGGAGGGTTCTAATCCAAATCTTTACAATGGTAGGCCAGTTATTGAGGGCTATATTCCTGGTCAATTATATATAGCCAGGGGAACTTCCAGAGGAGACCAATTGATATACCGATCAACCTCCCCCCGGTATAAAGGAGTGTATTATAAAATCCAAGTAACTGCATTAGCTCAGCCTAATCTGGATATTCCTTTATTTAATGCCATTCGTTCTTTAGGATTTTTAACGGAGGAATACCTTATTGATAAAAATTTATCGAGAGTTTTACTTGGTGATTTTTTTAATCTTGGAGAGGCCACTACTAACCTTCAAAGTGTTTGGCTCAATGGTTTTCCTGAGGCTTATCTAGTGAAATATGAAAACGGTTCTCGCTTTGGCAGAGTCAACCCCAATTAAAAAAGGGGGCTAAACCTTTCAGTCTAGCCCCCTTGCAGCTTATATACTATGTGCTGAATTAATCCACTACAATCATTTTTCTAGTTGCCTTATTATCAGCTGTAATCAAGGTATAATACATGATTCCTGTTGCAGGCAAATCGGATTTTCTTAGCGTAATGCTATTCATTCCACGATCATACTGTTGTTCAATCACTAATAGTTGTTTGCCAGAAGCATCTTGAATATTCAATATGGCTTCTCCAGCGCTTGGCATATAGAATGGTATCACCGTTTCTTCGCTGAAAGGGTTAGGCGCATTTTGGAACAATTCGAATGGACGATTGAAATCATCCCCATTAGTAATCGCCAATTCTACCTCAAGCAGCTCTCCATACTCATTATAAGCTTCTGCCTTAGTATGGTTGCTGTTAATAGTAATATAGTCTTCCAATAATTGATTTTTCAATGCTTGGAATACCAAGGTAAACAATACAGTTTCCCCCTCTTCAACTGTTTCAGAAGGATTCCAACTGGTAGTTAGGATACCCTCATCTACTCGATGGGTACCGAAATTTGCCGGTCCAGAAAGCCCGTAAATGATATCGCTTAAACGCAACGCACTTTTATCGAAAGATAAGGTAAACTGATACCCTTCGATATGGCTGAGATCACCTGCGGTAAAAGGAATTCTATATTCCTGGTTTTCCGCCATTTCAATCGCGTTCGTACTGATCACCAATTTGTCCAAAGCACTTCTTGAAGATACAATTTGGTTGTCGTTAGCTTTAGCTGTGCTGTTCACATCTCCAATTTTGACCGCTACAAAATCTGCACTCACCATACTTTGATCTACATCGTTATAGTTGATCAACTCTGGGAAAGTCTCCTCCCATGGATTGTCAGCGTTAGGGAATACGTAATCCTTTCTCACAAATCTCCAACTGGTATTGCGATCGAAACGGGTCAGTACTCCCAAGATCATTTTGCGAAGCAAGATTAAATCCATAGTGGTTACACTACCCGATCTATTCGCATCAGCTGCAATAATCTTGTAAGGAGAATCTAGTTTGGATACCCCTAAGATGTGCTTGTTGATCAATACCAGGTCATAAGTAGAAACCCCGTTCAAATGGTTTTTATCCAATTTTGGTGCAAGGGTATAGTCACCCATATAATCCAAGTTACCAAAATAGAATTGTCCATCATCTCCGGTCATACTTTGACCCGCTTTTTTACCGCTAAGGTACACTTCTACTTCTTGTACGGTTACATCGTCTTCCGTAGCAATCATACCAGCTACTTCCACTACCTTAACCGAAACATCTGCACAAGGATTCAAATTGTCTTGTACCCATAATCTGGTCACACAATAATCTCTATTTTTCGCCTCATCTTCTGCGATAACATAGACCAACAATGGATTATCTACGGTATTCACATCGCTACAGGTTACGGTTATTCCCAACTCAAGTAAAGAATCTGAGATAACAGCATCTGCATTCGGCAGCGGTGCTCTTTTGATGTAATAAGTAATAGAATCACTGCAGTCGAAGATGGAATTGTTCTCTGAAATAAAATCAGATCCCCACACCTGCATCGCTTTGGATTCTGCAGTACCATCGTTATTGGTATCTACTGGCATCAGTTCTACTGCCAGGCCATCCAAACATATTGGAGCTGGAGCTTTCGCATCGATAACGGTGAAAGGAATATCGATCATTCCCGTGTTGCCACAACCATCGCCTGCCATAATTCGGAAGGTATGAGAGCCGATTGGAATGTCTCTTCCCACCACACTATCCTTATAGGTGGTATATAGAGAACCTTCGTAGCTATCAAAATTTCCTACGTTATTGACCTGTAGTAATGCTCTGACCAAACCATCCGTTTCTACCGCATTACAAATATCTGTGATGTTGTAATCGATGACCACTTTTGCGCCGCAAACTGGATCTGAAGGGGTTGGAGTATCCTTGCTTTCAAATACCAGGTTGGTCGTTTCTACATTGACCGTTGGGTTTTTGTCATCGTACACTTTTACCACTTGGGTATATTGCCAGAAACCGGGCTTCCAATTTCTTCCTGTAACCGGATCTTCCGTTTCATTGAGGTAATCACTGGCTTGAACCGATCTAAAATAACCGGTATTGATATTGGTTGGATCATGCCAACACGGAGCGCCAGAGGCTATTTCCGAAGTCGTTGGAATACCGTTATCTTCTCGAGTATCTCGATCAATGAAAACCATCCTTCCTCTATCGTCGGCAAAAGGCCTTCTGATTACAGTAACAGGCTGATTGCCTAAAGTTCCGTCACAGTTTTCATCTCTTCTTACGATATAAGGATCACCATTTCCGCTGTATTCACACCAGTTCATGACGCGGTAGGTTCTGAATATTTTATAACATTCATCTCCAGTGGCGGTAAACTTCTCATCGTGGGTGCTGATTAAAAGCATATCACAACCAATCTCATTGACCAAAATAGTATCTGGTTGGCTGTTGGCTACACTACAATCCAAATTAGCATCAGCCGGGAAGGTAATGGTATAATCATGCTCATTCAAAACCCTAATTTCATAGGTACAAATATTCGGGTTGTAAGTTTCTTCTGGATTACCAGCGCTGAAAGTCCTGGTAATGGTTCCACTTCCGCAGACGTCGATATCCGCATCGAAACTCAAGGTATAGATGCCAATATTACAATTGTCAAATACCTGATCCGGAGGAATGGGATAATTGGTTTCCCAAAACAAAGAATCCATAGGATCTTCTGGCAAATCAGAACAATAGATGTTTAGAGGTTGCATGTCAAAACAAATAGGCGCCGTTTTGTCCTCCACATTGGCCCACATCCAACATTTGGTGGAGAGGCCGATTTGACCGTTGCCCAAATCTTCACTGGCCCGCATTTCTACTTTAACGTCTTCATTACCTGGAGCGACGTCACAACACCAGAATGGAATCTCTGGTAACCAAGCCGTCAAGTATTGTCCTTGTTCCAATACCACATCTCCATCTGCTAATGCTTGAGAAAGGGTTTTATCTAAATATTCCAGCCATTCTCCTAGAGCGCAATCTTCTGAAAGCATTCTTCGAGAATTCAATACTACCGGATAGCAATTGTCGCGGCTGCCTTCATCTAATCGATTGGCAGGCACCCATGAAACACCCGTTTCGAAACTAAAATTGATGTTAGATAGAGAAATATTTCTTACATCATCACACATGGCCATAGGGGCAATATTATCGACTACTTCAAAAGGCGCTACTGAAGAGGCGGAGTTCCCGCAACCATCCGTAGCCGTGTAGGTAGCCAAGTAATCTCCCCTTTCCAAATTGGGGACAATCATCGATTTGGTTACATTTTGATAGTAGGCTACTTCTTCCTGAACCTCTCCATCGATAACTTTAGCGACGGTAATATCCAAACGGATGTCATCAATTGGAGAACAATTGTCCAATAATTCTGGCATCGGCAATTTACCCGTAGCATAGCAATCAAAACTTCCCATACCTACCTGGTTCATTTCAGGAGCAGTTATTCCCGGAGCTGTCCAATCCCCTACTTTCACCAATTGATTATATACTACTGAAGTACCTGGTCTGCACCAATCATAAATGGTCCATTCCCTTCTGAATTTATAGGTGCCTTCGCAAACTTCCACTGCTGCTTTATCCTGGTATCCCGCTGCTAAGTTGCAGTAAGCTTGAGTAGGAGTAAGATCTACAATCCCATCATACGCAGTTTCTACAAAGGGATAGCCCGTCACATCTGGCGTTGGATACCCTTGAGGCGTCTTATGGGCTGCAGGCATATCATTAAATTCATCGCACTCCAGGAAAGCCGTATAGTGGGGTAATATGACATCGAGTAAGGAGGGATTTCTGAAATAAATATCTACCGAACAAGTATCCGGATTGGTACCATTTCCATAATCATGGACCACGAAGGTACGCTTGATTTTTTTGGAAATATTAAAAGCCAATCCACCCAAATCATATTGTTCATTGATATCGTATCCACAATCTCCGAATTCGGTCAATTCATCGGAAACATTGACGTAGAAATTATCGCAATTCTCCACCACAAATGGTTTTCTACTCAGGACACCTGGTGAGGTTTCCAACATCAATACATCTCTAATATAGACTTGTCCGGCAAATTCTTCTGCGGAGAATACACTATCTGGAAAGTTCAATTCAGTAATCACTTCGTAGCTGTAAGGACTTCCTGGAACACCGAATAATAAATTATTCAATTGATTCCAGGGGGTACACTCTGTGATGGGCTCCTCGTAAGATTTGTAATTGGGGAGATAATCTTCGTCTTCAAATCGAACGGTACCTCTCAACTGCATATCGTCCGCATCTCCACACAATAAATTATAATAATGATAAGACATATCCACCGTATAAGGTGTTCCATTGGTCTGCAATAAGACGTTCTGGTTTACCGGAAGATCAGCTTCGGTTCTGGCTGCATATAGATCATAAGCGCCGTCTGCCAAAACTTCCTTCGAAGTAACTACAATGGTATATTCCTGATTGGCTTCTAATTTGAGGGCCAATCTCAAAACAGGGTCTGTTCTGGTTAACCAAGGACCGAATACATCCTCATCAGGGGTAGCATCGAAATCCAATCCAAAACTACCGAGAAAACCTGAACCGTCGGTAAAAAAGCCTTCTCCAGCTAATGGGTTGGGGATGTAAGTGGATTCTGCAAAACCTACGATATTTTCACAAGGCATCTCCGGATCGAAGTTTCCAGCAAAAAGAGCGAGGACGGGATCAAAGTCAGCTGCTAAAGTTCCCGGTGCATATTCCGGACCAATGAAAAAGGAATAAATCCCCGGTTCAGCTGGGCGGAAAGTATAGGTATCGTATATTCTCAATCCACTTCCCGGCCAGGTAAAGGCACTAAATGGGGCGTTGGTAGATTGCCAACAACTCCATAAAGACGGCTTGAATCTTGGGTCACTTCCATCTAATCTTCCTTGAAACGTGTTGTAATTAACTTTTCGGTAAGTACCATATTGTTCGTAATTGACTTCTGATTCACAACAGAATTGAGGGTCAATTTTATCTTCAGCGCTGATGGTACCCATACAAATCGGTTCGTTCTTGGGCCCAAAAGCGGTATAGGAGAAAAATCCAGGTCGATCGACTTCGTTGGTATCCAATTCGCCGTTGCCGTAATTGACGACAATAGTAATTTGATCGTCACATTGATCGAGACCTCCCATTACCATACTTGGTAAAATAGCTGCATAACAGTTAGCGTCTAAAGGAATAACGACACTATTCAAACAAGATACATCTGTTAAGCAGGCAGAATCGCTCACATCCAAAGTTACTGTTGCCTGATCACAATCGCTTTCCCCTGAGTTATCACATATTTGATAGGTAAAGGTCACTTGACCAGTAAAACCATCTACGGGGGTGTACACAATATAATCATCTGTCAAATCATTGGGGGTACCATTATTATTAATGGTAATCGTTCCACTGCTCGCAGGAGGGTTGGTCAGAATGGTAAAAGAAATGATAGAATCAGCATAGGTGTCATTATCTAAAACGGTAATATCTACTGGCCCAGTTGAGCTGGGAACCGAAAGGTTATCGTTAGACGCATTAATATTATCATCAACAGGAGTAATTGTAATGGTTACTGTTGCTGTATCGCAATCACCATTGGCATCGCATATTCGATAGGTGAAAACATCCGTGCCATTATAATCAGTAAAAGGCGTGTAGCGAATTTCATCATCTGTGGGGGTGGATGTGGAATTCGTTAGCACCACTGCCGTACCATGTGTGGCTTGAGTTACAATAGCAATGGCTGCATTACTTGGGCCATCACTACCGAAATTATCATTAGCCAGCACGTCAATATTAATGGGGTTGTCTTCCTGTGTTGTCGGAGTATCGTTATTGGCATTTGGCATATCCGTGATATTGAGCGGACAAGCCAAGGTATCTGCTTCGGGTTTATTGCCCTGATACATAAAGGTATCCAGGCGAACTCCATTATCCAACTTTATAGCCGTCACCTCATTGGAATCAGGAGCAGCCATAGCCACCGGATCGCCGGTAGCTGCTAAAGCTATATTTCCGCCGTTACAATCTCCCGGTAGTCTGAAATAAAACAATCCAATAGAATCTGTAGGACTCGCACCGTCGGAAAAAGTTCCATTAATTCTGGCGGTGTAAATATCCAAGTTGAGGGTACTTCCACCTGTGATAATAGTCGCATTCTGACGTGAAATATTCCAAGTACCCGGTCCCACTAAGGTGGGAAAAGATCCTGAATAAATGGAGTTATAGCTGACCGCCGGTTCCGTTACGGTTCCCGCAGGCATGCTGAATACGACTGTTAAATTTTGGTATTCCACCGTGTCGTGCGTAAAATTAGGATAGAGAGTAGCTGTAATGGTATCGGAAGCGGTGTACGCCAATCCAAATTCCACTACGTCTGAAGAGCCCATACTTATTTCATCTTCGAAAAAAGTAAATGAGCCCTCCGTTCCGATGGTCACCTTAGTGCGACTTACCGGATCCTCTGCTCCGAAAACAGTACAAGCCAGCGACAGCAAAAAGCTGGTAGCTAGCCAATACTTTAGGTAAATCAATTTTTTCATTTTTACATTTTTGCTTTTAATAATTTTCACGTTTTGTCCCACCAAAGACTCTGTCTTCAGTGGTGTACCATCGACTGGGACAAGGCTCCGCCACGGGGAGTTTTTGACAGTTCAAAATCCCAAGTCCAATGCATACGGGGGAATAGCATCGCAAAAGACCCAATGAGGTCAGCAGTAATACCGAGTAAAAATCAAATAATGGGGGGTGTATATATCCAGGCTCGCCAGATAGGGGGAAGCGAGAAAATCCATAAAAAAGAAATCGGAACTGCGATTATAAACACGGGAATCCCAGAACCGATTTCGGAAGTTTTAAGTGCGGTATCAAGCACTTATGGAAAAAACAATAATGATGCTTTGTCAAGGGAAATAAGGGAAATGTGGGGAGGGGGGAATTTTTTCGAGTTTTAAGGCGTGATGATATCTGCGATCACGATCCGCTCCAAACTCGGCTTTAAATTGGACAGCAAACATCCGCAGCTGGATGCCATTGAGTAAAAAGTGTTCATAGTGTTTTTTTTAAGTGTTTCTCAATAGTAATACTGCCAAATATAATCCCTTACTTCAAATATCCAAGTGACACTTTTGCCAATTGGCTTACCATTAATTTTTTATATATTTTATTATTTTAAATACATTAGATAATTGGTTTACAGCAATTTACATTTCCCAATTCAGGCTAATAAAATGAATTGGGGTTTAAAATTTTTCTCCTGGTCAAGGCTCAATGAGATCGACGATGAGAATGATTCCTTTGTGTTTCGTATTCATAACTTTTAATATTTTATTTTTTCCTATATGTCAAAGGTAGGCGGAGGACATTTTGAAGGAAAGGACAGAAAACAGGGATAGCTTACCCCTGAAAACAGCACCATACAAATAGTAAAATTTTATATGTGACTGTTTACCAATTAGTTATGGAATTCACTTTATTGTAATTTAAATTTAAGACGGGTTCATTTTGCCGATAGGCATAAAAAAAGCCCAACGACTTGGTCATTGGGCTTTGCGGTTTATTGGGGTCTTTTAAACGGTATGGAAGGAAGGTTCCAGGGACTTGACCACCATATTCCAGAGGGTTTCGTAGGGAATAATTTCAATTTCGTAATTCTGCCCTGCCATTTCAAGTGGACATTCTTCCAGTTTGTTTTGATACTTTTTGGCTTTGCGGATGACTCCAGCTTGGTGGAATCCGGAGGCAGGAATTTGGAGCAACATTCGGATGAAGCAATTGCTCCTGAAGGTATCGTCTTTTCTCAGGTAACGGGTGACGTATTTTTCGATGGCTTCTATCCGGTCTATAGCTTGATCATAATCTTTGTTATGGATCATGAATACAATTTGAATAACCAAGATGGGAATATTCATCCCCATTTTATCTTTAGAAAAGATGGGGGTGTTATTGAGGAATTTACCGAGTCTAAATTTGGTAAACCGCTTTTCTTCTATTGGAAGGGCTAATTGGCCAACCTCCTGCAGAAAATGTAAGTAGGCCTTAAAAATATTCCAGGTTTCCCGCACGGCTTCGGGCAAAAATTCAAATTGCTTTTCGGCTTTGACTTCACAAAATATTTCGTAGGCTTCTTGGTATTCTTCGGTATGCATAGAAAGCAGGAAGTACAATTCTTGAAATTTGAACCAATTAAAAGAGCCGCGGTCAATAATTTCTTGGCACTTGAACGCCACTTTTCTACCATTATCAAAATCCTTCAGCTGGGTATAGCAGACCATTTGCTGGTAGTAGGCAATTTGAATAGGAACTCGGGCAAAGTAGGGCTTGCTGTAAAAGAAATCCAATGCCTCTTGGGTAGTTTGAAGCGTATTCGGGTGATCATTAATGGAGGAAGAAATTAAGGTTTTGATGAGGTATCCGCAAAACTTAATCATATAGCTATCGTATTGATTGAAGTCCTCTTTGATTTCCTCAAAAAATTCTTTGGCTTTAAGGTGGGTATCGTCTTTAGAAGCTTTGGCATTGATGTAATGCAAGACGAGGTCGGCGTATTTTTCTTCTGCTTCGATTTCTCTTTTCCAGAGTTGGGCAAGTGATTTATACAGTTTGTTGTATTGATCGAATTTAGAGAGGTTACCTTCTCTTGTGCCATAGTGTAGGCGGAGGGTTCTGGAGATATCGAGGGTCAGTTCGGTAAACTCGTATTTTTTGGATTGTCTAAGGACTTTAAGGGCGAGTCTGATGCCGGATGTTCGGGCATTTTTACCTAGAAGAATTTTGGCAGAAGCCCATTCCTTATAACATTCGTAATAGGCTTGATTGCGTTCGGCGAAGGAAGAACCGTTGTTATCCAGGAAAAAAACCATGCTGAGCAGGCGTTTGAGCATGCTGTTTTTCAGCTTCTGATACCTGGCGCTATTGATTTGCCCATCGTAAAAATGGTGGGCAGCCCCTTCATCATCCTGGATATTACCTTTTAGGATTTCTTCGTAGAATTCGGCCATCATACTTTTTCCTTCTGGCCCTTCGGGAAAAAATGATTGCGTTCGTACGTTGTGTTTGTTAATCAAATAGACTAACTCTTTGAGTGCTTGCATAGTGTGAAGGTTGGATTAATAAAAAGAAACCCCATTGGGTTGCATGGCAAACCACCTAAGGAAACCTTAAATTCAATTACTTTAATAGTGTTGTGTTTTAGATCGTATCAGTAATAAAGGGAACTGATGTCTAGGGAGGGGAATGGGGATAAGACATCTTTTGCGCCCACGTCAAAAATAGAAATTGAAATCAAATTAAAAAATTAATTATGTGAAAAAAATCTTTTTTTATACTCGTGAAAAAAGTTATTTTTGCCTCGCTTTTTAGAAAGACCTATGGTGTAATGGTAGCACTCCGGATTTTGGTTCCGTCAGTCTAGGTTCGAGTCCTAGTAGGTCTACAAAAAGTTATTCCATTCAGATAGGGGTCCATTCAGAGGACAATAATTAGCTAGATGGCGTAAGTACGATTGGTGATTCCAGGGATGACTTGGAAGGGCGTTTTCATTTCTGAAGCATTGGGCACGTTTAATTGGTGGGGAGATTCCCCTACCCAAACAGAACTTTTTGAATCAATCCTCAGCTCTTTTTTGTTAAAATCGATTTCAAGGTGGGAATAAATGGGATCCCTGTAGGGGCAAGTATTTGCAATATTGGGGTGTT
>JBEAPR010000029.1:0-2828 GCA_041164265.1 Bacteroidota bacterium | reverse complement strand
ACCGTGAAGAATTCTTAGATTCTGCGCCCCATATGATTCTTGCAGCTGCTGCTGCCAAAACAAAAAAAATTCGTTTGGGTAGTGCAGTAGCAGTATTAAGTGCTGCAGATCCAGTTCGTGTTTACCAAAACTATTCCACATTAGATTTACTAAGTTCAGGAAGAGCTGAAATGGTAGTTGGTAGGGGTTCTTTTTCAGAGTCTTTTCCATTATTTGGCTATGAATTTGAAGACTACGACGCTCTTTTTATGGAAAAATTACAGTTGTTGCTTAAAATTCAAGAAAAAGAGGTAATTAATTGGTCTGGGAGGTTTCGTGCCTCATTAGAAAACCAAAGGATTACCCCTAGGCCATTTCAAAACAAAATCCCTGTATGGTTAGGGGTCGGTGGAACTCCAGCCTCTTTTGTTAGAGCAGGCAGTCTAGGGCTTCCCTTAATGATTGCTATTATAGGAGGAGAAACACATCGTTTTAAACCTTTGGTTGATCTTTATAGAAAAGCTGGTGAACACGCTGGTTTTTCGCCAGATGATTTAAAAGTAGGAATACATTCTTTGGGATATGTTGCGGAAACAAAAGATCAAGCTATAGAAGAATATTATCCTGGCTATGCTTATAACTTTACAAGAATCGGTAAGGAAAGGGGATGGCCTCCTGTCACTTTTGAGCGATTTGCCGCACAAATTGGAAGAACAGGTGCACTTTTAGTAGGCGACCCAGGAGAAATAGCTGAAAAAATTTTAAATCACAGTGCGTCATTGGGTGGAATTGAACGTCTAACATTTCAGCTTGATAATGCTAACCTCACTCATGACCAACTAAAGAATACTATGCGGCTTATCGCTGAAAAAATAAAACCTATACTAAATCAAAAGTAACTTTATGTTACTTTTAACCATTCCATTATAAATTAATTAAATGAAAAACATATCCAAAAAATCAACCCTTCATCTCCTTTTAGTTGGACTTCATTTTATTACCTTTTTTAACTACGCTCAAGATGGAACCATATATCCTTTAGAAACTCCTGATGAGCCCAATGCAATTCCCTTAAACACAGGATTTGTAGAAGACCAGCCTGCCGCCGAAAGTTGGTTTAGACAATGGGGAGACCCTATGGCAAGAAACATCTCTAAAGCTACACTTACTCCCTTTTTACCGGAAAAAGGTACGGCAAATGGTGCTGCTGTGATAGTTGCTCCGGGCGGGGGTTTCCGTTGGCTTTCTATGGGTAATGAGGGTTGGGAAGTTGCTGAGGCCCTTGCAAAAAAAGGAATTGCTGCTTTTGTGTTAAAATATCGTTTATATCCAACTCAAGAATCTTTAGAGGATTTTGCAGCTTGGATGAACCGTCCTCGTACAGAAACCCCAAAAACTGACGAGAATTCTATTGATCCCCCTCAATCGCCTCCAATTCAAAGAGATCTTTCCAATCAACTTGAAGATGCCGAATCTGCCTATGCTATGATTGTAAAAAATGCAATAGAATGGGGAGTAGATACGCAACGAATTGGCATGATTGGTTTTTCAGCAGGAGCAGGACTAACAACACATGCCGCGTTACATTCTAAAAGTATGAAACTAGCCTTTATTGGTCCAATATATGGAGGAATGGGGGCTGTAGAAGTCCCAGAAAACGCCCCTCCTATGTTTAATGTCATAGCAACAGATGATTTTTTGTTCCGTTCTCAATTTGGAATAATAGATTCTTGGTTTAAAGCCGGGCGCCCAGTAGAATTTCATTTGTATCAAAATGGAGGGCATGGATTTGGCTTAGGAAATCCTAATCGTACCAGCAATAGATGGTTTGATGCCTTTATCCACTGGTTAGATGTAAATCGCTTTATGCAATCCAATGTGATGAATTAAACTGCTTGAACTTTTTTAATAAGCACGTTTTAACTCATCTTTAAAGAAGAAATTCAAAAAGATAGTTGTTCTTGATTTTATATTTTCTGCCTTTGCCCATGCGCTTGTGCCTTTAATTGAAAATTAAGGTACTTTAAATGCAAAAGAATGAGTTGAAATAAAAAAGTTAGGAGAAGATGAATTATGTTCCAGGTTTTTAATCTGGGGAACAAGTAAAATGATAAAACCATTATACTGTTATAATGTGTCGGTATTTTCTTTTGTTGTTCCCAGAAGATAAAGAATTTTTCCTGTCCCTGACTTTAACTTATCAATTTCCCAATTAAACGTTTCATTGCCATTAACTCTTAAAACTAATTCTTTTAATTCATTAATGGAATAAGTCCGGAGACAAGATACTATCCCATCCCATAATACTAATAGTGGTAGAATAGGAATTATATAAGTAAAGATTATTCTTTTAAATTCAAAAGGCTTAATCAAAGGCGTAGTAAGAAATAGAGTTATAGGAGAAAAAATCATCCCGATTATACTCAGCAAACTGCGTTCCTGACCCTCAATTATCGCAATAGGTTGATTTGCATTTACTGAATTCTGTAGGATTAGAAGGGCATCTTTTGGCCTAAAATGATGGAAAACTAAAAATAAGGTTCTCAACCCATTTAATGATTGTGGAACATCTCTTGCGTCAATTGAATCTTTTATATATCTAAGATTTTGAATGTCTTTGTTAAACTTATAGAAACTGGTCTTATTTGGAAAATAGTCAGTAAGTAAAATTTGTGTATTGGGGTTTCTTTCTTTAAGTAAAGAGCTGAGTTTATTCCAACCACCTCCCGCTCCTGAACCTAAGTCTAAAACTATATTTTTATGGGATGACTTCAACCCTTTTTCAAGAAGTGGAATAATTGGTTTATAAATATTCAGTGAATTGGCCAAATGACTTAAAAAATCAGTCA
>JBEAPR010000028.1:0-25520 GCA_041164265.1 Bacteroidota bacterium | reverse complement strand
TTATCGTGAAAGAATAGTGGGTTTTGAATTCCAGCATAACCAGGACTCATACTCCTTTTCAAAACCACTACATGAGCAGCGGTCCAAACTTTCAATACTGGCATTCCATAAATCGAACTAGAAGGGTCGTCTTCAGCTGAAGGGTTGACTACGTCGTTGGCACCCACAATAATAACAATATCAGTAGAGGGAAGTGCACTATTAGCGTCTTCTAAATCCAACAATTTGGGGTAGGGGACATCGGCTTCTGCTAATAACACATTCATGTGTCCAGGCATTCTTCCCGCTACGGGATGAATAGCATATTTGACATCGACACCATTGCCAGATAGTAAATCGTCCAGTTCTTTAGCTACTTTTTGCGCTTGCGCTACAGCTAAACCATAACCAGGTACAATCATTACTGAATTAGAATAATACAGTTGTATGGCTAAGTCATTAAGGGTGATTTCTTTAGCAATCCCGTCTTCCCCTGTTCCAGCTCCACCACCAGTTGCACTAAATCCGCCTATAAGTACGTTAACCAAAGACCTATTCATAGCCTCGCACATTAATACGGTAAGAATAGTCCCTGAAGCACCGACCAAAATACCGCCAACAATCATAATGTTGTTGCCATATATTAAACCTGCAGCTGCAGCACTAAGGCCTGAAAAAGAATTAAGCAGAGAGATCACTACTGGCATATCCGCACCCCCGATTGGAGCCACAAAGGTGATTCCGTAAACCAAGGAAATGGCAAGAAGGACCAATACCCAAGTCATTCCATCAGTAGTTTGGTGCATAAATGCATATACCGCACTCGCTATAATTCCTGCTAATAGGACAAAATTGAATAGTTGAGGCTGTGGAACTCTAATGGTAGAATCTTTAATAAAACCTTCTAATTTGCCGAATGCCAAAAGGCTTCCCGTGAAAGCAACACCTCCAATTACTAATGCCAATACGGCTATAAAAAATGCACCCCCTCCCATGTCTGAAAGCGCATTGTTTAATTCAGCTAGACCTAATACTACCGCACACGCACCTCCCAAACCATTGAAAATAGAAACCATCTGAGGCATGGCTGTCATTTGAACTTTTTTCGCGGCTACCCAACCTATGCCTCCTCCAGCTATAAGTCCTCCAAATATCCAGACCAAATTATTAGGAGTCGTTTCATTCCCAGTGTGTACCTTGACAAAAAAGGTGGCACCTATACCTATGGCCATACCAATAGCAGCTAATATATTACCTTTTCTAGCGGAATCAGGTGAACTAAGTAACCTCAGACCCCAAACAAATGCAATCGCTCCCACCAAATAGGCTAAATCTGTTATACTTTCCAATAACATGGGATTATTTTTTTACTTTTTTCTTAAACATTTCTAACATTCTATCCGTCACAGCAAATCCCCCTACCACATTCACCATGCCCAAAACCACCCCAATAAGCCCTAAGGATAAGGTCAAATAATCATCTGGTTGCGCCTGTCTGATAAGAATGATGGCTCCAATAATGACGACCCCACTGATGGCATTAGCTCCTGACATTAAAGGAGTATGTAAAACGGTAGGTACTTTAGAAATTACTTCGAAGCCCAAAATAATAGTGAAAATCAATAGATATATCATCAAAAGATGATCACTAAAAAAAGAAATAATTGAATCCATTTAAATTTAGTTTTAAGATCGTTCAGCAGTGAAAAATGCCCCTCCAATAATTTCATCGGACAAGTCCAGATTCATAGCACCATCCTTCATCCAATATTTCAAAAAGTTAATTAGGTTGTTGGAATATAACTTGCTGGCATCTTCAGCCATCAAAGCTGGTAAATTAGAATCTCCGAGGATGGTAACCCCTTTGTGCTGAATGGTTTTTCCATCTTGAGTTAAGGCACAATTGCCACCAGTGGAAGCAGCCAGGTCAACTACTACGGACCCAGGCATCATTTGTTCTACTGTTTCGGCATCAATTAATACCGGAGCTTTTCTCCCTCTTACTTGTGCAGTAGTAATGATAACATCTGACTTGGTCGCTCTCGCTTGAACCTCAGCGCGTTGTCTTTTCAAAAATTCTTCTGATTGTTCCACAGCATAACCTCCTGCAGCTGTGTCATCCGCTGCACCTTCTACCTCAACAAATTTTGCTCCAAGACTCTGAACCTCTTCCTTGGCTGCTCTACGGGTATCAAATGCTTCTACTTGAGCTCCAAGCCTTTTTGCAGTTGCAATAGCTTGAAGTCCAGCAACTCCTGCTCCCAGCACCAATACCTTGGCGGGCTTTAGACTTCCGGCAGCAGTAATCATCATTGGAAAATACCTAGGTAATAATCTAGCTGCTTCTAGTACCGCTTTGTATCCCGCAATAGATGCCATGGAAGATAATACATCCATACTCTGCGCCAAAGTAGTCCTGGGAATCATATCTAGACTCATACCTCTTATCCCTAGTGATTGTAGTCGGACAGTAATGTCCTGATCCATGAAAGGCTGGTATTGTCCTATAACCATGGTGTCTTTCTTCAAACCTTTCAATTCAGCATCACTCAATGGATGAATACTAACCACTATATCTGATTCCGCTAGTAGCAGAGACCTATCAACTATCTGTCCGTGTACGGCATAAAGTTCATCGCCAAACATGGCAGTATCCCCCAGACCTTTTTCAAATAAAAATGTTAACCCTGTAGATTCCAATTTTTTGATTCCTTCCGGTACTAGAGCCACCCGAGTATCATTTATTTCTTTTAGAACTCCTAACTTCATCTTAAATTATTAATTGCGGACTTAATATAGCAAATTCATTGCCTTAGCCTATTGATTTTTTAATTTATCTGAAAATATTTTATCAATTTTTTTGAGCTTCGGGGTAATCACAAAAGTACAATATGGATTTCTTGCTCCTACTTTTTGGTAGTAATCCTGATGATAATCTTCGGCTTTATAAAAAGCCTCGAACGGTTCTAAGAGGGTCACAATTTCCGTTTCCCAAATCTCAATAGCAACCTCCTTCATAGATCTTTCAGCTTTTATACGCTGTTCTTCGGAATGATAAAAAATAACAGATCGATACTGAGGACCCACATCATTTCCCTGCCGATTGAGCGTAGTGGGATCATGAGCTACCCAAAAAATTTCAAGGATTTCAGAAAAATCAACAACATCAGGATCAAATGTGATTTGAATGACTTCAGCGTGCTGGGTCCGACCACTAGCCACCTTTTCGTAAACAGCATCAGCGCTACTTCCTCCAGAATAGCCTGAAACTACCTTCTTGACCCCCTCAATTTTTTCATAGACAGCTTCTGTACACCAAAAACATCCCCCTCCTAATGTAGCTATTTCATATTCTTTTTCCATAGGTAGTAAAGTGGTTAAATGAACAAATAAAATAAATAGCATATTCATATCTTAATTTTTAATTCACTAAAAAAGAACGCTCTGTTTGAATAAGCCTCGGGAGCTCTTTTACTCCAATAGCTCCTAAAAACTGATTCATACCCTTAATTTTAGCATCGTCTAAAGGATAACTTATATTGTTTTTTAAATAGGCACTTACGTCAAATGGTGCCTTCCACTGAGGGGTGAGGAGATATGACAATGAATCGATTTGCTCTATTCCCAGTTGTAATGCCTGATTAAAATTAGTTAGAAGTTCCTCGTCAATATCTGCGTAAGTCATCCAAACTGCAAATACAAAAGGGAGCCCAGTATAGGTAAGCCATATTTCTCCCAAATCATAACTATAAGGGTATTTTTCAAATAAGTCTATGGTGCGATCACCAATAACTAAACCTCCAGTAGTATCGTTAATTTGAGTTTCAAATCCAGGCATTCCTCTAATCCATTCTACTTCTTTTTGCCAATAATTTTTCATTAATAATTGGATCAATGCTACCGAAGTTTTAGACTGATAATCTAAAACAACCTTTGTAATATTTTCTAGGGGCACGTGGGAAAACAAACAGACCGTCTTCACTTTTCCTTCTGTTCCAATACAGTAATTAGAAACTATTTTTCCACCAGGTAATTCTTTTGCCAAAGCAATAGGAACCAAACCAATATCTGCTTCTCCCACTTTGAGTTTCTCAGCACAGGCAGCAGGATGAGCTAATTCAATTTCATATTTTGATCTATAGGCAGGGCTATTCAATCCGTATAAAAAAGGTTTTGTATTCAAATAGTTTACCGCTGAAATCCTTACTTTTCTCAAGGCGTTACATTTTTATTTTTAAGGTTTCCAAGTGAGAAGTGTCATTTTCCAAGTGAAAAATAAAATTTTCAGGTATATACATCCCTTTGAATAATCCAGTATTATGGTGGTCAACATGCTCCATCTGATTTAGTTCTAGGCTTTTTAGTAAACAAATCAATGCTCTGATAGTACGTCCATGTGAACAAATCAGTACTTTTTTGGCTGGAGTATATTTTAAATAATCTACAAATCTAACTACTCTTTCCCCTAACTCCGCAGCACTTTCTCCACCCTCAAATCTAGCTTCATATTCTCCTTGCTGCCAATTTCCAATAACCTCTTGGTATGTTTTTCTAACAATATCATTATAGGACTTTCCTTCATTGGTCCCCCAACTAATTTCGTTGATATCAGCAGTAGAATAATGTTCAATTCCAGAGTCCAAAAAGGGTTCTAGGGTTTGTCTAGTTCTTTTTAAAGTACTGGTAACTACTAAATCAAAAGGAACTTGCTTGTAATACTGGTGAAAAGCCTCAGACTGTGCCCGTCCGGTTTCATTTAAAGAGGAATCTATACCACCACCTTGTATAATACCTTTTTTATTGAAGTCGGTTTGTCCATGCCTGATCAAATAAAATTCTTTTTCCATACTACTTAATTGTTTACAACAGGCAGTGACAAATACCCTTTGTATAAATGATCATCTTCAAATTGGTGGTCTTTATAATTTTTGATTGTTCCATAAAGCGTATCCCTTTCAATAGGTTCTCTTCCCACCGCCCTAATCAATTTGACTAAATCCGCAGTACTCATAGCTGGATTTTGCTCTTCAGATCCAGCCATGGAATAAATCTTAGTGGTATCGTCAATAGTCCCATCTATATCGTTGACTCCATAAGCCAAGGAAAGTTGTGCAATTTGACGCCCTATCATAGGCCAATAAGATTTGAGGTGTTCAAAATTATCCAGATAAATCCTGGAAATGGCATAGTTTCTTAAATCTTCCACAACGGTAGATTCTGAGAGGTGGGAAAGCTGATTGTCTTTATTTCTAAATTTTAACGGAATAAAAGTTTGAAAACCACCTGTTCGGTCTTGAAGGGTCCTTAGGGCATCCAAATGATGAACTCTATGATGATGTTGTTCAATATGACCATATAACATAGTAGCATTGGATTTCCCTCCCAATTGATGCCAGATTTCATGAATCCGCAACCATTCCTCTCCAGTGCACTTTCCGCCAGCAATTTGATCTCTAATCTCTGGATGAAATATTTCAGCTCCTCCACCTGGCATGGAATCCAAACCAGCTTCTTTCATCCTAGCCATGCCATCTTCGTAACTAATTTTGGCTTTCTTAAAGATATAATGGTACTCAACTGGAGTCAAGGCCTTTATATGTAAGTCAGGGCGATGTTTTTTAATAGCAGAAAATAAATTTTCATAAAAAGCCAGGTCGTATTGAGGAAGAACCCCTCCCACAATGTGTACTTCGGTAACCGGGTGACCATCGTATTTTTTTACGATGTCCAAAATGTCCTCCAAACTGTATTCCCAACCTTCAGACCTTTTCTTGATGAGTCTGGAATAGGAGCAAAAGGTGCAAGTGTATAAGCAAACGTTGGTAGGTTCTATATGAAAATTTCGGTTAAAGTAAGTCTTGTTTCCATGTTTTAGCTCTCTAATATGGTTGGCAAGGCTGCCCAGAAATCCCAAATCAGAATGTTGATATAAGTACAAAGCATCTTCGTTGGAAATCCTTTTTCCACTTAAAACTTTCTCCGCAATTTTATTTTCCTCTTTACTTGCCTTTTGATTAAAAATGGTTGCTGTTTCCATATTGATACATTTGGATTATTTTTGACTTACATTCTACAACCTTTTCAACAGTTTTAATCCAGTTCGGTTGGCGACTCCAAAATTAAAAAATAAAACAAAGGTTTCTATTCTAATACCTCTATTCAATAATATGGTCGATGGCTTAGTTCGTGATCTGTTAAATCAATGCGATACCATCGAAGAGGATTGGGAAATCATTCTATTAGAAGATGGATCAGACCCAGCTATTTCATATACAAATTCCCAATTAGCTCAGCATCCCAAGGTAATATGGGTAGAGAGAAAAGTAAATCAGGGAAGAGCTTTTACTCGTAATGAATTGGCTCAAATGGCCTCTGGCAATTACTTGATCTTTCTAGATGCAGATAGTCAGCTTATTGACCCACTATTTATTCAAAATTATCTTGGCCATCTTCCAACTAATCGGATCATCTGTGGTGGCAGAAACTATACTATGAATCCTCCACCTGAGTTATATTATCAGCTTCATTGGAATTACGGCATTAAGAGAGAGGCTAAATCTGAGGAGTTTATGTCTAATAATTTCTTGATTCCTCAATCTTTGATGCTTACCCTACCTTTTGACAGCCATATTAAATTTTATGGACACGAAGACACTTTACTAGGTCAAATGATCAAATGGAAAGGTTTGGATATTTTATATATCAAAAATCCAGTTCTCCATGGTCAACTTCAAAGTGCTGAAGAATTTCTTCAAAAATCAAAACAGGCCGTTCAAAATCTTTGGCTTATTAAAAAGAAGTATCCACAATTCCATCATCCTATTTTAAAAATTACCCAAATGACCTATCAACTGGGTTTTTCCAATTTAATTAAAGGAATGATTAGAATTTTCGAAGGGGGCATAAAAGCGCATCTAATTCGTTCTCATCGACCTTATCTCTGGGGTTTAGATTTACTTAAATGGATGTGGTCTTTGGAGCAGATAACTTCTTCATCTCTTCGATGAGCGATTGGGCTTCTATCTCCCATTGAAAATCCTTTCCAGCGATTAAATTATTTTCTGATAAAGCATGGTATCTACTTTTGTCTTTCATCAACGCTTTTACGTTTTCTATGATTGAATTGGGAGATAGCTTATTGAGTAATATCAAACAATCATATTTTTGATGGATTGTTTGATACTCAGGTAATTCCATGTGCATAGCTGGGAGACCATATTGCATGTAATCAAAGGTCTTGTTGGCGAGCGAATAATAATAGCTTTGACTTGTTGGATGCAGCAAATTACACCCAAGGCAACCATTAGCTATAAATTCTTCTATTTTTTGGCCCGTTAAAAAATTGCTGAATTTGACTTTATGGGTAACTTTTTTTTCAACGGTAAGTTGTTTCAGCTTCCCCTCCAAAGGTCCAGATCCTGCCAACCACAATTCACAATCTTTCAATTGAGTCAATGCCTCAATTAATTCCTCCAGTCCCCGCCCTGGGTTATACATTCCCAAGTATATCAACCTAAAAGGAATGGATAATTTTTTAGCTTTTACATTCGATTCTGGTTGATTTCTGGTATTTCGAATTACCTTGAAATCAGTTTGGTACTTTTTCCCTAATTCTTTAGCTAAAGCATCACCTACTGTTATGGCTAGGTCTGCTTGAGGAATGCCCCATTTTGCGATCAGCTCCCAAATCCACCGAATAACAGGCCTATCAGTTAACTCGGGAACTTCCTCAAAATATTCATGTGCATCAAAGATGAGTCGTCCCCCGAATAATTTTTTGTAAATGACACCTGCACTTAATGTATCTAAATCAACTGAATAAACGATCTCAGGGCGATTAAATATTAGGACGATGAATAAACGCAGGTTCATTTCTATATAGAAAAATGGACCTCCTTGAAAAAAGCAAGAAAGCCTTCGTTGTTCAAAAGGAGCATCTATTAATACCAGACTATCTCTCTTTTTCCTGCCTATTAAAGTAAATGGCCAACCGTTCTTTACCAAAACTTGTCCAATTCGTCTCATTCGTCGATCTTGATTTAGATCATTGGTAACGGTACAATAAACCATTGGATAAGGTCAATTTTTCATTTTCAATTAATCGTTGAATGGCTCTTTTTATCTCTTTTTCTAATTCCTTCGGAAAAATTTGTAACACAGCGCTTGGAGAGATGCCCTGCTCACTTGGTTTAAATGCTTCTAAAATAGTATGTTGTAATTCCTTCTGGGTAGAATTGTTTTCTTTAATTAGATTTTGACAGTAATCGCAATTTCCGCACAAAGAAGGATGGGGTTCTCCTAGATATTGCAATAAATAAGCACTCCTGCAGTGGTGGCCACTTGCATATTGAATGGTTTGTTCAATTTGATGGATACTTCTTTTTTTTCGAAAAGCATATTTTTCATTGTCAATTTGAACAGCGCTAGCAGGTACCCGATCTCTCAGGAGAGTCAATTGGGGTTTATCTTTTAAAGGTTCATAACGTATAATTTGATCTTGAACCAGCTTATTAAATAATTTTTGTAATGCTGGAGGTTTTATATTCAGCAGTCTTGCAATTTGAGTCTCTTGTATGGACGTTGGTTGACTAAAAAGGCCTTGGTAGCTTCTTAATAAAGCTTTTAAAACCAAGTCCATTTGTGGATACTTGAGTTGATAATCGTATAAAACCTCTCTAGAAACTATAATTTGAAGTTTAGCAGGAATAAAGACTGCATCGGTAATATGTAACCACCCTTCCTCTACTAATAATTTTAAAGCAGTAATACATTTCCTTAATGGTAACTGGAACGTTTTGGCTATAACCCCTATATCAAAGTCAAAGGTTTGATGCATACCACTTCCTACAGCCAATTGGTAATAATGAGCAATGGCTTGATAAACTTGTCTGATGAAAGTGATGTCAGGATATTGGTCTTCAAATTTTTTCCATAGTTTGACGCCATCCTGCTGTTGATAAAAAAGAATGGTATAAGCTTTTAATTCATCTCTGCCGGCTCTTCCCGCTTCTTGAAAATACGCTTCTAAAGTTTCAGGCAGAGCATAATGAACCACTACTCGAACATTCGGCTTGTCTATACCCATTCCAAAAGCATTGGTGCTGACAATAACTCTCTTTTGATCTGCAATCCAGGCCGCTTGTTTTTCATGCCGTTCTGAAGGGGAAAGCCCAGCGTGATAGTAATCTGCAGCTATTCCATTCCGGTTCATCCACGCTGCTAACTCTCTGGTTTTACGTCGATTATTTACGTAAACGATTCCACTGCCGGGCATTTTTTTGAAGATTCTAAGTAATTGATTCTCCTTATCGGCAGTATGATCCACCCAATAAACTAGATTTTTTCTTTCAAAGCTAATTTGAATGACTTTCTTTTTTTGGAAGTTTAATTTTTCCATGATGTCGGTAACTACCTTCGGAGTAGCTGTAGCAGTCAAAGCAATAATAGGAATATTGGGAAACTGATTTTTTAAAGCTGAAATTTGCAAATAGGCAGGTCTAAAATCATATCCCCATTGAGAAATACAATGTGCTTCATCCACTGCGATGGTTCCAATTTTCATTTTGGCGAGTCGCGCTTCCAAAATTGGAGAACTAATTCTTTCAGGAGATATATAAAGCAGTTTAATAGAACCGTAAATGCAATTATCTAAAATCCGATCTATATGGGCCAAAGACATTCCTGAGTAAATGGCTTCTGCAGCAATACCTTTTTTTTGTAGGTTCTCTACCTGATCTCTCATTAAAGCAATTAAAGGAGAAATTACTAGTGTTGTTCCTTCCTGCATTAAGGCAGGTAATTGAAAACAAATTGATTTCCCACCTCCTGTGGGCAATAATGCCAAGACATCTTGACCATTTAAAACAGATTCAATAATCTCCCATTGCACAGACCTGAAGGACTGATAGCCCCAATATTTGTTCAGAATTTCTAACGCAAGTTCTTTCAAGCTATACCATCTAACACCTGCATCTGCACCGAACAATAACAAAAGTTAGATGATGGTGGAAATGCGAGCGTTTAATTTATCACCACTTAATTTCAAGTCCTCATCTGCTATAATTTGTGCCACCAAATCTCCAATTTGACTGCACTTAAATACGATGGTTGGACTCAATTCAGCAGTACCAATACCGTGTTCAAGTATATGCTGTACAGAACTTCGGATGGTTTCTGCTTCTTCATTCATTCCAAAAGAATCAATCATCATGGCCGCTGATAATATAGTAGCCATTGGATTAGCAGTATCTTCCCCCGCAGCCTGAGGAAATGAACCATGAATGGGCTCAAATAAGGAAGTGTGGCTACCGATTGAAGCGGATGGTAATAAACCCATACTGCCTGTAAGTACACTGGCTTCATCCGATAAAATGTCTCCAAACATATTTTCGGTAACGATAACATCAAATTGCTGTGGATATTGTATCAATTGCATAGCGGCATTATCGACAAACATCACTTCTAATTGAACATCAGGATAGATTTTTGCTATTTCGTAGGTAGTTTCCCTCCAGAATCGAGAACTTTCCAAAACATTAGCTTTATCAACTAGGGTGACCTTTTTCTTGCGAAGCCTCGCGGCTTTAAATGCCAAATCCACTATTCGCTTAACTTCAAATCTGTGGTACACGCAGTGGTCGAAGGCTGTTTCTCCATCTTCACTCCTGCCTTTCTCTCCGAAGTAAATGCCACCAGTTAATTCTCTGTAAATGACAAAATCAGCTCCTTTTACCCTTTCCTCTTTGAGAGGGGATAAGTGCAATAGATTCTTATAGGTAGTCACAGGCCTAATGTTGGCATATAACTCTAAGGATTTTCTCAAGGCAAGTAAGCCTTGCTCAGGCCTTACCTTAGCGCTGGGGTCATTATCGTATTTAGGATGACCAATGGCGCCAAATAAAACCGCATCTGCTGTTTTACAATTTTCTAAAGTAGCTTCCGGAAGTGGGGTACCATGATGATCAATAGCGATTGCACCAACATCAGAATAGGTATAAGTAAAGTGGTGTCCGTATCTTTCCGTTACTGCATCGAGCGCTTTTATAGCCTGTTGGATTACTTCAGGGCCGATACCATCCCCTGGCAAAACTGCAATTTTCTTTTCCATTAAAATCTTATCGCTTGCTGTTCAAATGCTTTTATTTCATCGTGTTGGCTCAAAAGATAATCAATATCATCATAACCATTAAGCAAACATTCTTTTTTATAGGCATCAATTTCAAATGAAGCCGAAATTCCTGCATCTGCACAGTTGAAAGTTTGGTTTTCTAGGTCTATTTGAAAAGAAACCTTTGGATTTTTTTCAATGGCTTCAAAGCATAGAAATAATATTTCAGGAGTTACTTGTATGGGTAATAACCCATTATTAAGTGCGTTACCTTTAAAAATATCAGCGAAGAAGCTAGAAACTACTGCCCTAAATCCATAATCGTACAAGGCCCAAGCGGCATGCTCTCTACTAGAACCACATCCAAAATTACTTCCCGCAACTAAAATACTTCCAGAATAGGTTGGGTTATTCAGAACAAAATCCTTTTTTAAAGATTGATCGCTGTTGAATCTCCAATCTCTGAAAAGATTATCGCCAAACCCTTCTCTAGTCGTAGCTTTTAAAAATCTTGCAGGTATAATTTGATCAGTATCAATTTCTTCCATAGGAAGGGGTACCGCTGATGATTGTATGTGATTAATAGGTTCCATGCTTATTAGTTTAAATAGGCTCTAACGTCAACAATTTTTCCTTCAATTGCAGAGGCTGCTGCCATTAGAGGACTGGCGAGTAAAGTCCTGGCTCCCGGCCCTTGTCTACCTTCAAAATTTCGGTTAGAGGTGGAAATGCAATATTCTCCAGCTGGAATTTTATCTTCATTCATTCCAAGACAGGCGGAACACCCCGGTTCTCTAAGTTCAAATCCAGCTTCCTTAAATATAAGATCTAGTCCTTCTTCTTTAGCTTGTTTTTCTACATGTTTAGAACCAGGTACAATCATCACCTGCACATTTGGTGCTTTTTGTTTGCCTCTAACAAACTCTGCTACTAATCTTAAATCTTCTATTCTTGAATTCGTGCAACTTCCTATGAATACATGTTGGATAGGATGGCCTATTAATTCATCTCCTTCTGCCAAACCCATATACGCCAAAGACTTATGGTAGGTGGTACTTCCTGAACCTTCTTGAGCGGTAGGAATGTGATCTGTAATTTTCATACCCATGCCTGGGTTGGTTCCGTAGGTAATCATTGGAGCAATATCGGCTGCATCGAAATCATAGACCTTATCGTACTGAGCATCTGAATCAGACTTTAAAGTTTCCCAATAAGCTACTGCTTTTTCAAATGCTGCACCTTCAGGAGCAAAAGGTCTTCCTTTTATATAGTCATATGTGGTTTGGTCGGGAGCAATCATGCCACCTCTAGCACCCATTTCAATACTCATATTGCAAATAGTCATTCTTCCCTCCATAGATAGAGCTCTGATTGCAGAACCTGCATATTCAACAAAGTAACCAGTACCTCCACTTGCCGATAATTTGCTAATAATAAATAATATAATATCCTTAGCAAGTACCCCTTTGCCAACTTCACCTTCCACTTTAATCAACATTTTCTTGGGCTTGGTTTGCATTAAGGATTGACTGGCAAAGACTTGCTCTACCTGACTGGTTCCAATTCCAAAAGCGACACATCCAAAAGCACCATGGGTTGAAGTATGGCTGTCCCCACAGACCATAGTTAAACCAGGTTGCGTAATACCCAATTCTGGACCTATCACATGAACAATGCCTTGGTTTGGATGACCTAATCCATAGAGTTCAATGCCAAATTTTTGACAATTTTCAATGAGTTTATCTACTTGAAATCGAGATAATTCTTCCTTAATCGGTAAATGTTGATTAAGGGTAGGTACATTGTGATCCGCAGTGGCTATGGTTTTTTGAGGACGAAATACGCTTATTCCTCTTTTTTCCAAACCAGCAAAAGCTTGCGGACTAGTTACCTCGTGAATTAAGTGTCGATCAATGTATAAAATCTGAGTGGAACCTCCAAGGTTTTTTACCACATGAGCATCCCAAATTTTGTCAAATAGCGTTTTTCCCATGAATTTACATTGCAACTGCTGACGAAATATTTTCCATTTTCATAATATCAAACAAGTCTTCATCTTTTACCTCCTTTTTAGAATCAGCCACCTTAAGGAAATGTTGATATACTCTATCCAACTCCAGTTTGGTGAGGTTAAAACCTATGTTTTTCGCCCTATAAGCTAGTGCTGCTCGACCACTTCTAGCAGTGAGAACAATTTTGGATTGATCCACACCTACCTCTAGAGGATCAATAATTTCATAGGTTTCTCTCTTTTTAATTACCCCATCTTGATGAATACCCGAGGAATGAGCAAAGGCATTTGCTCCTACAATAGCTTTATTAGGTTGAACGGGCATCCCCATTTGCTCGGAAACTAATCTAGATATTGGATTAAGTAGGCGAGTTTGGATTCCGTTGGATAGATGAAGTTCTGGATGTTGCTTCATTATCATGACCACCTCTTCTAGAGAAGTATTACCCGCTCTTTCTCCAATACCATTTATAGTGCACTCAATTTGTCTAGCACCATTTTGTACGCCAGCAATGGAGTTTGCAGTCGCTAATCCCAAATCATTATGACAGTGAGTGGAGAGAATGGCTTTATCAATACCCCTTACGTTTTCTTTAAGGAAACGGATTTTTCTCCCATATTCTTCTGGCAAACAATAACCGGTGGTATCGGGAATATTGAGAACGGTAGCTCCGGCAGCAATTACTGCCTCTATTACCTTTGCTAGATACTCATTTTCTGTTCTACCAGCATCTTCAGCGTAGAATTCAACGTCTTCGACAAAAGACTTTGCATATTTGACTGCTGCAACAGCTCTTTCAATAATATCTTCTGGGGTGGTTCTTAATTTATACTTGATGTGGCTTTCACTTGTTCCAATCCCAGTATGAATTCTAGGTCTTTTAGCATATTTAACAGCTTCAGCAGCTACTTCAATATCTTTTCGAACCGCTCTCGTCAATCCACATACAACAGGATTTTTCACTGCTTTAGCAATAGCTTCCACCGCAGCAAAATCTCCAGGACTAGAAATAGGAAAACCCGCCTCTATTACATCAACCCCTAATTCATCGAGTTGCAGGGCAATCTCAATTTTTTGTTTCATATCCAGTTTGCATCCTGGAACTTGCTCACCATCCCGCAAAGTTGTATCAAAAATATAAACCTTTTCGTCGCTCATAACTTATTAACTTTCAAATCAAACAAATATATTTGTCCCACTATCTATGGTAAAATCAAATAAAGAAAGTTATACAATCTTTAAATAAACAACTAAATCCATAAGTATTTGGTAATTAATTTCTTAGATTACAAAAAACTACAATGCCAAAGCAGAAAACTGATGATCTTATTCAGCTGATAAGATCTTTAACTAGAGCTGAGAAAAGGCATTTTAGATTGTTTGTGAAACGCAATCAACAATCAGATAATATTTTATTTCTTCAACTATTTGATTTTCTCGATAAAAGTAAAGGTTACCAGGAAGATTTAATTCTCGCCAAACTACCAGGTGTAAAAAAGAGCCAACTTTCTAACTTAAAAGCTCACCTCTACAAACAGCTCCTAACTAGTTTGAGACTTCTCAATAAAAATTACGCATTAGAAATTCAACTTAGGGAAGCTATTGATCATGCTAAAGTATTATATGACAAAGGAGTCTATAGGCAATCTTTGGATTTATTGGACAAGGCCAAACAAAAAGCCATGGTGGGTGAGTTTTTGCCTATCGCGATGGAAATTTTAGATTTTGAAAAGCATATCGAAAGTCAATACATCACTAGGAGTATAGAGGGTAGGGCAGAGGCACTTAGTGCTGAAGCGGTAATGGTTCATCAACGGCTTGGCAAAAGACTTCAATTCTCCAATTTATCACTTAAGCTTTATGGCCTATACTTAACCAATGGCTATGTTAAAAGCGAAAATGAATTTTTGGATTTGAAACTGTATTTTGACCGCAATGTGCCTAATATACCACTTGAGGATCTTGATCAGTTGGGAAAGATGTATTATCATCAATCCTATTTATGGTACTACCACATGGCTCAAGATTTTCCTAAATGTTATCGTCATGCAAAAAATTGGGTCTATCTTTTCAAAGAGCATGCTCCATTGATACAAAACTATCCCGCCTTATATCTGAAGGCTATCCACAATCTATTAAGCACTTTATTTTATTTGGGAAAAAATGAAGAATTTTTATTGGTTTTTGAGGATCTAAAAAAATTAAAGGAAATCGGGAAAGTCATAGAGACTCGCAATATTGAAGGATTATATAACCTGTATCTATATATTCATGCTATTAACTCGCATTATATTCAGGGCACTTTTACCGAAGGTGTTCAACTGATTCCCGAATTGGAGGCTGTTATTAGAGGCGAAGAATTTAATTGGGACAAACACAGGGTAATGGTCTTTTATTACAGGATTGCCTGCTTGTTATTTGGAAGTGGAGATTACGGCCAAACTATTGTGTATTTAAATAAGATTATCCACTCCAAGAACCCTGATTACCGTGCTGATATTCAATGTTTTGCTAGAATTTTAAGTTTGATTGCCCATTTTGAATTAGGCAATGACCAGCTTTTGGAATATCAGATAATAAGTGTGTATAGATTTTTGTCTAAAATGGAAGAGTTGGGGGCAGTTCAACGCGAGATTTTTTCCTTTTTAAGAAAAATTCCAACGATGCAAAAAAAGGGATTAAGCCTCCAATTTGCCTTACTTCACGATAAATTACAAAGATTGGTTCATCATCCCTATGAGAAAAGAGCATTTTTGTATTTGGATATTATCAGTTGGTTGGAAAGTAAAATCCAAAATCGTTTGGTTCAGGATGTGATTCAAGAAAAATTTAATCTAAGCCGTCAAAATCAGTCTGGTCCAAGTACATAATAATCAAGCCCGCGATAATAAATACAATTCTGATTACTGTTCCTAATCCTTTCCCACTGATCGAATCGGGCCATTGCATAATGGTTAATTGTAAACCTAGCATACTAAGTATTAAGGATAGCATTCCCAGGAGGAGAAAAATAAATCCTAAAACCGTAAAAATTCCTTTTTGAATTTTCATAATAGGTAAGTAAAATGAAAAGACCCCTTCTGATGAAGGGGTCTTTAAAATTAGCTTAATGAATTACATCATACCCATTCCACCACCTGGCATTCCACCACCCATTCCTGGAGCTGGTGCAGATCCAGCAGGTTCTGGTTTGTCGTTAATCACACATTCAGTAGTTAATACCATACCGGAGATAGAAGCTGCATTTTCTAGTGCAATTCTAGTCACCTTTGTAGGGTCAATTACTCCTGCTTTTTTCAAATCTTCATACTTGTCTGTTCTAGCATTGTAACCTAAATCACCTTTACTTCCTAATACTTTCTGAAGTACAACAGAACCTTCTACTCCTGCGTTATCAGAAATGGTTCTTAAGGGAGATTCTAGAGCTTTCTTAACGATTTGAATACCAATAGTTTCATCTTCGTTTTCGCCCTTCATATTTTTGATGGCGTTGATACTTCTTACCAAAGCAACTCCACCTCCAGCAACTATACCTTCTTCAACAGCTGCTCTAGTGGCGTGTAATGCATCATCAACTCTATCTTTCTTTTCTTTCATTTCCACTTCAGTTGCAGCGCCAACGTAAAGTACTGCGACTCCTCCTGAAAGTTTTGCCAATCTTTCCTGAAGTTTTTCTTTATCGTAATCAGAAGTTGTAGTTTCAATTTGCTGCTTAATCTGGTTGATTCTAGCAGTCAATAACTCTTGATCACCTTTTCCATTAACAACAGTAGTATTGTCTTTATCGATAATGACTTTTTCGGCTGTTCCCAAATGTTCCATCTCCACATTTTCTAACTTGTACCCTTTTTCTTCAGAAATAACTGTACCGCCAGTCAAAATAGCGATGTCTTCCAGCATAGCTTTTCTTCTATCACCAAATCCAGGAGCCTTAACTGCAACGATTTTTAGATTGGCCCTTAGACGATTAACTACTAATACACCTAGAGCTTGGCTCTCGATATCTTCAGCGATAATCAAAAGAGGACGTCCAGCTTGCATAACTTTTTCCAAAATTGGAACGATTTCCTGCATATTGCTGATTTTCTTGTCGTGGATAAGAATCAAAGGATCTTCATACTCAGTGGTCATATTTTCCGTATCAGTCACGAAATAAGGAGAGAGATATCCTCTATCGAATTGCATGCCGATAACCTCATCTACATAAGTATCTGTTCCTTTTGCTTCTTCCACTGTAATTACACCATCTTTGCTCACTCGCTTCATGGCATCAGCAATCAACGTTCCGATTTCGTTATCATTATTAGCGGAAATAGAAGCGACCTGACGAATTTTCTCAAAATCATCTCCAATTACTTCGGATTGAGACCTAAGATCTTCGATGACAACCTTTACCGCCTTATCAATTCCTCTTTTCAAATCCATTGGGTTCGCACCAGCAGTAACATTCTTTAATCCTGCATTGATCATAGCCTGAGCCAAAACAGTTGCTGTGGTTGTTCCATCTCCAGCAATGTCTGCAGTTTTAGAAGCTACTTCTTTAACCATTTGAGCTCCCATATTTTCCACGTTGTTTTCCAACTCGATTTCCTTGGCAACAGTTACCCCATCCTTAGTTATCTGAGGTGCACCGAAACTTTTTTGGATTACAACATTTCTACCTTTAGGTCCTAAGGTTACTTTTACAGCATTGGCAAGCGCATCAACACCTGTTCTGAGCGCTTCCCTTGCATCTCTGTTAAAGCTAATTTCTTTAGCCATTTTATTTAGTTTTTAGTGGTTGAATTAATTAAAGAATAATGAGAATGTCGTCCTCTCTCATAATCAGGTAATCTTCTCCATTGTGGCTGAATTCCTGACCAGCATATTTGCCATACAGGACACTGTCACCAATTTGAACGGTCATAAGATTACCATCTTTTCCTGGACCAACTGCAACAACCTCTCCCTGCATAGGCTTTTCTTTAGCCGTATCGGGAATAATGATGCCACCTTTGGTTTTTTCATCTGCCTTAGCCGGCTTGATAACGACTCTGTCATTAATGGGCTTCATAAGTGAATTAATTTTATTGTTTAAAGTAAAATTTTTGCTATTTAGTAGTCATCACATCTTGTGCCAAATCTCCAATTCTGTCAAAATAGCAGAAAAATAATGGCAACTAGTTGAATTTTTCAATCCTAGAGTGCCAAGATGACAAAAAAAAAGCCCGAAGCATTCTCCTCGGGCTTTTTGCACTGCCATCGTGACAGTTGTTATAATTTATTGAGATAATAACTGCTCCGTAGCTCCTGTAGTATCTCCTACGAGAACAGCTGTTACTATACATAGCGCAAACAAAAGAATAGCCAATACCCAAGTGGCTTTTTCTATAAAATCAGTTGATTTTGCAGCGCCAAACATTTGATTAGCTTGGTTTCCACCAAAGGTAGAATCTACGCCTCCACCCTTTGGGTTTTGAATCAATACAGCTGCTATTAGCAATACACAAATTAAGGCGGTTAATATTGTAAGAGAAGTAATCATTGAACTTTACTTTTAATTTTTTCTATTTTGTCCGCAAAGTAACTACTTTTTTCAGGAATTTTCAAAATTAATCTTTCGTACATTTCAATAGATTTGGAATATAAACCTTGCTTTTCGAAAAGATTGGCAAGGGTCTCCGAAGCTAACCCCTCGTTTTCAACTATACTGTCTTTGGCCAAATCATTTACTGTTTGAGCAGAGTGATCGACCACTTTAACATTGGGCAAAACTGCTAGTTTTTGATTTCGCTCCTTCCAGCTGTTCATAGAAGAAGTAGGTAATGGGGTTGGACGCCTTTGACTGTGCCACCTGAATTCTCCCAATTGAGCTTTAAATATCCGTAGATTTGGGCTGTACAAAATAGCCAATGCAAATTGCTCGTCGGTTTTAAGGGTATACCACTGCCTAAAAGCTGCCATATAAGGGTAGCGGCCCATAGCGGACTTTATAGTGGATAACTCTATAGATTCCAAACGAGAAAGGAGTCTTTGAACTTCTTGAAATTTTTTTTTATCCATTCTTTAAGTATCCTTTGAGCTGAATTAAAGCCTTCTTCCTGTGGCTGATTTCATTTTTAACTTTTGCAGGTAGATCGGCAAAGGTCTCTTCATACCCCTTTGGAATAAAAATGGGATCATACCCAAAACCTTGAGCCCCACTCTTCTTTAATGCTATTTTCCCAAATACTTCCCCCTTAAACAGTTGGGTGTGCCCTTGGTACATCAAGGCAATAACAGCTACAAATTTAGCACTTCTATCATCTTTATCCTTTAACTGATTCAAAACAAGTGACATATTGTCATCAGCTGTTGCTTGAGGACCTGCATATCTTGCAGTGAACAAACCCGGTTTTCCATCTAATGCGGTGATAACCAAACCACTGTCTTCAGCGAATCCATCTAATCCTGTTTGCTCGTTAAACGTTTGTATTTTCTGCATGGCATTTTCCTCAAAACTATTACCAGTTTCCGGAAGTACCCCTTCCCATCCTAACTCAGCTAAGCCTGTTACCTCAATTTCAGGTTCTAAAATGTTTCTCACTTCTTTTAATTTACCCGAATTAGAGGTTGCAAAACATAATTTAATAGGATTATTCATGAAAATGTTTTTTTAAAACCTCCCAGAGATGCACAGATTTGACTCTCGATTTAGAATTGATTTCCTGATAATAAACTGTTAATTTTTCTACTTGAAGCATTTGACAATTACCAACAAGAACACTTTGATACAACGGTAATTTTAATTTCCATCCCAATTGTTCAGCAGGAATTCCAAAGATTAATAAATATCGCATACCTCGAAGTGTTATTTTTCCTTTGGTGTCTTTCGGAATTGCTTTAACAAAACAATCTTTTTCAGGATGCAAACCAGTTGCTTTTAATATTTTGTAGAGGAAATTTTTTAATGAATCATCTGTTTCTTCACCTTCGTAAATTATCCAGGTAGAACAACCTACTTTCTGCGAACATTCAATCGCCGCTGGGAGTTGATATTGCTGAAGCGTTTTAAATGGATTATACTTCATGTAAAAAGATGATTGGTGCAAAAAATAAATTAAATTTGTCAAAACCCTTAGATAGATGCAAACCGGTATTCAGATTCACAAAACTACTGATTCTCAGCTTGAAAAAGTTGATTTCAATAACATTCCTTTCGGTAAAATTTTCTCCGATCATATGTTTATCGCCGATTATGAAAACGGCGAGTGGAAAAACTTAAGAATTGAACCCTTTGGATTGATCCCTTTACATCCATCTGCTATGGCTTTGCATTATGGGCAGGCTATTTTTGAGGGCATGAAAGCTTCCAAAAATATTCATGGGCAACCTATGCTTTTTAGACCTGAACAGCATTCCCTAAGACTCAATAGATCAGCAGTGCGTTTGTGCATGCCAGAGGTTCCAGAAGAAATTTTCTTAAAAGGCGTTAATGCTTTAGTTTCGATTGATGCTGGATGGATTCCTCCTGCAAAGGGTAGTGCACTCTATATTAGACCCTATTTATTTGCAACGGATGGATTTTTAGGAGTTAGACCTTCGGAAAAATATAAGTTTATGATTATCGCTTGTCCGGTAGGTCCGTATTACAATCGCCCAGTATCCCTTTGGGTCGAAACGCAATATGTTCGGGCGGTAAAAGGAGGAGTGGGGGAATCCAAAGCTGCTGGTAATTACGCTGCTGCATTGCTGCCAACCCATGAGGCCAATAAAAGGGGATATGACCAGGTCATGTGGATGGATGGTCACCACTTTGAGTATGTAGAGGAAGTGGGTACGATGAATATTTTCTTTGTCATTGATGGCATGGTTATTACACCTGCCACAGAAGGATCGATTTTAAAAGGGATTACTCGAGATACCATTTTGCAATTTTTGAAACAAAAAGGGATTCCTGTTGAAGAACGAAAAATCTCTATTTCTGAAGTTATAGATGCTTATGAAAAGGGCACCTTACAGGAAATCTTTGGTAGTGGTACCGCGGCAGTTGTATCTATGGTTAATAAAATAGCTTATAAAGATCTTGTAATCGAACTTTCAGATGTGGCCCAATGGAAAATAGCACCTATGATTAAAGAAACGATTGATGGATGGAGAGCTGGAACCATTGAGGATATTAATCATTGGGTGGTCCCTGTGAACGCTGAGTATTAAAAAGTAAATGTGGCAGAAATGCCTAACCCTGCAGAAACTGAAATAGGGTAATACTGGGGTTTAATTTTCAAGACTAATTGTTCATCTATGTCAAAATTAAGAAGATGGGCATCAACAAAGGCCTCCATTGCCACCAGCGTATGAACCAAAAACATCCCCACATAAGACATCTGGGTTCTCTTGTCGTAGGTGTCTCTTAGATTCCTGAGCGTATTGGAATCAAACCCCTGAATACTAGAAAATTCGTGAGGCTCGTTTTTCAATGATAATTGGTAAGCTGTGCTTAACCTTCGGTAAATATTTTGATTAAAGTCTATTACGTAAACCATCCCTCCATAGGCTCCAAGTGCTAAAGGTACTTTCCACCACCTCCGGTTGTAGAATTGTCCCCCTCCAGGTATAGATAAGCCATATATGGCAGCTTTTTTAGGCACGGGGATAAAAGGGGGCGCTACACTAGTACTATCCTGTCCATTGAGCGAGATGGACAGGAAAAAAAGAATAAATAATAGACTAATCTTCCACCCTGTCCAAGTATGCATTGAGTTCTTCTACTGAATCAAAAGGAATTAAAATATGACCTTTATCGGTACCGGATAACTTAATCTTCAATTTACCAGAGCCAAAGAAATGACGAAATGTTTTCTGGACATTTTCGTAAGCATCTGGAAGTTGCGCAGGTGCTTTAGACGTTTTGGCTTTTTTTGAATTTTCTTGTTGGTTCCTAATCATTTGTTCTAACATCCGAACTGACCATCCTTTCTCTAAGGTTTGTTTGAAAAGATCATCTCGTAACAAATAATCTGTAACTCCTACCAAAGCTCTGGCGTGGCCCATTGTTAGGGTTTTATCCTTTAAAGATTTTTGAATATCTGGGGGCAACTTTAATAACCGCAAGTGATTGGTTATTGTGGTCCTGTTTTTACCCACGCGATCCGACATTTGTTCATGGGTTAAATTACACTCATCAATTAACCTTTGATAAGAAATGGCTACCTCAATGGCATTTAATTCTTCCCTTTGTATGTTCTCTACCAAAGCCATCTCCAACATCTCTTGGTCGTCAGCCAATCGAATATAAGCCGGAACTTCTTTTAGATTGGCAATTTTTGATGCTCTGAATCTCCGCTCTCCTGATATAAGCTGATAAGCCCCTTCTGATAGTCTTCTTACGGTGATGGGTTGAATCAACCCATAAGTTTTGAGTGAAGTAGCCAATTCTTGTATGGCTTCTTCGTCAAATTCTTTTCTTACCTGGAAGGGATTTACCTCAATACTTTCAAGAGAAATCATAGCCACATTATGCACCAATTCTCTAACTATTTCTCCTTTTTGTATGGGGCTCTCTTTTCTATCAGATTCTTCTAATAAAGCTCTTATGCCTAAACCCAAGTCAGATTTTTGAAGTTTTTTTGCCATTTTCTATAGTGTTTCTGGGATCTAATTTTATTGAGGGACCAAGGCATCATTGTTATTCTTGAGGAATTCTTCAGCTAGATTGATGAAATTAGTACTCCCTTTGCTCCCTGCACTGGTCATTATAACGGGCATTCTAAAGTTAGGAGCTTCCCCAATTCTTGAATTTCTGTGGATAACTGTTTTAAATACTTTTTCTTTAAAAATATCCTGAACCTCCTCTACTACTACATTAGCTAATCTTAATCGGCTATCATACATAGAAAGTAGGATGCCTTCAATTTCTAAATCTGGGTTCAATCCATTTTTAACCGCACTTATCGTTTCCCGTAACTTGGTTAATCCTTCTAATGCAAAAAATTCGCATTGAACGGGTACCAGCACAGTATCAGCAGCAGTCAATGCGTTAACCGTAACGATGCCCAAAGAAGGTAAACAGTCGATAAAAATATAGTCATAAAGATGTTTGATAGGTTCTACTACCTTCTTTTTAAGAATATATTCTCTGTTGGGTAAATTAATTAATTCTAATTCAGCTCCTACCAAATCTATTGAGGATGGGATAATATGTAAATTAGGAGTACTGGTTTCGTAAATAGAATCCTGTGGGTCAACTTCGTTAATCAAACATTTGTAAATATTACTGTCTGTTTCAGATTCAACAACTCCTACTCCAGATGAAGCATTAGCTTGTGGATCAGAATCTATTATCAAGACTTTTTTTTCGAGGACAGCAAGACTGGCAGCTAGATTAATAGCAGTAGTAGTCTTTCCTACTCCTCCTTTTTGATTTGCAATAGCAATAACCTTTCCCATGATTTAATTTTTGGAATTTAGGTCACTAAATTAGTCTTTTTCCCCATAAAAGAGACTTTAATTAGGAATGTTTTGAATATTGAACAAAATTCGGTTTCTAATGGTTACTTGGCGAAATGAATGATATGTTGACTTTGATAGCAGGAACCAACAGACCTCACAGCGCCACTCAGAAGTTTACCAACTTTCTAGCTAATAGGATACAAAATACCACCTCATTAGAGGTTAAAGTACTAGACTTAAGTGCAATCACCTACAATTGGATTCACGCTAATATGTATAAAAAGGAACAGGTAGCCCCAGAATTGGAGAATCTGATTGAAAATACGCTTAAACCTGCTGATAAATGGATTTTTATTACGCCAGAATACAACGGAAGCTATCCTGGAATAGTGAAAACATTCTTAGACGCCATCTCAGTCACCCCATTCAAGAAAGAGATATATGGAAGAAAAGCTGCTTTAATAGGCGTGGCATCAGGACGCGCAGGTAACCTAAGGGGTATGGAACATCTAACTGGGGTATTAAACTATCTGGGATTTACGGTTTACCCAGATAAAATCCCTTTTTCTTCCATTAAGAATATCTTACCTGAAAACGGCATAATCACTCATGAAGAATCAATAGCTGTTTTAGATAAAATGATTGAAAGATTTTCATCTTTTTAATCTAATCCAAGCCTACGGAAAATGGTAAACTTGCTTGGATCATCGTACCTAAACTCCATTCCTCCTTCTGGTTAAGCCAAGGCAAGTAAACTTTCAGAGATGGAAATGATGCTACGAATCGCTTTTCTAAAGTTGTTCGAACAGTGCTGCCAGTCAATTCTTCTATCAATTGCACGATAGGGTCTTTAACTTTTGGATAAATGGTTAAGCGATATTGCTCTAATTTGGCTTTATCAGCCGCAATAGCAATCGCATCCTCTAATGTACCAATACCATCTGCTAATCCATTTTCAACTGCTTGCTGTCCCGTCCAAACTCGACCTTGCGCAATGGCGTGAACCTCATCTCTAGTCATATTCCGGTTTTGAGCCACTTCGGCAAGAAACTGCTCATAAGTTCGATCAGTCATAGCCTGTATTTTTCGACCTTCTTCAGGTGTAATTTGATAAGCTACGCTAATTCCATTGGCAAATTGACCAGTTTTTACGGTATCAAAAGTGATTCCCAAATGGTCGTTAAATAAGCCTTGCATATTGGGAATAATCGAAAATACCCCTATCGAACCTGTTAAAGTATTTTCTTGAACTAATAAAGAATCAGACTGACAAGCAATATAATATCCTCCAGATGCTCCGTAGTCCCCCATAGATACGATAACAGGCCTTCCTGATGCTCTGATACGTTCTAATACTCTTAATATATTAGCTGATGCGAGTGCACTTCCTCCTGGTGAATTGACTCTTAACACTACAGCCTTTACCTGATCTTCTTTGTATAAACTATTTAATACATCCACATATTTATCATCTCCTATATTCCCATTTTCCCCTTTTCCCATAACGATAGCGCCCTCGGCATAAACCACCGCGATTTTATCTTTTATTCTGTAGTTGACTTCCTCTTCATAACTGGAATGGTAATCACTTAATGAAATAAATGGAATCTTTTCCTTTTCCTCTAATCCAGCTAACGTTCTAATTTGTGCCAGGGCTTCATCTTCATAGGCTAATTGATCAATGATTTTTAAAGTCACTGCGTCTTCAGGAATTGCTGCTTGATATTCATTAGCAACTTCCCTTATAAATTCTTTTGACAAACCTCTTGCAACTGCTAAATCATCTATGATTTGATTGTAAATCCGTTCTAGAATGGAGTGAAGTTGTAATCGATTTTGGGGACTCATCTTAGTTAACCTATATGGCTCTGTGGCACTTTTAAATTGACCAGCGTAATAGACCTGAAGTTGAACACCTGCTTTATCCAATAAATTTTTAAAAAATGGAATTTCAGTGGAAAGACCTCTAAGGTCAACCAAGCCTGATGGATTTAGTAGAAGAGGTTGTGCTG
>JBEAPR010000027.1:0-2884 GCA_041164265.1 Bacteroidota bacterium | reverse complement strand
AAAGCTATTCGAAAGGAAATCAACGCTTATATGGAGCCTTTTCCATTGTTTGATTAATTCTGCTCTCTTGAGCTAATATCGAATCCAGCTTCTTCCACAGCTTCGACGATGGCGTTAGGTTCTTCAAAATCGGCAACTACTGTAAGCACTTTATCGGGGTTATCCGTGTCCACTTTCCAGTTTTTGATGCCTGGCAAGTCATCTAAAAAAATGGAAACGGTCTTGACGCATTTCCCACAATTTATGCTGGTATTGAAAATAAACTCTTTCATTTTTTTTCTTGGTAAACAAACTTTAGGGACTTCAAGTTGAGTATAAAAATGATTCCAATGAGATTATCAATATGTTTTCTTTTGTTTTTTCACGTGGCTGTTGCACAGGGAGATTTCCTCACTGGGATCATTAAAGATGCCATTGATAAGACCCCATTAGAAGGGGTTCACGTACTGAATCAATCCGATGAAGGAACCTTTACCCAGACTTCAGGATGGTTCAAACTGTATGTATCGGTTGGTGATACGCTTCAGTTTTCTTATTTAGGCTATCAAAGTCAAACCTTAATCATAGAGGAGGGAGATTCATATATAGAATTATTATTAATCCCTCAAGAAATTCAAATGGAGGTAGAGGCGGTAGTTCAGACGAGCCCCATTCGATTGGCAGAGCCCATTGGTTTGGGAATACTCGAACAGGAGTCCTTTTTAGTTGATGAAGGAATCAGTTTGAGGGCTGGGTTAAATCGGATCCCAGGGGTTTTCATGCAAAGTGGGACCCACAATACCAATCGAATTTCTATAAGAGGAGTTGGAAGCCGATCCTCATTTGGGACTTCCAAAATTCGGCTTTATCTGGATGATATACCCATAACTTCTGGAGATGGTTCTAGTGCAATTGAAGATATCGATCCCATTCTATTGGAAACCATAAAAGTAATTAAAGGGCCATCTGCTGGTTCATTTGGTGCTGGATTGGGGGGTGTCATTCAGTTGAATCCATATAGCCGGCTTTCGAACCAGCCTTTGAAAGCAGAGGTGGCGTTTCAGTTGGGGGATTATCAAACCCAAAGAGCGGTGTATCGGATCCAGCAATCTAGTGAAAAAGCTGCTTTTCAGTTGTTATCTACGCAGACTAAAAGTGATGGTTGGCGGCAGAATAGTTCGTACAACCGAGATATTTTATTTGGCTCTTTGCAGTTGAAAGGGGAAAATGGCAGCGATACGAGATTCCTTTTCAATCGATATGTCAATTTGGCGTATATCCCAAGTTCTATTAATTACGACGATTTTACTCAAAATCCTTGGAAAGCTGCGGGCAATTGGTTGGCGATGGAGGGATATGAGGACTACGAAGGGATTCATTTAGGCCTTACCCATACTACAGCTCCAGTTTTTGAAAATGACCAGTTGGTAGTTACCCTCAAATTGGGTGGTTTTGCAGGGAATCACCAAAATTTTGAACCGCGACCTTTCAATACACTGAGGGAACAGTCGACGGTGTTGGGATCTAGGAGCTATTTGCAGGGAATTGCCAAAGAGGGGGATTCTTGGCTAAGGGCATTTCAAATAGGTTGGGAAGCCTATCGGCAAAAATATCTGTGGACTACGCATCAGGCTTCGGATCAGGTCTTAACTTCTTTACTTTCAGATAATCAGGAATACAGAACCTATTATAATTTTTTTGGAACGTGGGATTGGAATTTAGGGCCTCGATGGTTTTTATTAACGGGGTTTAATTACAATAGAACAGTATTTGATTATACGGATTTTTTTCTTCAGGATGGGGTTGATGGCTCTGGGATTAAAAAGTATGGGGGCGTTTTCTCGCCTCGGATTTCTTTTGGATATTCTCTGGGGCAAGGAATTACTTTGTACGGAGGAATCAGTCATGGGTTTTCTCCTCCCTCTTTGGAAGAGACCCTTTTGCCGAATGGCGCTATTAATCCTGATATCCAACCGGAAAAGGGATGGAGTGTAGAGATTGGAAGTCGGGGAAAGATGATAGGTCAGAAATGGGATTACGATATTACTTTTTATCGGATGAGCATATATGATTTATTGGTTTCTAAGCGAGTGGAGGAGGACCAATATTTGGGTTTAAATGCTGGTTTGACCCAACACTTAGGCGTTGAAACCTTGGTGCAATTTAACCCCAATAATCACTGGCAAATATATTGGAGTCATCATTATACGAAGTACACTTTTGAGGATTTTGTAGATGGGGAGAATGATTATTCCGGTAATCCACTAACGGGGGTAGCTCCGCATACGCTTCAAACTGGTGTGAGGATGCAATTACCTTTTGGTTTGAAAGGAATTCTATTTTATGAGTATGTCGATAAAATGCCCATGCGAGATGATAATTCGGTCAATAGTGCAGCGTATTCTGTTGTTAATGGCCGACTGACTTACGATTGGAGGTTAGGAGAAATTTTGCAGTTAGAATTTTATGCGGGGATGAATAATATATTGGATGCCGCTTATGCGGGTATGATTTTGGTCAATGCTGCTTCTTTTGGAAGTAGCCAGCCTCGGTATTATTATCCGGGTCTTCCAAGAAACAGTTATGGTGGTATTAAAGTGACCGTGGAGTTTCCCTAATGTTCTTTGGTTTTGCCTACTGGCGCTATTCGTGTATCAATCAGCAAATTAATTGGTTCAATGACCATGTGTGAAGGGGGTGGTGTAGATAAATATAGCAGGAAGAAGATTAACGCAAATGTCGAATAATAAAATTTAGTTAATCGGCTATTTTGTAATAACAATAAGTTGTGGTTCATGCTAAGAGCGATACTGCAAACTATGACACTATATTTTAAAGTCAGGATCAAAACAAGTACATTTAATAGGTTAATAAAAAGTTAATGTGGTCAAATTTGACCACTTTG
>JBEAPR010000026.1:0-7212 GCA_041164265.1 Bacteroidota bacterium | reverse complement strand
CCGATTATCAATAGAGGGAATGGACCTTATTGAAGTTTCAGGAGGCACTTACGAAAAAGCAGCCATGATGGGCGCTCGAAGAAAAAGCACTCAGGAGCGAGAGGCTTATTTCGGTGAATTTATTATAAAAGCAAGAAAAGTAGCACAAGTTCCACTTTTGCTCACAGGAGGATTTAGAACTATTCAAGCCATGAATCAGGCATTAATTGACGATGAATTAGACTTTATTGGTCTGGCGAGACCCTTGGCTTTGGTACCTGATTTTGCCCACCAGTTGTTAATTGGAACCACCACGAGTTGGCAAGCTCCTGTCATCTCCACTGGCATCAAAGCCATCGACCGGTTGGGAGGCATAGAATTACCTTGGTATCAACTTCAATTAGAAAGGATAGCTAAGGGAAAAACACCCCATCCCAAAATATCCGCTTTTAGAGCGTTATTCAAATTTCTTTGGGAATTTGTTTGGAAATAATAACTTATAGCTAACTCCTATCGTTTTAATATAAATTTATACCACATGCTGTTTTTAACCTTATCTGTAATTTTATCGTTTACATTACCTTCTTTTGAAGAGGTCCCTTCCTTTCAAGGCCAAATCATGCAATCCACCGATGGAGGTCAAACTTGGCAAAATATTACCGACAATCTTCCTTCGGATATGAGAATCATCTCCTCAGCAAGTAATGGAGCAGATATATTGGTTGGAATCAACAAGAAGACCATTTACCGAAAATCAACCAACACACCTAATCCATGGGCCTCATTGACCTTTGAAGGCCCTCAAATGGCCAATAATATTACTGGTTTGTATCCCACCCTTTCCGGATTTTATACCTATGTGGTTAGAGATGGTTTATATTACTTGCCGAAAGGCTCGTCAAACTGGAAAATAGTAAATACCCCAGAGGGACTTTACGAGGTTAACTCTTTCGTAGAGAATCAGGCCGGTCATTTATTTATCGCCTCCCAAAATGGCATTTATAAATCCAAAGATGGTGGAGCTCATTGGGAACATATTTTTGCTCAAAGCTGGATGACTGATCTGGTTTACCAACACCACACCATAACTGCAAGCGGACTAGCTGGATTGTACAAATCGGAAGACGAAGGGCAAACTTGGCAAAAAATCAATCTATTTTCGGAGTTGAATTTCTCCTTCATGAAAGTGTATGATACCACTTTTCGATTGAACGCCACTTCTTCCCAGCTTTTCGCAATTCGTAACGATAATCCCATGAATAAGGACCAGGAAGGAAGAATACAATTTTCCGAAGATGGCGGCCGAACTTGGTCGATACATCCCGCAGATCAATATTTGAAAACCCTTCCAGATGTTCAAAATTTTACCATTGACCAACAAGGCCATTGGTACTGCAGCTACTCCGAGGGAATTATAAAATCTGAGGATGGTGGAAAAACCTGGAAGGCTATTCTAGCCAATAAATTGGAAGATAGGATGTTAAAAGTCTGGGCTAATGGCGGCACACTTTGGTGTACGGCTACGGTAATGGGGTGTTAAACTTTTGATTTAATTTGAGGTATTAAGATGGGTTGGCATTTAGAAAACTCCTACGGCAAACTCCCTAAACCATTTTTTAGTGAAATTTCACCCATTAAGTGGCCTGAAGTTGAGCTTTATTGGTATCATCCAAACTTAGGCAATGACTTGGGATTGCCACGAGAGCTTCACACAGATAAAGCATGGGCCGAATACCTGTCTGGGGTAATTTTTCCCGAAGGGGCCCACCCTATTGCACAAGCTTATGCAGGTCATCAATTTGGTCACTTCACATTACTAGGAGATGGAAGAGCCGTTTTATTGGGGGAGCAGATGGCGCCTAACGGCAAAAGGTGGGACATCCAGTTAAAAGGAGCAGGAATCACCCCTTATTCCAGACGAGGAGATGGGCGGGCCACTCTATCTGCTATGCTACGTGAATGTTTAATCAGTGAAGCCATGCATGGTTTGGGAATTCCCACCTCTCGGAGTTTGGCGATAGTCACCACAGGGGAAAAAGTCCCTAGGGAACGCATGAACGACGGGGCTGTATTGACTCGAGTAGCTTCTAGTCATATTCGAGTTGGTACTTTTGAATTCGCCAGAAAATTTACCCCTCTGAAAGATCAAAAGGCGTTTTTTAGATATACCCTTTCCAGACATGATCCAGAGCTTTTGGAGACGGAGGAACCGGTTTTAGCTTTTTTAGAAAAGGTAATGGATCGACAGATGGAGTTGGTAGTCAATTGGATGCGAGTAGGATTTATTCATGGGGTAATGAATACGGATAATATGAGTATCGCTGGGGAAACTATAGATTACGGACCATGTGCATTTATGAATAATTATCACCCAGGAACGGTCTTTAGCTCTATTGATACTGCAGGACGATATGCCTACGGCAATCAGCCCAATATTGCAGCGTGGAACTTAGCTGTTTTAGCCAATGCGCTTTTGCCATTGGCAGGGACTGAGGAAAATCGACCTATGGTGATTGAAAAGGCGCAAACCCTAATCGATGGTTTCTCGCAAAAATACCACCATCGTTGGTTACAAATGATGCGCGGTAAATTAGGATGGGTGGAAGCAGATCCTAATGATCGGATTCAAATACAACAGCTATTGGATATAATGATGGAGCAAGGAATGGATTATACCAATACGTTTAGAGGTCTTTTAGATCCTTCAACCATCAAGCATTGGGAAATCCAATATCCTGATTTAAAATCTTGGTTGGCGAATTGGCAAATTAGAATTGAAACGCAGGCTGGCGGATGGGATACAGCTCATAGATTGATGAAAAAGAACAACCCAGCAGTCATCCCTCGCAATCATATCGTGGAAGAAGTATTGGAGCAAGCGATTAATGGAAATCCTCAATATTTTGAAGAAGTTTTAAAGGTATTTGCTCAACCCTATATGGAAGATGGAATTCCAGCCAAATACCTTCAGGGGCCACCCCATGGTGATGAAACATACCAAACTTTCTGTGGTACGTGATTCAGGTCACTGATATTGTAGTTCGGATGATGGATATTTGAAACAAAAACAATATGAAAACTACCAGTTTGATTGGTCTAGACAAAGAAAAATCTACCCAACTCGCTCAAAAGCTTAATGAATTATTAGCCAATTATTCCATTTTCTATCAAAATGTTCGTGGGTTTCACTGGAATATTAAGGGTGATAAATTCTTTGAATTACACCTCAAATTTGAAGAGCTCTATAACGATTTACTCTTGAAAATGGATGAAATAGCAGAGCGTATTCTCACTCTGGGACAAGCTCCTGATCACAGATATTCAACTTATCTCAAAGATTCAATGGTTAAAGAAAGTGGCATCATTACCGATGGCAATCAAGCAGTCGATCAAATTCTGGTTGCATTGGAATCAATTATAATTTTACAGCGATCACTCCTCAATCAATCTGCCGAAGCAGACGATGAAGGAACGAATGCTTTGATGAGCGATTATATCCGAGAACAGGAAAAATTAGTCTGGATGTATGCTGCCTTTAGAAACCAATAGGAAAAGGTGAAATATTTGTTAAAATTTTCCAGATTCAAGAGAAGCAACCTTTTTTGAATAGCTTTGTCCTTAGAATAAAATAAATAAACATGAAAAGAACTGGAACCATCGGCCTATTTACGGTGTGCATTTTGTTTGCTTTAACCTCTAAGATTGCTGCTCAAACTGTAATTGAGAGGGAGGTGGTAATGGATACTACTATCGACGAAAATGGCAAACAAATAATCAATAAGACCATAAAAGTTAAGGCAGCTAACCCAGAAAATATGGCTGATAGTATTCGATCCGTTGAAGTAAAAATAAACGACGATAATGAAAGGATCATTATTATCAACGGCAAACAAGTGGATGACTTTGATGGCAAAAAAATGATCAAGGTAAGGGTAGAAAAGGATGAGGAGGAAATTTTAGGTGAAGAGCGAACTTTTGAAATTGAAATGGATGTAGAAAAAGGGGAAGATGAAATTATCATTATCAACGGAGAAAAAATTGATTTGGGCTCTACTGAAATGGAACCTAAGATCATTGAAGGCGGAAAGTTTCTTTGGATAGAGGATGGAATTGTTGAGGGAATGGAGGAAGTGAAAGAGAAGATTTATCAAATTAAAATGATGGTGGAGGATGAAGATTTTCAGGAAATGGTAAAAGATAAGGCTGAAATCGCTAAATTAAAGGCAGAGGAAATTGCTAAACTAGTTGAGGGTAAATTTAAAGATGTACATTTTGAGTTGAAGGGAAAACCAACCGGTAATTTAATTGAAAGAGAATTGGTTCGCGATAGATTTATTCAAGAAGGAGAGGGATATCTTTTAAAATTATCTGCTGATAAGATGCAAATCAATGGGGAAAAACAATCTAAATCCATTGCTCTAAAATATGCTGAATTATATAAGAAGCAGACTGGCATTACTCTAGAAGGTAAATCTTCTGTGACTATTGAAGAAAATAAATAATACAATATGCCCGGATATGTCATTGTAGAAGTATCGATTCACGATACAGAATTATATGAATCGTATAAGAAATTAACTCCAGCTTCTATAGAAGCTTTCGGCGGGAAGTTTCTCGTTCGAGGAGGAAAAACGGAGACTTTAGAGGGAGAATGGCATCCTGAACGCTTTGTTATTTTGGAATTTCCCTCGGTGGAAGTAGCTAAAGAATGGTGGGAATCCGATGCATACACGGAAGCCAGATCTATTAGAGAGCGGGCAGCTACAACTAAATTAATGATTGTAGAAGGATAATTATGAAGTATTTTTTAATGTTCTTTATTATTCTCGGCTTATCTTTTGCTTTCACTACTGACAGCAAAATACCTGATATTTTGCCGATAAAGGAGGGGTTGTATAAAAGCATATCTTCTGGTTACGGTATGCGCGTTCACCCTGTTTTAAAAAAGGAAAGGTTTCATCACGGAATTGACTTTGCTGCAGCTTTGGGGACGCCTGTTCGGGCTACAGCAGATGGAGAGGTGATTGAGGTAGCTTTCAAAAAGAATACCTATGGAAATATGGTGAGGATAAAGCACGATAATGGTGTAGAGACACTATATGCGCAGCTCCAGGATTATACGGTCCAAGAGGGTCAAAAAGTTCAAAGAGGCGAAATGGTAGGGCATGTTGGAAATTCCGGTATGTCCACTGCCCCTCATCTTCACTACGAGGTCAGAGTAGATGGAAGAACAGTAAATCCTATTTATAGCCAACCATAATTTTAGATAGTGCCTCCATTCCGGGATTTAACTCTGTAGCCCCCAGTTCATTAAGGGGTTTATCCACAGTCTGCTCTAAATGGTGCATGTCTTGGCTATTGGGGTCAATATAAATTAGACCTGTTAGAATAGACCCCTCAGCTCTTGATTCTTGTAACTTTTGAACAACTGCGTTTTTATTAGTTGGATCCCATCCTTTTGCCAGTTTATGCAGATTAATTTGAGAGCCATCATGCAATTCTATCCATTTGGAATCCCCCTCTAAATGATCGTTTACCTCTATGGGCGGTTGAGAAGGAACAAAATCAATAGTAGCTGTAGCCTCCAAATGTTCGCGAACATAGTCATAAGACTTGGTAGAAGTAGGCGTATTATTAAAAGTAACACAAGGTGATAGGACATCGATAAAAGCAAAACCAGGATGTGCCATAGCTGCTTTAATCAAAGGAATCAATTGTGCTTTATCCCCAGAAAAACTCCTACTTACAAAGGTGGCGCCTAGTTCTAAAGCCAAACCTGCCAAATCAATGGCTTGATAGTGATTTTGCGCCTTGCTTTTGCCCAAAGAGTCAATATCAGTAGTAGCAGAATTTTGCCCTTTAGTCAATCCATAACAGCCATTATTCATAACGATATAAACCATATTCACATTTCTTCTTACTGCATGGACAAATTGACCCATACCTATTGAAGCAGTATCTCCATCTCCAGATACGCCTAGGTAAACCAGATTTTTATTCGCCAAACTCGCGCCGGTTGCGATAGATGGCATTCTTCCATGGACGGAGTTAAAACCATGTGAATTGCCTAGAAAATAGGTCGGCGTCTTAGAGGAACAGCCTATACCCGATAATTTAGCCAACCGATGCGGTTCTAAAGAAATTTCAAAACAAGCCTGAACGATGGCGGCACTAATAGCATCATGACCACAGCCACCACACAAGGTAGAAATCGCTCCTTCATAATCTGCCTTGGAATATCCAATTGCATTTTTTGGCAATTCAGGATGTCTAAATTTGGGTTTGATAAAAGTCATATCGTTTGATCTTAAACTAATTCTAAAATTTCAGTTTTAATACCATTAACTATAAAATCAGCGGTTATGGGCTGACCATCATAATTTAAAATAGAAACTAATTTCATTGGGGCTATTTCCAATTCATTAATCAGCAAACTTCTCATCTGAGCATCCCTATTCTGTTCAACAACAAATACTTTTTCCATTTGGTCAATGAAGGCTTTGATTTCATTAGAAAACGGAAAAGCCTTAATCCTCAATCCTTCCAAATGATGATTTTCCAACTCCAAAAGGTCTATGGCTTCTTCCACTGAATGCTTGCTGGTTCCAAAATATAGGATGCCCGAAGTTCCTTTTTTACCCTTTGCATATTGGTCAGGTGCAGGCACCAAACTCTTGGTTGTTTCCCATTTTTTCAATAACCGATCTACATTTCTCACATAGGCATCGCCCTTTTCTGTATATCTGGCCATTTCATCTTTAGAAGTACCTCGGGTAAAAAATGACCCTTTGGTAGGGTGGGTTCCGGGTAAGGTTCGGTAACATACTCCATCGTCATCCACATCAAGATATCTTCCAAAAACTTCCAAAGCATCTAATTGCTCCGCAGACAAAACCTTTCCCCTATCGTATTCTTTGGGTATTTCAATCTCCTCAAAGGAAGAAGATAAATGATCATTCATTCCTAAATCTAGATCCGTCATCAGTATAATGGGGGTTTGCAGTTGATCTGCCAGCTCAAAACTCTGAATGGACATTTCAAAACACTCTTTGGGATCTGAGGGAAATAATAAAACATGTTTGGTATCCCCATGAGAGGCATAAGCAGATGAAATAATATCCGCTTGTTGTGTTCTGGTTGGCATCCCCGTTGAAGGCCCTCCTCTTTGCACATTGACTAATACTACTGGAATTTCCGCAAAATAAGCCAACCCAAGGAATTCGCTCATAAGAG
>JBEAPR010000025.1:0-15222 GCA_041164265.1 Bacteroidota bacterium | reverse complement strand
GGTCTTCATACGTCTCGAGATGAGGGACACTATTCCAATTGGCTTTTCCGTTAACCTCATATTCCTCTTCGCCCTGTTCATTGATTATAGGTTCTACGGCGAAATGGACTCCCAACTTTTTTAATTCCTGGTGTAAGGCAATAATTCTATCTGTCTCTTTAATTTTTAAGGTCTGTAATCCTGAAAAAGAACCTTGTACCCCGGTACCACCGCATATCACGGCCAGAGATTGAGCGATATCCGGACATTCTAAAAAATTCCAAGAAAAATTCGAAGAGGACAGATGACCATTCCTAGATAAATGAACACCATCGTCTTTAAATGTAGAGCGCACTCCAAAAGATTTCATCATCTCTACTATAACAGCATCACCTTGAAGGGAGTCCTCAAACAATCCACTGAGGTGCAGTTTAGGTTGATTAGAAAAAGCGGCCATAATGTAATAATAGGAAGCAGCTGACCAATCAGCTTCTACTTTGAATGGCCTGGCTTGATAAGACTGTGAAGCCACTCTAATAATATTCCCTTCCCAATGATGCTTCACTCCAAAATATTCCATTAGCCTCAGTGTCATTAAAAGATAAGGTCGAGAAACCAGTTCACCTTTTAATATTAAACTAAGTCCATTTGGAAGCGTTGGGGCTATCATTAATAACGCAGATAAGTATTGACTGCTAGTACCTGCATCTATCGTTAACTCATTTGTTTTAGATAATGGAGCTTCCCCTATAGACAAAGGGGGAAATCCCTCCTTTTCCAGATATTCAATATCAGCTCCAAGTGTCCTTAGCGCATCTACCAATACCCGAACAGGCCTTTGTTTCATCCGATCGGTACCCGTCAAGACTTGTGTGCCAGGTTGCATAGCCAAATAGGCAGTCATAAAGCGGAAAGTAGTCCCAGCTGGGCCAGCATCTCTAATCACCTCTTTGGATTGAATCAATTGCTGCAGTAATTCCGTATCGTTAGCTGTTGCTAAACCTTCAATAGGGAAATCATCTACACACAATGCTCTAATAATCAGGGCTCTATTGCTAATACTCTTTGACCCAGACAACTTAATAGTCCCCTCGAGGGAATTATCCCTTTTCTTCAACAGGATTGTTTTGGCCATCCTCCTCTTTTTTATGAATTAATTCCCTACGCCTATTGTCATCTCGCTCGTAAGCATAAATGATGGCTTTCACTAATCTGTGTCTCACCACGTCCTCAGCATCTAAATTAACCGTCTCAATACCATCTAGTTCAGAGAGAATTTCTATTGCTTTACGCAGACCAGATTTTTGATGGAAAGGTAAATCTACTTGAGATAAATCCCCAGTAACGATACATTTGGCAGAAGGGCCAAGACGGGTCAAAAACATTTTCAATTGCAAGGTAGAGCAATTTTGAGCTTCATCTAAAATAATAAAAGCATTGTCCAATGTTCTTCCTCTCATAAATGCTAAAGGAGCTATTTCTATGACTCGAGTAGCCATAAAATGCTCTAGTTTTTCCGCGGGAAACATATCATCGAGGGCGTCGTATAGTGGGCGCAAATAAGGATCTACTTTTTCTTTGAGGTCTCCAGGTAAAAAACCCAGACTTTCTCCAGCTTCCACTGCCGGTCTAGTCAAAATAATTTTTTTGACTAATTTATTCTTCAAGGCTCGCACAGCTAAGGCAACAGCGGTATAGGTTTTCCCCGTTCCCGCAGGCCCGACTGCGAATACCACATCATTTTCCTCCGAAGCATCGACCAATTTCTTTTGATTCCGGGTCTTGGCTTTAATCACTTTTCCACTTCTACCGTGAACAATGGTCTTAGTTGCAGAAGTATCCGGCAATCTGGTTTCAAAAGGATTATCTCCAGCCAGTACATCTTCGACCATTTGAAAAGGAAGACTGTTGTGGGTACGCAATAGTCTGACCAACATTTCAACTTTAGCCTTTGCCTGTTGCGTCTGCTTCTTTTCTCCTTTTAACTTGAGATGAGAGCCTCTCGAAGTAATAGTTACTTCCGGAAAGGCTTTTCTTAATAAGTTGAGCTTGATATCCTTTTCTCCGAATAGCTCAAGCACATTAACTTCTTCTAGGGTGAGTATGATTTCGCTCAATAGAGACAAGCTTTGAATTTATTAGCTATTTTTGTTATTATTAATCCTGGGCAAAAATAAGATTTTCAATTATCAAAAGCATGAATGGGCTAAAAAATTATGCGAATTGTAACCTTAACATCTGATTACGGAACCAAAGATTACCATGTTGCGGTAATCAAAGGAGCGCTTTTAGCCACAGGCAGACCACTTCAAATGGTCGATATCAGCCATGAAATTGAAAATTATAATATTGTGCAGGCTGCCTTCATCTTTCAAAATGCCTGGAAAAGTTTTCCCGAAGGGACCATTCACCTGCTAACTGTCAATAATCATCCCGATCCTCTTATTGACTTCATAGCACTTGAAGTAGATCGTCAATTTTTTATTGGCCCTGATAATGGCCTTTTTTCCATTGTATTTGACCAACTGCCTTCTCATATTTATAAACTGCCGAATGCCGGAGCCGATCCTGCTAGATTAAGAAGTTTTTTCACCTATGCCGTTAACCATATTGCCGCAGAAAAACCTTTTCATGAAATAGGTATGCCCATTGACGATATTCTGGAAAGAATGACTTTTCAGCCAGTTACCAACCCTTCTTCCATTCGGGGAAGCGTTATCTACATTGATAATTTTGGCAATATTGTAGTCAATATCAAAAGAGATTTATTTGAACAAGTAGGCAATGGAAGAAACTTTGAATTGACCGTCAAAAGAAACGATCCCATCACGAAGATTCACAAACAATATTTTGATGTTCCTATTGGAGAGGTTTTATGTCGATTCAACGCCTTGGGATACATTGAGTTGGCTATCAATATGGGAAGAGCATCCACTCTTTTAGGAATACAGGTGGAAGACACTGTCCAGATAGAATTTAAAAATTAACTGCATGACCATGATTGCGATGCAGGACTACCACCTGCACTTAGGAGAAGCCTCCGAGGCCTTGAATTCCTTCATCAAGCCACATCATTTTAGCCAAATAGTCCTTTTGGTGGACCGCAATACTGAAAGAGATTGTTTGCCCCTCCTCCATTTAAACCACCCTTCAATTATTTCCATTCCCGCAGGGGAAGCCTATAAAACGATTGCTACTTGCGAAATAATTTGGAAAAAAATGCTAGAGATGACGTTGGATAGAAACTGCTTAATGATCAATTTAGGTGGGGGTGTTATTGGCGATATGGGTGGTTTTTGCGCGGCGACCTATAAAAGGGGAATCGCCTTTATTCAAATGCCTACTACCCTATTGTCCATGGTAGATGCTTCAATTGGGGGTAAATTAGCTGTGGATTTAGGGGCTGTTAAAAATAGTATCGGCGTCTTCCATAATCCAAAAGCCGTTATCATAGACCCTCATTTTTTGAAAACTTTATCCCTTCGGGAAATACGCTCCGGGTTTGCCGAAATAATCAAACACAGTTTAATATGGAGTCCTACCCAGTGGGAGGAATTACAGATGATTAAAGAGCTTTCAACTGTCGATTGGATGCAGTGGTTGGAAAAATCCATTGAGGTCAAAAAAGAAGTCGTCCTCGCCGACCCTTTCGAAAAAGGAATTCGTAAAGCGCTCAATTTTGGACATACCATTGGACATGCCGTTGAAAGTTATTTTTTAGAAACAGACCATCCTTTGCTACATGGGGAAGCTATTGCCATCGGAATGATTGCCGAGTCCTACCTATCCATGCGTCTTACAAACCTGTCCAAAACCGACCTAGAGGTAATCACCCGTTTCATTTTGAACCATTATGGACATTGTTACTTACCGGAAAAATCCTTTGAATATTTACTAAAAATGATGTCTAACGACAAAAAAAACCAAGGGAATACGATCAATTTTACCCTGATAATAACTCCCGGCCAATGCACCATCAATCAAATAGCCAATGACGAGCTCATCATAGAGAGTCTGCGGTTCTACAATCAATTAGAAGGAAAGTAAATCGTATCTTTGAAGTCAAATTATAAGTTCCATGCAGGAATCTAATCAGGATATTAAACAGGCCAATGGGGCGAAGACCCTTAAAAAATTAATTGCCTTTATCTGGATAACAACTATTTCAGCAATGGTAGGGGTGGTTACCCTCTTTGTAGTCCTGTCTTTTTCCAATCTGCCATCAGTAGAGCAATTGGAAAATCCTAAAAGCGAAATCGCTACTCAAATATTTGCGATTGACGGTAGCGTATTAGGAAGATATTATACAGAAAATAGAGTTCCCATAAGCTTTACTGAACTCTCTCCTCATCTGGTAAGAGCGTTGGTAGCCACAGAGGATGAACGATACTTTAAGCACTCAGGAATAGATTTTAAGGCAACCATTAGAGTAATCTTCAAAACGATTTTAATGGGAGATTCCAGTTCTGGAGGCGGAAGTACAATTACTCAACAATTAGCCAAACAACTTTTTACTGGGATTCCAGGATCTGGTTTGGAGCGAGGCATTCAGAAATTTAAAGAATGGATTATTGCCGTTCGATTAGAACGAAAATATACCAAGGAAGAAATTATTGCCATGTACTTGAATAAAGTTGATTTCTTATATCAAGGGTATGGGATTAAAGCAGCTGCGGAAACTTATTTTAGTAAAAATCAAAAAGACATCGAGTTACAAGAAGCTGCCATCTTAATTGGAATGCTTAAAAACCCTACCTTATTCAATCCTTTAAGAAGACCTGAAATTTCTAAAGACAGAAGAAATGTGGTCTTCAAACAAATGTTAAGGAATAATCTTTTGACTGCACCACAAGCCGATAGCCTCTCCAATTTGCCTTTAGAATTAAATTTCAAGACTCAAACTCATTTGGATGGTTTAGCTACCTACTACCGAATGGAATTGGCTAAGGAAGTTAAGGAAATACTCCGGCAACCAAATAATCTTAAATCCGATGGGACTAACTATGATATTTATAGAGATGGATTAAAAATATACACCACTTTAGACCCAGCTCTTCAAGCCTTGGCAGAGGAGGAAATGGTTCATCACATGCAATTTATCCAAGATCAACTCACTCAAGAATGGCGGGGATTAGACCCTTGGACTTTTGAAGATAAAAATTCAACCACTGAAGTTCCGGTAGAAGTTCGCAAACAGTCATTAGATCGATTGGTTCGCGAAAGTGAGCGGTATCAACTATTGAGAAAAAATTACTTACTAGAACCTATTGAGGCGATTGAAATGGATATTCCAGAAATGAATTTTTTTGACGACGATCGGGATGTAATTAGATTGATTAAAGGAGCAACCGATAAAAATCATTTTCGAGAATTGGTTGAAAACAACATCATACCCGATGATAGAGTATCCATCTATCAAAAAGTCTTGAAAAGTCCCCACTTTAATACGCTTAAAAAACAGTGGGAGCTATTTCAAAAAGAACTTAGAAAAAAATTTGCTCAAAAAACAGCAATGACCGTTTTTGCCTATAATACTGAAGGGCAAAAAGATACCGTTATGAGCCCTTTGGATTCCATCAAATATATGCGAATGTTTTTGCAAACAGGTATTATGGCGATGGATCCCAAAACTGGATATGTTAAAGCTTGGGTAGGTGGTATTAACCATGATTATTTTAAGTTTGATCATGTAAAAAGCAGTAGGCAGGTAGGTTCTACCTTCAAACCATTTGTGTATGCTACAGCTATTGCCCAACAAGGGTTTTCTCCATGTTATCAAGTTTATGATATTCCTCAAACTATAGCTCCTGGTGATGGAAATTTTGGATTATTAGAGCCTTGGACACCCGATAATTTTGAGGGGAAATTTACCGGAGAATTATTGACCCTTAAAGATGGTTTGCGTCAATCCAAAAACACAGTATCCGTGCATTTGATGAAACAACTAGGCGATACAGAACCCATACGTTCCTTAATAGACAATATGGGTATCAATTCATCAGCTAGACACGGAAGTGGTAGATTAAGAGTTCCAAAGACCCCTTCTATTTGTTTGGGAGTCACGGATTTAACTGTCATGGAAATGACCGGAGCCTATTCCACCTTTGCTAATAATGGTAACTTTACCAAGCCGGTTCACCTGCTGAAAATTGAAGATAAAAACGGTAAGCTTATCTATCAAAGTATTCCTGAGGAAACTCAGGCCTTACCTCCCAATGCCAATTATGCTATGGTTGAAATGTTGCGGTATGCCGCAACAGGAATGACAGACTTAGAGTCAGATTACGGTGGAAAAACGGGTACGACCAATGATTTTGCCGATGGTTGGTATATCGGCATTACTCCAAATCTAGTCGTGGGAACATGGGTTGGTGGTGAAGACCGATGGATTCACTTTAGATCTCCTTTACTTGGCCAAGGATCGAGAATGGCTCGCCCATTTTTTCACAATTTTATTAGAAGGTTAGAACAAACGCCTAAGTTGGGGTATGATAAGAGTCTGCGGTTTTCCATTCCAGAAGGGGATTTGGGAATTGTTATTGATTGCGATGAGTACAACTTGATTAATTCTCCCAATATGGAAAACATTCCTTTTGATGATGAAATATTTGAAGAAGGCTTGTTTGGAGACGAAAAATTGATCAAAAGACAACTAGATTCCAATTCTACAATATATAATTAGTGAACCATAAGCTTATTAACTTCGGAATATTATTGATGGGTATTCTTTTTTCTTGTTCTTTGGACCAGACTGTAGAACCAGGATCAGATTACACTTTTGCATTACAAAGAATTACCCATAGAGATTCTTTAGCTCTTTACTTAGATAGACTCACCAATGGATCCGTAGCTGAACGAAGTGCAATTGCATTTGCTTTAGGACAGACCGCTGATTCCTCTTATACCGATTTATTGGTACAAAGTTTCGTCCCTACAGATACCGCTGGCACTTTTGCACCATCCAACGGGAGCATTTTAGAAGCCATTGGCAAAATAGCAGGAGTCTCTGCCTTACATCAAATAGCTACCATTTCAACCTATCAGCCTCAGGATACTTTTCTATTATTGGGTAGAGCTAGAGCCCTTTACCGTTTTGCCATTAGAGGCTTGGTCGATCCAAAAGGTACCGAGGCTATGGTCCAATATGCAACCGAGACGCAATACCCTTCTTCCGTTAGAGTGATAGCTGCTCAATATCTTGCTCGTCCCCCTTTGGTTAATATACAAGAATACGAAGCACCGATCATTCACGCCATTTACGAAAACCCAATGCCGGAGGTAAAAATGGCTTTAGTCGCTGCTATAAAAAAAATACCCAATGAAGCTAGTTTGGAGGTTTTAAAAGAAGTGCTATCAGATACTCTTCAAGATTACAGGATAGCCGTTAATGCTGCTAGGTCTTTATCGGGTTTTGATTACCAACTATCTGGTCCGATTTGGAAACAAACATTACTTCATCCGAATCGAATGGTTCGATATACCACGGCAGAACAGATAAAACAGTACGGTTCTGGCCAAGATGGACAAGATTATTATAGGGCCGCTAAAGTAGAAAGCGACCCAGCTATAAAAGTTTTACTGTTTCAAGCAGCTCTAACGCATTTGCCGTCCTATTACACCGTCACAAGAAATGCAGCTCGCTGGCAATTACAGCAATTATTCCGGCAATATTCAGAAGACGCAGTAATTAGGGCGGCAGCTTTACGAGCCCTTGCAAATGCAGATAGTTCCATTGCTATTATTGCTCAATTAGGATTTCAAGATGCTAGTCCTTTGGTGAAAAAAGCTGCAGTAGAAGCTATACGGACTTTTCCCGAAGGGATAGCACTTCCTTATCTAGAGGAAGCCTTAGAAACTGGTACTGCTGGGATGATCTATGAGGTCGTCCAATTTCTACAAAGTAAGGAGGGGCCATTTCCTTCTTTGGTAGGCAAACTTCCGAAAGTATTAGAGCGACTTCCCATTCCTGAGCAACTTGAAACTGCTGTGATGATTCAGCAGATTTTAGGCAAACAAGCGATAGACACCCATCCATTTTATGTTAAAGCAATTAGTAATAGAGAACTTTCTGATCGGGCTTTGATTCGCTCCAGTAAAGGGAATATTTTGGTGCAACTCTTACCAGAATATGCTCCTGTTACAGTTGCAGCATTCAAAAAGTTAGTGAAAGATGGATTCTATGAGGGATTGTCCTTTCACCGGGTAGTTCCTAATTTCGTTATACAGGGTGGTTGTCCGGTAGGAGATGGATTAGCTGGGCCCTCTTTTTTACTGCCTACCGAAAACGGAACAGTTTATTACGATCAACCAGGAAGGGTGGGGATGGCATCAGCGGGAAGAGATACTGAAGGGAGTCAGTTTTTTATCACGCATTCTCCTACCCCGCATTTGGATGGAAACTATACTATTTTTGCAACTGTAATAGAAGGGATGGACGTGGTTCATTCTATTCAAGAGGGAGATTTAATAGAAGCAATAGAATTATTATGAAAAAAACCGCTTTATACGAGCAGCACTTAGCTTTAGGCGCCAAAATGGTTCCCTTTGCAGGTTTTGAAATGCCTGTTTCTTATGAGGGTATTACTGTAGAGCACGCAGCTGTCCGAGAGGGAATTGGTATTTTTGACGTCTCTCACATGGGCGAATTTATTGTAAAGGGAAGGGAAGCTTTAGATTTGGTGCAAAAGGTAAGCTGTAATGATGCCTCCAAACTTTCCCCTGGTAAGGCACAATACTCTTGTTTGACTAACCACCAAGGTGGCATTGTGGATGACTTAATTGTATATCGGTTAGGGCAAGATCAATGTAGTGAAGGGGAAATGGCATTTATGTTAGTAGTTAATGCAGCTAATATTGATAAGGACTTCAACTGGATTCAGCAGCACAACACCTTTGATACACGATTCATTAATATTTCTGATCAGACAGGTCTTTTAGCTATTCAAGGTCCTAGAGCGCAAGAGCTTCTTCAACATTTGACCGAAATTTCGCTCGAATCGATTCCTTTCTATCATTTTGAAAAAGGCTTTTTTGCTGGGTATCCCAATGTTATTGTTTCTAATACAGGATATACGGGAGCGGGAGGATTTGAAATTTATGCAGATGTTAGTCAAATCCCTGCAATTTGGGAAGCTATTATGAATATTGGTGGACCTTTGGGGATACAGCCCATAGGATTAGGAGCAAGAGATACCCTGCGTCTAGAAATGGGATATTGCCTTTACGGCAATGATATTGACGATCACACCTCCCCTTTGGAAGCGGGATTAGGCTGGATTACCAAAATGGATAAAGGGGATTTTGTTGGTCGAGAAGCTATTAAGAAAAACCAAACGGAAGGGATTAAGAGAAAATTAGTTGGTTTTACGCTTAACGAACGTCGAGTACCGAGAAATAGTTACCCTATTTTTGATGAAAAAGGGGTAGAAATTGGAACGGTAACCTCGGGAACGCAGTCACCTACTTTAGGCTACCCTATTGGTCTAGGCTACGTGGAAACAGCCTATGCTTCGAAGGATCAAACTATATGGATAGGGATGGGAAGTAAAAAAATAGCTGCTCAAATTGTTAGACCTCCGTTTGTCAAAAAGCGATAAACAATTTGAAACAAGATTGTTTAAAACTTAGAAGATTAACATTTTTTAATGGACTTAACAGAAGGAAGGGAAAAATTTATTCAATCCTGGGGTGCTTTTGGAAGCAATTGGGGCATCAATAGGACTATGGCTCAAATCCACGCCTTATTGCTATTAGCGCATGAGCCCTTATCTGCAGAAGATATTATGGAAGAACTTCAGATTTCCAGAGGTAATGCCAATATGAATATTCGAGCATTAGTTGATTGGGGACTCGTTCACAAAGAATTAAAATCTGGGGAACGCAAGGAGTTTTTTGTAGCAGAAAAAGATATGTGGCTAGTGGTTAAAAAAATAATTATTCAACGGAAAAAGAAAGAATTGGAACCTATGATTCGGGTCTTGGATGAAATGTCTGGGATCCAAACCAAAGATCCAGCAAGCGAGGAATTTAAAAAAATAGTCAGCGAGCTCAAACTGTTTTCTAGTAAGGCGGATGCCACCTTAGATGCCCTAATCAAATCGGACTCCAATTGGTTGTTTAGCACTTTCCTTAACTTTATCAAATAAAGGTCAAAAGTTCTAAATCAAAACTAATCCAATCCCTTATAAAATCGCCAATTCGAGTTGTAATTTTCTGTAATTGCTTGGTTGGACAATAGTGCCCTAACCATTTCAACAGGCATTGCATTTTCTCGCATGACAGCGTCGTGAAAATCCTTTAATTGCATTGACCCGTTATCTACCAACTCTTCTTTGAGGGCGTAAAATTGAAGTGCGCCGAGCATATAGGCCAATTGATATAAAGGCCCATACCCACCGGTAAAAGACCGTCTTACCTCTCCCTCAGCATTAGCTCTTTCGTGACCTACTTTATCGACTAAAAAGTCTATACATTCTTGTGGGGTCCACTTAAGGGTGTGGTAATTCAATGAAAAAATGATTCTTGCACAGCGGTGCATTCTCCAGAACAGCATCCCCACTTTATCCTTAGCATCTCTTGGAAAATTCATATCCCATAAAATCATCTCCCAATACAATGCCCATCCTTCTGTCCAAAATGGTGTACGGAAAAACCTATACGCTTTATGACGGCGATTCATGAATTGCTGTAGATGGTGACCTGCAATTAATTCATGATGAACAGTTGCTCTGGAAAAATGAGGATTGTTTCCCCTCATGCTCATCATCTTCTCTTCATGGCTCATCTCTGGTAGTGGATAAGCTATTTGAAATACCTCACCACCCAAGAAAAATGGACTCACTTTTTGCTGCTCCGCTGACATCATTCTCATTCTCCAAGTTTCTTCAGCCAATGGCGGAATGGTAATGAGATCATGTTCCTTTAAAAAAGCTATGCTTTGGTGATATAATTCCAGCATGGCTTCAGGTTGCTTACCCTCTGGCACATGTAATTCTTTAACCAATTCCAATGCAGCTTTCCAATTGTTACCAAAGCCCAATTCTTTTGATGCTTGTAGCATTTCCTTTTCGCACCAGGCAAACTCCTGATGGGCAATTTCTATAAGTTCTTCAGGAGTATAAGGAATCATGGCAAATTGCAATTCCTCTATTATGGCTTCTCTGCCGATGGGATTTCCTATAATACCACTTCCATCATCCTTTGGAACCAAATCCGTATTAGCTCGACTTTCTATTTTCACTGCTAAGTCCTCTAATAATGATATTAGTTGTTGATAAGGCTCTGGTACCCACCAGGTAAATAGTGGATCGTATCCATTATAAAAGTCAAAAACGCTCTTTAAAGCCTCCTGATAGCCTTGAATCGTTCTCTTAGCTAATTTTAGCTGGGTATGATTAAGCAATGGAAAACTAGAAAGGTCTTGCCAGTAAACCTGGTTTTTTGTAGTGATTTCATTGAGCTGTTTAGCCACTTTTTCACCTTCCAGAGCATATCCCCTTCTTCTTTTTACTTCTAACTCATAAATACCTTCTAGGTGTTGAAAGTAGGCAGCTACTATTTGGTAATCTTTTGCTTCCCTATTCCATTGATTTAATTCTCTTTTAAGCAGGTTATCAAATAAAAGATAATCCACCTTCCCATTTTGAGAAATAGCATCGAAATTAATTTGATGCAACGCTTCCTGATACCCTTGAAGAAATTTTTGCATTCGCTCATTCCTTTCGGGAGAACCATCTACAAAATAGAAGCGCGACAAACTTCCCCAATCGGCTCTATAATTTTCCATCAAATCATGCACTTCACTGGTTTGACTATATAAAGTCTCTTGAGTAAAAGCACTTCCAGATAAAACAATAACGGCAATAATGGGAAGGATAAATCTCATATTTCAATTATTTGTCATCCCCAAAATAGGCAATGATTTTATCCGCTAGCTCTCTACCAATATTTCCTTGTGCCTCAACGGTAGCTGCACCAATATGAGGAGAAACCGATACGGACGGGTGATCCAATAGTGCTCTTTTGGGAGTAGGTTCATTTTCAAAAACATCTAATCCAGCGCCTCTGATTTTGCCGGAGGCTAATCCTTCTAAAAGCGCATCTTCATCTATGGCACCGCCTCTAGCGGTATTGATTAAACATACACCTTCCTTCATTTTAGCAATTTCCTCCTTTCCAATGAGCGGTTTACCTCCACCAAACGGAACATGGAGGGAAATAAAGTCACTTGTACTCAAAACCTCTTCCCAAGGATAAGTGCTTAAGTGAACAGACATTTTAACTGAATCCGAGTTATAGACATTAATGTCTATGGTGGCTTTATCAATAACCAAATCTACGGGTTTGACTTCCATACCCAAAGCAATACCAATTCTAGCCGTTTCCTGACCAATCCTTCCAAATCCAATAATTCCAAGAGTTTTACCCCTTAATTGAAAACCATCTGAAAAAGCTGACTTTAATTTTTTGAATTCAGAATCGCCTACGGTAGGCATTTGCCTATTGGAAAGGTGAAGAAATCGAGCTAAATTAAACAAATGACCAAAGGTTAATTCAGCTACAGATTGAGAGGATGCCGCAGGAGTGTTGATTACTGCTATTCCTTTTGACTCCGCATATTCTACATCAATATTATCTAATCCAACACCTCCTCTAGCAATGATTTTTAGGTTGGGACAAGCATCAATCAAATCTTTACGGACTTTGGTTGCACTACGAACTGTAATTACGTCGTAATTTTTAAGTACTTCAGGTAATTTTTCTTGGGGGACTTTTTCTGTATCAACTTGATATCCCGCATCTTCTAAAAGGAGTTTGCCATCACTATCAATCCCGTCGTTAGCAAGTATTTTAATCATTTTATTTGTTTTGGGTGTATAACAAATTTATTCTAATATAGTTAATTAAAAAGTAAAGCGACTTCTTATATTTTGTAATTTGCATGTCAGTATGATAATTGATTTAATATTGGTGGTATTAGTGGCCTCTGGCTTTTTTGTAGGCTATTCTAGAGGGATTATTAAAACTATTTTTTCGGTTATAGGTATGGTGGTGGCAGTCTTTTTGGCCTTTAGGTTTTCTTCTATGGTGGCTCAAGGGTTAAGTGCGGTATTAAATAGTAATACCCCCTTTATGTTCATTTTAGCTATTTTTTTGATTTTCGGGGTTACTTTCGGAATGATTAAACTAGCAGGAACGGGGTTGGAAAAAATATTCAAATCCATTAATCTCAACTTTATGAATCAAGCGGCGGGCGGACTATTGCTTGGCGCTATTTTTACCTTATTCTATGCAGGAATCCTCTGGTTTGCCGACAAATCCAACTTTATTTCTGAGGATTTAAAAAAGGAGTCTGCGACTTACTACTACCTTCAAGAATATCCAGGGCAGCTACTAAAAGTTGGAAAGTATTTAAAGCCCTATTTAGAGGTATTTTGGGAAGAAGCTTCAGGCTTCAGTGAAAAAATGCTACGAGAATCTGGACAAAAATAAATATGAAAAAATTAGTATTGCTCCTTTTCGTATTGATCAGTTTAGGACAATTAGCGGGAGAATGGTATAGTATCGAAAGCTTAGCTAGTGTTGGTAAATTTTTACTAATGCCTACCTTAGGGATAGTTTACTGGACTTTTCTCGACGCTTCAGCCCCTGCTACATTCAATAGGAGGATCATGTTTGCGCTATTGTTTTCCTACTTTGGCGACATTTTTTTGTTATTTGCTCAACGAGCAGAAACACTCTTTATCTTAGGTTTAGTCGCCTTTCTAATTGCTCACTTAGCCTATATTGCAGCATTTACCTTTGTCCATAGCCTGAGTATAAAAAGTTTTAGACTCAATATTCCAGCTTTAATTGGCCTATTAATTTTCTACAGTTCATTAATGTGGAGCCTTTACCCTTATTTGGAATCTACTATGTTAATCGCTGTACCCATTTATGGGCTTGTCATTTGCACCATGGTATTATCGGTAGTAAACACTAGAAATATCCTTGCCCCGAAGGCATTTAAGTGGTTATTAATGGGAGGTATACTGTTTATTTTATCCGATACTACTTTAGCTTTAATCAAATTTCACCCTTACTTTTTACCTCATCCTTTTCACGACTTTTTGATTATGTTTACTTACATCCTTGGGCAGTTTGGGTTAATTTGGGGAAGTATCCAAATCCCCCTTAAAGATTAAATTAGACTTTTCCCCCTCGATTCCTATACCTCCATGTAGATAGCACCATAAAGACCCACTCTTTATAAGGATGGGGGCTGACAAAAGATAGCACCGTAAAGACCCATTCTTAATAAGGATGGGGGCTGATTTTGAAAGTAATTGAGCCTTATTAGACTTTTCCCCCTCGATTCCTAAATCTCCATATTGATAGTACCATTCTAAAGGGAAATAGAAATGAAGCAATGATACTGCCTGCGGCAAAAAATAACATTTGGTTGTATAAATACCTCATCATGGAGCCCCTATCTTCGTAAGGAAGATGGCTGACAAAAAAATCTACTCCTTGTTCATCTAAGGTAGTTTGAAAATAATTGAGCTCTTGAATTTGATAGAAAATAAAGGGGATCATCAAAAATATTAATGCCAATCGAACGCGCTGAAACGGAGCAATGAAAGTATGCTGCAATAAAAACAAATGCCGGGTAATAGTAACGAAGGTTATGATGTATAAAATATTGATTTCAAGAAAAGGGTATTGTGGAATTTGAGTGGTAATAGGCAATACCAAGACTAAAGTCAATATTAAAGTAAAAGCCCACCATAACATTTCCAATCTTAATTTTACCGACATTGACATACTTTTATTCATACATTTTTTTAACAGGAGTAACAGCCAAATCGTACAAAAACTGCCCTATTTTTTCAGTAACGTCTTTAAAAAATCTAGCGCCCTTCTCCGCAGATGATTTTTTGGGGTTACCTACACCGGTATCTTGGCTAATTACCGACCATGGACGCTCCGTCCACGCCCAACCTTCTCTTAAAGCTTTTATCTTATTTTTTTGTTCTTTTCCTTCTCCAGCCTTATCCAAAGGTAAAACCAAATCAGGTGCTAAGTGCATCATCAAACTTGTTTCCATCTCATCAGCGTGGTCACCGGGTTCTTCAAAATATTGGGAATTATCCATAGCTTTAAACCAATGAGTTTGACACAAGAACATTTCAGGATACTTGCATCCTAGTTCTCGAAGCATCGTTTTAAAATCATTTCCTCCGTGACTATTAAATACGACCAATT
>JBEAPR010000024.1:0-27487 GCA_041164265.1 Bacteroidota bacterium | reverse complement strand
CTCTTTTTAGAAGATGATACTTTTCAGCCGCACGATTAGGTTGAAGACCCTTAGATTCCATCTTAGATAGAATATAAAAATCAATATCGTCCAATGGCCAATTTTCATTATCTACCTCGGGGAGTTCATTTTTATCTGGAGGAATAAATGCCCAATGATCTTTATATTCAGCGCCTTGTTCTATCCACTGTCCAATCAAGTTTTTTTCTTCATCAGTTAGCACTACATTGAATTCTGGTGGAGGCATGACTTCGGATGGATTCACACTATTTATTCGGTGCCAAACCTCAGAATTTTCTTTATCTCCGGGAATAATAACAAATTGACCAGGTGCGTCCTTTAATGCAGCAAAAGCTCCTTCTTCAGTATCTAATCGAAGGCCAGCTTCCCTTTTATTAGCATCGGGCCCATGACAAGCAAAGCATTTATCTGATAGAATAGGCCTAATGTGAAAATTAAAATCTACTAAGCCCTCTTGTTCCTTAGATTTTTGAGAATTACAATTCGATAACAAAAAGACCGTAAGGATGAAGCTTATATTGACCGCCCAAAGCAATTTGAATTTTACCCCCATGAATCTATTTAATTTTAGCTTTTGTTACATCGCAATATAACAAAATTAAATTCTAATAGAATACTACAAGGAGGATAAAAACGGCTCAAAAAAGCAGTAAAGGGATAACAAGAATTTCTACTTAACTATAGAGATATGGCATTTTCAACAATAACCTTATAAAAGTATCCGGCTCCAAAATCTTTATTTACCGCCAATATCCCTTCCATATTCACCATTTGTCCCAACTGAATTTGTTCATTGGTAGTAACAGTTAAATCAAACTCTGCGCCGGATTCATCTTGAACGTGCACCCAATTTCTCCCCATAATCATAGGATTAATTTTAACACATTTGCCAGATATTCGTACAGCCTTTCCCACATAACTATCGGCATTGGTAATCAAATCTTTAAGTTTGATAGCTCCTTGAATAGGCTGAACAGACTTAGGTGGTGCGGTTAATTCAGGATTGTTTACGTTACCCTGATTGCCTCCCACTCCGCTTAGTGGCAAAATCTCTGAGACTAAATAAAGGGTTTCAAATACTCGATTATATTCTGCGCTAAAAAAATTCTTTTTAACCAAACCGCCGCGGTATATAAATTCATCCCCGACTTCAACCGGTCTATTTGAAATCGCAACCCAATAAGGTTCCAGTTCTCCTTCCTCAGATAACATATAGGTATATCTATCCGTATTGAGGACTTCTAAAACTTTAATCCTATGTTCTGCAAATTCGCTAGTCATCGGTTGAGAAGCCGGCATAAATGATTCATTTTGAACTGCCGATTGAGCATTCTCTCCTGAACCAACTGGAGTAATAACTTTTGGACTGTTAGAACAAGCCAATACTATTGCAAGTAATGACCAACTCAAGATCATTTTACCCTTCATTTTAAAATCTTTTTATAATTCTTGTATTAATTCTTTTATCTAATTTTTGGTCTGACTCATTATAAGTACCTTCTCCATACAAATATAAAGACAATTGCCTGGTCAATCTAAAATTCAGGTTTAATCCCATAAGGTATTGGGCTCTTGTCAAACCAGTGAGGTAATACTGATAATTAATTCTTCTAATATAGGCATCAGTGTCTATTTTTCCATCAATAACCGTTTGCCTAACCCTAAGGCCAACCAGAAAACTTTCCAGGTATCCGGTTCTCAGCCAAGTCCCTCTTGCAGATAATGAACTTCCTTTACCCCAAGGTCTGTTGATAGTGACAAAGGCATTCGCATTCTTGGAATCATTTTGTCCACTTTTTTGGAATCTCCAGTTAAAATTACCGCCTATTGAAACTTGTTTGAAGGGTCTAGTATGCACCCCAATTCTAAATCCTTGACGGGTTTCTTCATCGATCAATTGATCAATATAACTTTTATAAGATTCGTAGAAGATAATATTTTTCCTGTTGTCATAAGAGGCATTGAATCTTATCTTTTTGGATGCAGTAAAGTTAGCTGAAACAAAAAAATTGGTCAAGTGGGGAGACTGATCCACTATCTCATTAATTCTCTGGTAAAGGTCAACCTCAAATGAAGCCAACATGAATAAATTATTGGTTAGATTACCAGAATGCTGAAGAAATACAAAACGTCTATCAGTAAAAGCTCTATTTTTTTGCTCAACAAAAGCCAAGGTGGTCAGGTTTCTATCCTTTTGAAAACCGGCAAAAGCACCATATTCAAATAAATTGAGATTGACCCCATAATTATTGTAATCTGGGCGACTGCCAACTATAGCTCCCAATGAAAAATTACCAAAATTCTTTTCTATTTGCAGTCCATCTACCGCACCCATATTGGAAAACCTCCTGTTGATTCTTCTACCAAAAGAAAAATGGGTGGTTGAATTCAAAGCGTATCCAATAGATAAATTATAGACTTTTAATGCATTGAATAAATTTTCTTTTACATCCTCCCAACGATCGGGAGCATGTCTAAAGGTAATATATCCATCAAATGAAATTTTATCCTCCAGCAAATGCTCTCCCCTCATAATCAAAGCATAACGAAATCTATGTGACTCTCTATAATCCGAAAAACTGCTATAAGAACCAGCGGAAATACGACCACTGATTTCCCCCTCGGGGATTTTTTCCGAAGGATCAACCAAAACTTGATCTTCATCTGGTGCAATTTCATTGGTGGGAGATGTTAAAGGTATGGTATTAGGTATTTCCTCTTCTATTTCAATATTAATAGGCACAAGAACTCTATAATATATTTTTTGGCCCTTTTGAAAAAGAGTCTCCACGCTTTCCAACACAGAAGTAACTACAGAAGTAGAAGATTTATTACTTACTACTAAAACAGGAGTCATTATTCCCTCCAACTCTCCAAAAAGAGTATCTCCAACAGTTATTTTTTCAGTAGATGAAAATTTTATGTACACATTTCTCGAAGAGACAAAAGATACCTCGCCTTCAAGAAAGGAAGATTCTTGCCCCCATATCGAGGAACAGGCAACAAATACCAATAGAAAAGAAATTAAATATCTCATAATTATTTTTTAGTCCTCCTCTCCCGTAGGATGACAACTATAACATGCGTTACTTTCAAATACATATCCATTGATTCCCCTGTGTTCACGAGCTAGATCGCCTTGATCATTGTGTTCATGGCAGTCAATACAACTAAATAGATTATAATTGCCTTCAACCGTGTGACAATCGGTGCAGCTATTCCACTCTCCTTGATGATTTCCACTATAAATGGGGAAATACTCAGCATCGTGAATGGTAAATTCGGCCGGCATCCAATTGGGATCTAAAGAATGGCAAAGCGCACAATCTTTGGGAAAGGCAGATTGCACGTGATTGGGGTTAAGGGCAGTTTGGTAATCTTCCTCATGGCAACTAAAGCAATCGCTAGATAAACCACTAAAGGTATTAGGAAGATGACATTCAGCGCATGCCAAGTTGCCATGTGATTGTTCAAGTGGAAAAAAACTATGGTCGATTCCAGAAGCAGACCAGGTGAAAGATTCAAAAGCGTGGCATTCTACACAGTTTGTCGAATACCCCAATTGTTCATGATTGGGTTCTGCAGTTCTGTAATCCGTATCGTGACAAGTGAAGCATTCATTTCCTAGTCTGGTATATTGCAAAGTGGATTCGCTATTGTGACAATCTACACAAGATGCAACAGAATGGGCTCCAAGTAGAGGAAAACCATTTTCTAAATGTATTTGAGGAATATTATCGACCAACCAATTTTCACTATCGTGACATCGGGTGCAATTATCCCCTACTGTCATCTGATGCACATCCAAATGACATTCAATACAATTAGATTCAACTGATTCAAAAACCAAGTTGGAATGACATTCAACACAAGATAGATTCTGATGTACTCCTGATAAATCAAAACCTGTAGAGGAATGCTGAAAGGAAATATTTGGAGAATTCACTTGCCAACCCTCTGTAGAATGACAGGCGGCACAATCCATCTTCATAGCTTCTCCATGAGGAGATTGTGCATTTAGGTATAAAACAGAGAATAGAAATATTATTGGTGGCAATCTATACATTCAAATTGATTATTTTTATAAAGTATGTAAGTTATCCCATTTTCCGTTACAGGCAAGTGACATGCATCGCACGCTACAGAAGAATGGCTTCCATCCAATTGAAAAGCTGCATTATCGTGATTGAAATAAGGGGCCGACCAATCTTCAAAAGCATGGCAAGTGGCACAATCTACCCAATTACTTGGATCTAAAAATTGACCTTGATGAATATCCTCGTGGCAACTTATACAATCTGTATCCGTCCCTAAGAAAATCCTGGTATTAGTGCTTACATCTAAATGGCATTCCCGACAATCTATTTGTAGGTGCTGACCCTCCAAATTGAATGCAGTTAAAGTGTGATTAAAATTACTTTCTCTCCAATTTTCCGTAGTATGGCAAACTGTACAATTATTATTCGGGAAATATTTCTCATCTATTTCGTCTTGGTGAATATTATCATGACAATCCACACAATCCCCTCCAAGATCCCTAAATACCCATTCATTCGACTCCTCAGGTAAATGACACATCAAACATGGAGTAGCTATATGGGCGCCAGTTAGAATGAAATCTGTTTGATTATGCTGTTCAATAGTATAATTTACTATTTCAAATCCATGCACTTCATGGCACTCCGCACAATCTTTTATTTGTAAGTTGGCATCTACAAAAATACCTTCATGATAATCTTCATGACAATCTGTACATCTTTCAAATGGAAGTGCATCAATAAGATTATTCGTATGACATGATTTACAATCCACTCCAATATGCTTTCCCTCTAAGGGAAATGCCGTTAAGTTGTGGTTAAAACTTTCCTCATTAAAAGATCCTACAAAGGATTCTTCATTATGACATTCCACACAATTAGTCCCAAATTTTCCCTCGTGAACATCTTCGTGGCAAGCAACACAATTATTTACATCAATTCCCAGTTCTGTTTGAAATAACTGAGTAGGACTCAAATTTAAATCGTGGCAGGATGCACAACTTATTTGATTATGCGCACCCCTTAAGGGGAAATTAGTCAGATTATGATTATAACGGTTAAGGGTTTGATGGTTGTCAAATGCCCATTCATTGTGGCAGGAATGACAAGTACCTTTGAAGTTTCCATTGTGAACATCCGCATGACAAGCCACACAATCGTTAAAAGGAATTCCTGCAAAAACTTGAAAATCCAGCCCATTTCGAGTTTCTACTGCATGACATTCAATACAATCTACCTCAACATGTGCCCCAACTAAAGCAAATTCGGTTTGATCGTGCTCAAAATACTCAGCAGGAGCAAAAGCTTGGGTGGAATGACAGGCTGCGCAATCATTCCCAAGGGTAGTTTGATGTACATCTTCATGGCAATCAATACAATCAGTTGAAAGACCAAGAAAAGTACCTTCCAAGCTCCTAATTTCACCATTATCAATAAAATCAGGTTGATGGCATTCCCGACAATCTATGGAGAGATGTGCACCAGTTAATTCATAACCAGTTAATAAGTGATCAAAATTTTCTTGGTCAAAACGAACCATTTCAAATTCTCTTCCGTGGTGCTCACTATGACATTCAAAACAGTCCTTTTCTTTTACATCCGCAGAGGAGTGATAGCCCAGTTGTTGATCGATTCTATCTCGTAAAAGGTCATGGCATTCCAAACATTTAGTATTGGATACTTTTTTTCCAAGATCATGGCATAAGGTACAATTTAACGTACCCTCGTATTCCGCATGTGCATTGGTTAGTTTACCAGGAGAAATCTGCGCCTCCAAAGTCACCATAAAACAAGCCAGAATTAATATCAAAAATATCCTCACCAATAAGTTATTATTTATACTGTTTGACAGTGTATCCAAACCGCTTAGAAATTTCAATTCCTGAATTTTTTAGAAATCCAGTAGGAAGTTCGCCTCCGGCAAAAATATAAATCCGATGATTGGGAATCTCTTCCACTTGCTCAGTTAAATTGTTTTTTAGCAATATGGATTTTGGGGTAATTTCAACTGGTACCGTATTAAATGCCATTTTTATTTTTCCTGCCTCAATAGCAGCTTGAATACGTTCTCTGTTTTTGGGTTTAATACGAGAAAAGGCTTCCTTTCTGTAAGATAAAATCACTTCGTTCTGATCCATCAACAACATAGCTGATTCGACGGCAGAATCTCCTCCTCCGACTACCATTATCTCTTCTCCATTTATTAATTCAGGTTCCAACAGACGATAGGCTACTTTTTCAGTCATCTCGCCAGGAATACCTAATTTTCTAGGGGTTCCTCTTCTACCAATTGCTAATAAAACCCGTTGGGCTTGATATTGATTTCCCTTTTGGTCTCGTATAGAAAAGTGTGAACCGGTCCGATCTATACTTTCAATTTTCGTGTGTTCCTGAATAGAAATATTATTGGTGGAGAGGACCTTTTCCCATAGCGCAATCAGTTCCGTTTTGGAAGTTTCATAGAGTTTGACCTTTCCATGCAAGGGCAAATCCATAGGGGAAGTCATTACTATCTTAGACCTTGGAAAAGTATAAACCGTGCCTCCCAAAGTATCTTGATCCACAATTTTGAAATTTAACCCTTGCTTTTTACTCTGCAAAGCCGCTGAAATACCAGCTGGCCCAGCACCTACGATAAACAAGTCATAAATATCCTTCTGTCGTGGAATACCCTTTTTAACCATATAATTAACTGCTTCCTGCCCCTGCTCCACTCCGTTCTTAATCAACCCCATCCCCCCTAATTCACCAGCTATATAAATGCCCTCCACGTTGGTTTCGAATTCTTCATTGATATGTGGCAAATCCACTCCTCTTTTTTCAGTTCCGATTACCAAACTAATAGCTTCAACAGGGCAAGCGTGAAAACAAGCACCATGACCTATACAGTTAGAAGCATTGATTAAGGTGGCCCTTCCATTTACTATTCCCAAAATATCTTTTTCAGGACACGCAGCATAACATGCTCCACTTTTAATACAGGAATCTAAGTCAATAACAGGATGTAAGGAAACTGGCTCAAACAACCCATCTATTTTAGCCTGGGAGACTTTTGCAGCTACTAATTGTGACTTTTTTGACTCACTTTTCAAATAATAGAAAATAATACCTCCACAAATCGCAAAAACTACCCCATATATAATGACTTGTTCCAAAAACATATTATTTCTTTAAAATATCCATCTATAGCCAAAAGCTAAAGTAACTCCAACATGGATAACCATAATTACCAACATAATTATTGCAAATGGTAAATGAGCTACGTGCCAATACCTAAATAACTTTTGCATCGTCTGAAGCCGAGAAATCCTATTATTCAATGTTATTTCATTTTTCAAGGCCTTGATTATGTCTTTAATATCTCTCCTTTGGATGCCCTGCTTCCTCAAAATATTTTTTACACTTTTTAAAGTTTTTGCATCATCCAAATGCTTTTGAATGATGCTACTGATAAATCCCTTTTCAGCATGGTACTTCGGTGCTTCCAGTGCGTTTAAAATACGGTAATAAACTTCATCATTCAATCCATAAGATGTCCTAAGTAAGTCTTCCAAATTAGCTTTCAATTCGTGAACTTCGTTTAGGTTCAATTCCCTTCCTTCAATTGTCCTTGGTATTTGTATATAAATAAATCTACCAATCACCCCACTTAATACCACGGCTACCATACTCCAAAAACTAATGGAAACAATTCCGCCAAACTTAAACGCGGTATGAAATAATATCATTATTGGACCCAACGTACACAGGAAAATATGAAATTCTAACCAATGTTTTAAGCGTCCATATTTATGGAGAAATCTATAACGCTTTCGAGCGATGTAAGAAAAAACGCCAAAAAGTACCATTAAAGTTCCAATTATACCTAGACCATGTCCAAAAACCCCACTAGGTTTCATACTTTGATGACTCTCATGATAGAATCTCTCTGTTAAATCTGTGGTATAATAACTCCAGCCCTTATAAGCCAACCAAATCGTTACCATCAAAACAATGTAACTAAGTGTATATATATAAATTTTATGGGTTAAAGTAGACATATATTTTTTTTAATCATCTCCTCTTGGATGGCAGGAATAACATGCATTACTCTCAAAAACATAACCATTTACTCCTCTATGATCATCAGCTAATTCCGAAGAATTATTATGTTCATGGCAATCAATACAACTGAATAAACTGTAATTTCCCGCAGTAGTATGGCAATCCGTGCAGCTGTTCCACTCCCCTCTATGTTCACCAGAATAAATAGGGAAAAATTGATTATCGTGATCAAAAGTTGCTCCTTCCCAACTGGACTCTCCATGACAACTTGCACAGTCAGTTGAAAACCCTGACTGAACGTGATTAGGACTGGCATTATTGTAATCATTAGAATGACAACCAAAGCAAGTAGTTGGCGTATTGGCAAAGGTACTATTGTGGCATTGCGCACAATCATTCGAAATACTGGCATGAGCACCTCTCAATACATAAAATTGATCGTGATCAAAGGACGCAGGTATCCAAGTATTTTCACTGTGGCAAGTAGCACAGTTGGTTGAAAAATTTAAAGTGCTATGATTGGGATTACTGGCATTATTGTAATCACTAGAATGACAACCAAAGCAAGTAGTTGGCGTATTGGTAAAGGTACTATTGTGGCATTGCGCACAATCATTCGAAATACTTGCGTGAGCACCTCTCAATACATAAAACTGGTCATGGTCGAAAGTGGCAGGTTCCCAGGCGTTTTCACTGTGGCAATTGGTACAATTACTTGAAAAATTCAAAGTGCTGTGATTAGGACTTCTCGTATTGTTATAATCACTAGCATGACACCCAAAACAAGTAGTTGGCGTATTGGTAAAGGTACTATTGTGGCATTGGGCACATTCATTCGAAATACCAGCATGTGCGCCTCTAAGTACATAAAATTGGTCGTGGTCAAAAGTGGCAGGACTCCATCCTGGATTGGTAGTATGACAAGAAGCACAATTAGTAGGAAAACCTAAAACTTCGTGATCGGGATTTCTGGTTGTTACATAGTCCGATTGATGACAACTATAACAGTCCGTAGGAGTATTGGAATAGCCATTTGCATGACAAGAATTACAATCGTTTTTCACAATGTCATGCCCACCCGTTAAAGCATAATATTGATTGTGATTAAATGAAGACGGTTCCCAAGCATTTTCATTATGACAACTGGCACAATTTGTTGAAAAACCTGCCTGTAAATGATTGGGATTCCTGGAATTATCAAAATCTTGATTATGACAACCAACACAAGTAGTTGGCGTATTGCTATATCCACCAACATGACAAGAATTACACTCATTTTTAATATTAGCGTGAGCACCCCTTAATTCGTAAAATTCATCGTGGTTAAAAGTAGATGGTTCCCACTTATCCTGAGTGTGGCAATCTACACAATTCGTGGAGAACTCAAATAATTCATGATCTGGCTCATTGGTCGCGATATAATCTTGTTGATGACACCCTATACATTCTGTTGGGGTATTCGTAAACGTCTCATTGTGGCAAGAAGCACATTCATTCTGCACCACCCTATGAGCTCCTTCCAAAACATAAAACTGATCATGTATGTCAAACCTAGCAGGCTGCCAACCTGGTTCTGTGCTATGGCACGAAGCACAATCAATGGGGATATCAAACTGAACATGATCCGGACTCTTTGCTCCTTCATAATCCATCTGATGGCAGTCCACACAAGTGTTCGATGTACCTTGATACACTTCATTCGTATGACAGGATATACAACCTTCTGAAACCTGTTCATGTGCCCCGTTCAATGGATAAAACTCGTGCCCATAAGTAGTCTCATTCCAGGTATTCTGTCCATGACATTCAACGCACTCCGTCTCGAAACCGGCGGAACTATGAATCGGATTAACTGCAGTTTGATATACTCCCTCATGACACCCTACACAAGTATTCGGCGTATTGCTGTATCCTTGATCATGGCACAGTAAACATTCATTTTCAATGATCTGGTGAGCTCCTTCCAATACATAAATTTCATCATGATTAAAAGTAGACGGAATCCATTGATCCTGACCGTGACAATCTACACAATTGGTAGGAAACTGCAGTGCTACGTGGTTGGGTGCTATTGCTGCTTGATAATCCTCCGAATGACACCCTATACAATCTGTTGGGGTATTCGTAAATGTTTCATTATGACAGGAAGCACATTCATTCTGTATCACCCTATGAGCCCCTTCCAAAACATAAAACCTATCATGTATGTCAAACGTTGCAGGCTGCCAACCTGGTTCTGTACTGTGACAAGAGGCACAATCAGTGGGGATATCAAACTGAACATGATCTGGACTTTTCGCCCCCTCATAATCCATCTGATGACAGTCCACACAAGTATTTGGTGTTCCTTGATATACTTCATTCGTATGACAGGAGATACAACCTTCCGATACCTCTTCATGTGCTCCAGTCAATGGATAAAACTCATGCCCATAAGTGGTCTCGTTCCAAGTCTCTTCATTATGACAACTTGAGCATTCCAAACTAAATTGAGCCGATGTATGACTAGGATTAACTGCAGTTTGATATACGCCCTCATGACACCCTACACAGGTATTCGGCGTACTGCTATATCCTTGATCATGACATTGTAAACATTCATTTTCAATCGCCTTATGTGCTCCCCTTAACTCGTAAAATTCATCATGTACCGGAAAAAGTGCAGGTTGCCAATCTGGTTCAGCTGTATGACAAGTTGCACAATCCAAAGATAAGTTCAAACTAGTATGATTCGGATCAACCGAAGAGGTATAATCCATCTGATGACAATCTACGCATACGGTGCTTGTTCCCGTAAAACCTACTTCATGACAAGCTCTGCAATCTGTTTGCAAATGGACTCCCTCTAAGGGAAATGCAGTAGAATTGTGGTCAAATAGCTGATCAGCCTCCCCTGTCGGATGACAGGTCTTGCAATAGGTATCGCTGTAATAATATCCTACCACTTGTTTATGCTGCTCTGCTGTCTCCCCCTGTACATGACAATTAATACATTCAAAAGTCTGAAAATTACCCTCTATCGTATGGCAGTCTACACAAGCATCCCAGGCTCCACCATGTCCTCCACTATATATCGGAAAATAATCATCATGTACTGAAAACAGCGCCGGTTGCCAATCTGGTGATAAAGTATGGCACTCCACGCAATCAGTAGAAAGATTGAAGGCTGTATGGCTTGGATTTTCCGCTATATTATAATCCGTCTCATGACATGAAATACAATCCGATGGCGTACTGGAATAATCACTATTGGTGTGACATGATACACAATTCTCTATTTTATGCCCTTCCTCCAATGGAAAAAACCCATGGTCAAAAAAACTTGCTGACCATTCCTGCTCCTCCATGCTATGGCAATCTACACAATTCGTACCAAGGCCTGACAATTCATGATTGGGCAATATCGTTCCCGCATAATCTTCCATATGACAGGTCATACATTCATTTCCAATTCGTGAAAATACCAATTCATCAATCTGGAAATGACAATCTATACAGCTGGCACTTCCGTGATTCCCTAACAATTCAAAACCATTTTCCTGATGAATCTGAGGTATATTATCCACTAACCAATTGGTCGCTTCATGACACCTCGTACAATCTCCTCCCAATGTATTCCTATGGATGTCCTGATGACAACTTATACATTCAGAATTGGCATTTGAAAAAACTAAATCGCTGTGGCAGGACACACAACTCAATTCATTATGACGACCCTCTAAGGAGAAAAGCGTCGTGTTATGATCAAAAGTTATATTACCTGGTTCAACCTCCCAGTTTGATGTATTGTGGCAAGAAGCACAATCTATACTAAAATTAACACCATGTGGAGATTGTCCATGTAAAATGGTGAAATTGGCCCAATATATCAGGACCAAAATAATTCCTATTTTTTTCTCAGATTCGATACTCAAAAATATCAAAAATCAACTTTAGATTAAATACAAATTAAAAATTTCAATAAATATTCGCTAAGAATTTTTTTCCGTTTAAATTCGTTTTTATACCAATCGAATCTAATAACTCCTAATCCAGTTAAATGAATACATTTAAAAAAATTTTTTTTGATATTTTATTTTCACCAAAAGCCTTTGCAACCTATATCCTTTTATTTGCCATAGCAATTGGTGCAGCAACTTTTGTCGAGAATGATTTCGGAACCAGTGCTGCCCAAAAAATAATTTTTCAAGCACGATGGTTTGAGGTTTTACTGCTCTTATTTTCAATAGCCCTTATAGCTAATATTATCAGGTTCAAAATGGTCAAGCAAAAAAAATGGGCCATTTTAACCTTCCATTTGGCGATGATCATCATCATAATAGGCGCTGCAATAACCAGATATACTGGATTTGAGGGCATCATGCATATAAGGGAAAATGACTCTTCCAATACTTTTATTTCCTCTGAAATGTATCTGAAATATAAAGTTTCATTGGGGGGGCAAACTTTTGAATTTGATGAACCTGTTCTCTTTGCTTCTTTAGGGAATAATACGCAGAAAAATGCTTACAATTTAAACGGAAGGATATTAAAAGTTGACATTATCAACTTTCTACCGAACCCAAAGGAAGTCTTAAAGTTTGACGAAAGCGGCCTACCTATGCTCAAAATAGTTTTCGGAGGAAGTTCAGGTAGGCAAGAATATTACTTAAGAAAAGGAGAGGTAAAAAATTATAACGGAACACTCTTTAATTTTTCGAATAATACGGTACCTGGTTCTATCGTGATAATGGAGGAAAATGGAACACCTTATATACAAGTTCCTCAGCCTTTTGAAGTAACGGTTATGGCTACTCAAACCCAGTCTAGTCTGACACCTGGTATTACCCAACCTTTACAGTTGAGAAGTTTATATGCATCTGGCAATCAAAGATTTGTTTTTGGAGATTTCACTCCAAGTGGTAAATTAACCATTGAATCTTCAGGACAAAAAATGACCAATGAAAGTTTGGGTGGGGTGCAGTTAAACTTATCATTTAATGGAGAAAACAGCTCTATTACTGTTTACGGTAGAAAAGGATCTCTTGGGATGGCTAACCAACAGCAATTGGGAGATGCTTTAGTTTCCGTTAGTTACGGGGCTAGAGAAGTGCCATTACCTTTTTCAATATATTTGAAAGATTTCCAAATGGAAAGGTATCCAGGTACCAATAATGCAGCATCTTATGCAAGTGAGGTCACGCTTTTAGATCCTTCTCAAAGTATTCAAGAAGATAGAAGAATTTATATGAATAATATCTTAATTCACCGCGGTTATCGTTTTTTTCAATCTTCATTTGATCAAGATGAATTAGGTACCTATTTAAGTGTAAACCATGATTTCTGGGGGACTTGGGTCTCCTACTTAGGATATTTCCTTCTTACCATTGGAATGATATTAACCTTCTTTAGCCCAAAAAGTAGGTTTACCGAGATTTCAAAAAAATTGCAAAAAATGAGATCCATAGTCATTTTAGGATTTATAATAACCACAGCTTTTTTTCCACAGAGAGGTAACAGTCAAAATATTATCGATAAAGACCATGCCGAATTATTATCAAAGGCAGTGATGCAAGATTTTAGAGGACGAATGAAGCCTTTGCATACTTTCAACAATGAGGTGTTAAGAAAACTTTCTAGGAAAACAGAGTATGAGAGATTAAATGCTGACCAAGTAGTCTTAGGTATGACTGCCAATCCTAAAGATTGGTATTCCGTTCCGCTTATTAAAGGAGGAAAACATCAAAAAATCACTGAAATTCTTACCAATGAGCAACCGCTTCTGGCTTATAAAGATTTTTTTAATACGGACGGGTCTTATAAGTTAAAGGAGGAGATACGTGCCGCGTATAATGTTCCAGAAAAAGAAAGGGGAGTATATGAAAAGGAGCTCATGAAAATTGATGAGCGAGTGAATATTTGCAATATGATTTTTTCTGGAAGTTATCTAAAGGTTTTACCGATTCCTAATGATGCCAACAACACCTGGGTTTCTCCTCAAGACTTACAGCGAAATCCTTCTATAGGATTAAATAATCCTTTTGCACAATCCTTTTACAATAATTATATAACTGCCCTCCGAACTGGCTTGAATACAGGTAATTGGGGTAGTGCCAATCAATTGGTGCTCAACCTTGAGCAATATCAAATGGCTAACGGTGGTGCAGTTATGCCCTCGTCTTCAAAAGTCAACAGTGAAATTCTCTTGAATGACCTATCGGTTTTCAGCAGATTAAGCAAGGGATATGGATTATTAGGTCTGGCCTTTTTAACATTGGTTTTTTTGACGGTATTTAAGCCACAATCTAATCTCCATTTATATTCGAAAATATTTTACATCGCCTTGTGGATCGCATTTGCTTTTCACACCATTGGCTTAGGATTGCGGTGGTATGTATCTGGAAGAGCGCCTTGGAGTAACGGGTATGAATCTATGATTTATATAGCCTGGACTACTACTTTGGCCGGATTAATATTTTCTAGAAAATCTTCTGGAGTTTTAGCAGCCACCAATGTACTTTCTGCTACTATTTTGATGGTGGCGGGGTTAAGTTGGTTAGATCCTGAAATCACCCCATTAGTTCCTGTTTTAAAGTCTTATTGGTTAACCATTCATGTTTCTCTTGAAGCTGGTAGTTATGGATTCTTGATGTTGGGTGCTATTATTGGATTACTGAACTTGATACTAATTTCATTTGCTAATAAAAACAATGGAGAGCGGATTTTCAAAAAGGTAAAGGAGATGACCTATATAAGTGAAATGACGTTAATAGGAGGTTTGTTTATGGTCAGTATTGGAACCTATTTGGGTGGCGTATGGGCAAACGAATCATGGGGTAGATATTGGGGTTGGGATGCTAAGGAAACTTGGGCGCTTGTGACTATTTTGGTGTATGCTTTTATACTTCACATGCGATTTATTCCAGGTTTAAAAAGTTTGTATGCGTTTAATGTAGCCTCTCTTTTTGGTTGGGCTACTGTTTTGATGACTTATTTTGGCGTTAATTATTACCTATCAGGATTACACTCTTATGCTGCCGGAGATCCAGTTCCAATTCCTGATTTTGTTTATTACGCTGTGATTCTATTAACCTTAATAAGTATTATTGCGTTTTGGAGGTATAGAATTTGCAGAAAAGATCTGAAGAAAGTTAATTTCACTACTTTATAATTTGAATAATATGAAAACAACTCTGATAAGTAAGTTATTTATAATTACCCTCATTTCATTACAAATAAGTTGTTCAAAAGAAAATATTGAACCAGACAACACAGTAGAAGAAGAGGAAATGGAGGAGGACAACTTGCCCGTTGCTCCGGATTTTGCATTAACTGATTTATCTGGGAATACAGTTCAATTGGCAGATTTTGAAGATCAAGTTTTGGTCATGTTCTTCTTAGGGCACAATTGTCCATTTTGCAAAGGCGTAGCGGACGATATTGAAAGTAAATTACAACAAGATTTCCAGAATAATGAAAGCTTTGCCATTATTGGTTTAGATACATGGAATGGGAATAAAAGTGCTGTAGAAGCTTTCCAAAATGCTACTGGAGTCACTTTTCCATTGTTATTAAAAGCCTCGGAGGTGGCTGGTTCGTATGAAACTACCTACGATCGTTTGGTAGTAGTTAATCCCAATGGAAAAATAGCATTTAAAGGAAATAATGCTTCAGCTACTGATCTGCCAAAAGTAGTTGAATTGGTAAAAACCCTTTTGGAATAATTTAAATAGCACTATGGCTCGGTATTGCGTATTACTGGTTTTTTTATTGTTGTCAAATGTTGGTTTTAACCAAACGCTAAGGGGATTTACACTTCCGAATATTAATAACATTAATATTAATTTCAACGACATAAAAGGTAAAAAACTAACCGTTGTGGACTTTTGGGCAACTTGGTGTAAACCTTGCATGAAAGCAATACCCAAGTTATCGCATCTTTCGTCTAAATACCGTTCTAAAGGGGTCCAATTTATTGGAATCAACGGGGATGGTCCAAGAAATATGGCAAAAGTCGGTCCTCTTACCAGAGCTCTGCAAATAGACTACCTCGTTCTTTTAGATCCAGATTTAACTATTTTTCAAGATTTAAATGTTTCGACCTTTCCCACCCTCCTTATTTTAAATGAGAATAATGAGATAATATGGCGTCATGAAGGTTTTTTAGAAGGGGATGAAAGATTAATTGAAGAGGCCATCCTTAATAATTTACAATGAGGTCATTGTTATGAAATTATGGATTTGCACTGCCCTTTTATTTCTTTGTGCTATTCAAAATGGACATGCTCAATTAAGGTTACAACAATTGACGGAAGCACAATTTGGTAATATTCCAACTGATACTTCCTCCTTTTTTCCAAGTCTATACAATAAAACACATCTTCATTATCAGATAAAAAAAATAAAGCTTACAGCGGCTTTTCAACAATTTCATACCCCTTATTCCTCTAGAAATTATCTACAGCTACAGCAGGTTCAACTGGATTATTATTCCTCCAAATTTTCTTTTCAACTAGGCCATATTTATCAAACCGTGGCAAGAGGCATTTTATTGAGGACTTTTGAAATTCCCGGCGCACTATTTGAAGAATTGAGCTTTAGATCCAAACAGCAATTTTATAGAGACCTACTAGGAGGTCAAATAAGATGGAAACTAAACCATTTAACCATAAAAGGATTGTATGGACTGCCTTTAATTAACACCCTTCCACCAACATTTATGGATAAAAAAAGGAGAGTAGAAAAATTGGCCTATTTAGGCATCAACTATCAAATTAACAAACATGCAGCAGAGGTGAATATGCTGTCCAATAGCAGTAAACAAAATACAGAATGGCTAGGTGCTTTTTCCATATCAGGTCCCTTATTGCCCTTCATTCAATATACTGGAATATGGAGTTCCAATGGGTCTGATAAAAATGCATTTTATGCCAATATGAATATTTCTTTTCCCAAAATAGGAATTACAATTGAGTATAAAGATTATCGTAATTATGTCTTGGGTTCCAGTTTTAATGAACCCCCTGCCCTTGTCAAAGAGCACAACTATCGGGTATTAAATAGGATGACCCATATTCCTATTCCGCAGTCTGAAAAAGGATATCAAATAGAAGCTGTATTCCTATTTGACGACCTATCTATTTTGACACTGAATCATGCACTAGCAATCAATCAAATTGGTGGCAAACAAATCTACAGAGAGTATTATCTAGAATATCAAAAAGAGTTACGGTCTGGTTTAGATTCTAAGGTATTTATAAATTATGCGGTAGATCCCATCCAGCTTCAATCCTTAAGGCTTTCGGGTGGAATCTATAATACTATCGTTTTAGAAGGAGGAGCATCTTTGGAGTTGAACTGGGAATATCAACGATTTGATAATGATGTCCAAACTGGGTTTAATCAGTATTACGGTTTAGGTTTTTCTTCTGGCAATCAATTCAGTTCTTTTCTAAGTGTGGAAGCAAGTAATGATCAACTCCTAATAGATCAACCCTATAAGTTATGGATCGGCGGCGGTGGAAAATTTAAGGTAAGTAGTAACCACTCCATCACTTTCTTTGCTGGGGAGCGAAGAGGAGGTCCAGCCTGTACAGCAGGAATTTGCTATAATGTATTAGATTTTAAAGGGTTTGAAATACGCTGGAATAGCACTATTTAAAGCCTTCAATAAAATTAGATCACCTATCGGTAAAATCACCGGTTAGAGTCAATATAGGGAAGCAAGGAATCTATAGGGAAAGCTGGAATGGTATGCCCATTACCTGTCATGGTTTCGGCGGCAAACAATGCATTATAGATGGCTTCTTCAGTGGCTTCAATGGTAGCTAAAAAAAGTGGACTCATGCGATCGTTCGGGAGGTATTGAACGGAAGGCAGCAAAAAATCGTCATTGCGATAAGGAATGCGAGCCTGCTTAGCCGTTGAAAAAGCGATGACATAATCTCCACTTCCATTACTGGCAATACCTCCAGTTCTGGCTAATCCCAACATAGCTCTTTGGGCTAGTCTTTTTAAATTCCTGGCATCCAAAGGTGCATCTGTAGCAACAACCATCATACATGATCCATCTACATCTTGGTAGGCATTTTTCATTGGATGCTGGTTAAGGATTTTACCGATAGGTATTCCATCTATTTGGAGCACGCCTCCAAAATTAGCCTGGACCATAACCCCAACGGTGTATCCACCCATTTTTGGGGGAAGCCATCTGCTGGAAGTACCAATTCCTCCTTTATATCCGAAAGCAATGGTCCCTGTGCCTGCTCCCACATTTCCTTCTTGTAGCATAGAATTTGAAGCTGATGTAATAGCTTGAAGGATATCTGTTTCTTGGAGGTGCATCCCTCTAATATCATTCAAAGTACCATCATTGGTTTCTCCAACCACTACATTGATTGACCGGATATTTTCCATGTTGGGCAAACTCAATTGGTATTTTAGGGTAGCATTTAATGCAGTACCTACGGCTAAGGTATTGGTCAGAATTATAGGTGCTTCAATTTGCCCTAGCTCCTCTACTTGAGTACTACCGGCTAGTTTACCAAACCCATTTCCAACGAAAATTGCTGCGGGAACTTTTTCTAAAAAAATATTATCTGGATGTGGGATAATAGCTGTCACTCCAGTTCTAATGGAATCTCCTTCTATTTTAGTCCTATGGCCTACTTTAACACCTTGGACATCGGTAATACTATTATTTGGGCCTGTTTGCATCACTCCCGGAGTGATACCGAATGATCGAACTCGGGGATTGGTTTGTGCCATAGCAAGGAAGCCTATAAGAATAAAAAATAAGGAGCCTGATATTTTCATAAACAGGAAGATAATGAATAAAAGTTAATATTAAATGCGAGGAATAGATAGATTCAAATAATTATTTAGCTATTGTTGAGATTATTTAGATTTAGGATAAAAATTAAGAAAATGAAATGTATAGAACTTAAGGTAATTATTTTACTAGCCTATTGTAGTTTGTTTAATTTTACCCTTTTAGCTCAAAACCCGGATCAGTGGGAAGGAGCTATGCAAAATTTCGAAGCGTTGGACCGTACAAATTCTTATGCTAAAGATGCGCTGTTTTTTACGGGTAGTTCAAGTATTCGCCTTTGGAAAACTTTAGAACAAGATATGAGTCCCTATCCTGTTATACAGCGGGGTTTTGGTGGATCTAAAATGCCGGATTTATTGAGGTATGCTGATCGGTACATCAAAAAACATACGTTTTCTGCCATGGTCGTTTTTGTTGCTAATGATATTTCGGGTACTACAGACGAAAGTGATCCATCACCCGAGGAGGTGGTTCGCTTATATGGGGAATTCATCACTAAAGTAAAGAGTTATCATGATGAGGCGCCTATTTTTTTAATGGCCATTACTCCCACCAATAGTCGATGGCATGTTTGGGACTCCATTAAAGCAGTAAATAAAGGATTGGCCAGATTGGCAGATACCCATGAAGGGGTGATATTTGTACCTACAGAAGATTTGTTTTTAGGAGCTGATGGTCGCCCAATTTCTGATTTATTTGTGTCTGATCAGCTGCATTTGGCACCTGCAGGATATGCCCTTTGGACCGAGCGTCTTCGGGCATATTTGGATCCTGTGGTCGAGCATCTTATAGAGAAGTAACCATCCCAATTATAATATGGCATAAAAAAAGTACGGGTGAAAAAACTAATATGGGTCATTTGGGGTATTATCAACATTCAAGGATATGGACAACATAATATGGATAACAAACAGGTAGATGCCTTAACGGATTTATATTTTACCGAAGGTGTAAAAACGCTTAAAAATTTCTTGAGCATTCCCAATAGGAGTAGGAATGAGGAAGAAATTGAGCGAAATATAGCGTGGTGTATGGAGTGGTTTGAAGCCTTGGATTTGGAGGTGTCAAAGATATATTCTGAAGGGGTTCCCCATTTACTAGCAATCCGAGAGGTGGATGTGTCTAAGCCGACCTTATTGTTTTATCTTCAAATTGATGGGCAGCCCGTTGACGTATCCTTATGGGACCAGCCCAATCCTTTCGAGCCTGTACTCAAGGAATGTCACCAAGGAGATTGTACGCCTCTTGATTGGGAAATACTTGACCAATCTATAGATCCAGAATGGAAGATATTTGCGCGTTCTGCTTCTGATTCTAAAGGTCCTGCGGTAGCCTTCATGTACGCTTTAAAAATTTTGCAATTGCAACATATTGAGCCTGCATTTAATGTCAAGGTGATTATGGATTTTCAGGAAGAATTAGGCTCACCTACTTTACCCAAATTAGTAGAAAGTTACAGGGCAGCATTCGCTGCGGATGCGATGATTATTGTTGATGGAACTAGGCCGGCTGGTAATATGCCCACCTTAACTTTTGGAGCTAGGGGGATTGCTACTGCTAGTTTGACGGCCTACGGGGCCTTAAAAAACATGCATTCTGGGCAATATGGCAATTATGTTCCCAACCCTGCGTTTGCTTTAGCTCGATTATTAGGTAATATGAAAGATGATGATGGGCGGGTATTGATTCCTGGGTTTTACGAGGGGGTCAAGATTAGTTCAGGGGTCGGCGGATTAATGGAAAACCAAGGGGCGTCACTTCAAGAACTAGGACTAGCGGAATTTGAAAAAGTAGGGTCTAATTATTTGGAGTCCCTACAATATCCTTCTTTGAATATTAGGGGGTTGAAAGCTGGATGGGTGGGTAGTGATGTACGCACTATTATCCCATCTGAAGCTGTAGTGGAAATCGATATGCGACTGGTAAAGGAGACTCCTGCTGAGCGTCAATTACAGTTGTTGAGAGAATTTATAGTGGATCAAGGATTTTATGTTACAGATAAAGCCCCTACTATGGAAGAGCGATTAAAGCATCCCCATTTGATTCGCATGGAGTATAGAATCGGTTCATTGCCATTCAAAACAGATATAAATGGTCCATTAGGTCAATGGCTTCAATCCATAATGACAGAGGCTTTTGGAGCTGGAAATTTTTTGGTGATGCAAACTACTGGAGGGTCTCAACCTATTGCTCCTTTTATCAATACTTTAGGGATTCCTGCGTTAGCACTTAGGATTGCTAATCCAGATAGTAACATTCACGCTCCCAATGAAAATATACGATTGGGGAATTTTCATGAGGGAATAAAAATGGTTCTTTCGGTCTTAAGTACTCCTTATAAGACTAAATAGCCGTTTGCCTTAACTGGTTTGCTCTCGATTAACTGACACCTTACGGTAAAAAGGTAAGGTAAGCATCGATCAAGTTGATTTTGACAGAATAAAAAAGAGAGCCGCGATATGCGACTCTCCTTAGTAGCAGAATATACTACAAACTCCGGTCTTGCATCTTTTCGGTTTTGGGAATTTCTTTGAAAAGGGAGGGCTGTAAAGCCCTCCCAAACTCAAATTGGAGTTAAAGAGTACATAGGAAACTAATCCCACTTAAGGAATGCTTCTTCAGTATATCAACCCTTTTCTAAGATACTGTACTAATGTGGTTGATATGATTAGGTTATTTATTACTTGTTTAAGGTTGTTTGAAATATAAAATTGAAAATACTTTTTAGAAAAATAGGGCCACTCAAGTTGCTGGAATTTTGATCAGCAACTTTCGCTTGTATCGCTGTAAGTACCAGTTGGTGGTCTTGTATGGATACGGCAAACTAAGTTGACGGGTTATAATAATCATTAGACTCATTTTGATTTACTCTGTATAACTAAAGAGATTCTCATCTTTCTTGTTATATATCAAAGGTACGGTGTAAATACAGGTGTGTTCGGGCCATTTCGCGTCATTTTGCATCATTTCGCATCATTCTGCATAGAAATTAGCTCCTGGTAGATGAGTTTTATTTCTCAGCACTCAAAAAGGGGGGGTGAAATTAAACTTTCTCTTGAATTCACTCGCTAGTCCTTCATAGCCCAACTTAAGATATATTTCATATACCTTATTTCGAGATATAATGCCTCTTGGAACTTGTATATCTTCTCTTCGAAGCCACCTTCTGAGGGTACTAACGCTAATATTTAAGGACTCAGCTATTTCATATTTGGTAACTGGTGGTTTTTTCATCGTATAGAATTTAAAAAATTAAAGAATGAAACAACCTTAAGTGAACATTACTCACCTCTACAACCAATAACCTAAAGTACTCTTTTAACTAAATGTATCTTAGAAAGTCGATAACAATATAAATACCTTTTTTCGTAAAACAAAAAAAAATTCATTTAATAAACATTTTGTTTTATATTAGCTGTTGTAAAACTTTTTAAAACAAAATGTATAAAAAAGCTGTGCTGCATCTTGATTTAGATGCTTTTTTCGTTTCCGTAGAGCAATTGAGAAACAGTGCGCTCAAAGGCAAACCTGTTATAATAGGTGGTAGTGGTCGAAGTGTGGTAGCTTCGTGTAGTTACGAGGCTAGAGCCTATGGTGTTCACTCTGCAATGCCTGTAAAAATGGCTTTACAACGATGTCCCGATGCCATTGTCATAAGAGGAGATATGGAAGCCTATACCCAGTATTCTGGTATCATCACTGAAATTATAGCTGAAGATGCACCGCTGTATGAAAAAGCTTCTATTGATGAATTCTATCTCGATTTGACGGGAATGGACCAATATTTTGGTTGTTGGCAGTGGTCTGAAATACTGCGTCAGAAAATCATCAAAGAAAGTGGCCTTCCGATTTCTATGGGTTTAGCGGTCAATAAACTCATCTCTAAAATCAGTACTGGAGAGGCTAAGCCTAACGGTGCGCGTTGTATTCAGGTTGGCACAGAAAAATCCTTTATTGCCCCTATGCCAGTTGGTAAATTGCCCTCAGTGGGAAATGCTACTCAACGAAAACTACAAATGATGGGAGTGAAAACCATACATACGCTCAGTCTCATTCCGCCAGTCTTACTAGAACGCGAATTTGGAAAAAACGGTACTGAACTTTGGAAAAAGGCCAACGCTATTGACGACCGACCTGTAGTGCCTTACCACGAAAAACAATCCATGTCTGCCGAACGAACTTTTCAGGAAGATACCATTGATATCGATTGGATCAAAAGACAGTTAGCAGATATGTGTTTTAGACTCGCTTATGAATTGCGTCAATCGGGCAAACTCACCTCTTGCATAACCGTCAAAATCAGATATACGGATTTCAATACTTTTTCCCGCCAGCAAAAAATAACCTATACCGCGTTAGATTCCGTATTAATCACCCATATTCATCACTTATTCAATCAACTCTATCAACGCAGGCAACTTATAAGATTAATTGGTATTCGATTTAGTGGTCTGGTATACGGCAGTCCCCAAATGAGTTTATTCGATCAAGAAGCAGAAGGCGACAAACTCGTACAAGCGATGGATGGCATTCGAAATCGGTTTGGAATTCAAGCTATTACAAGAGCGGATTTATTAGATACCTCCAAAAAAATAAAATTATAAGTCGCTGTGTATCTGAATTGTCATACCTTTTACAGCATGCGCTACGGCACCCTATCTCCCCAAGAATTGGTAGATTGGGCTGCTCAAAATAGCATTGCCACCCTTGCCCTTACTGACATCAATAACACAAGTGGCGCCTTTGAATTCATACAGCGCTGTCAGGCTGTGGATATCCAACCTGTGCTTGGTATTGATTTTAGGAATAAAGATGGTGTACAATACTATATTGGCTTAGCGCGCAACCCAGAAGGTTTTAGGCAATTAAATGCCTTTTTAACTCAATATGCCGCTCCAGGTCAACAGCTCCCCCCTACTCCACCTTTATTACCCGATTGTTGGATCATCTATCCCTTGGGAAAAAATACTAATCAACTGGCTGAGAATGAATTAATAGGAATTCGCCTTCAAGACGTCAATAATTTTTCCCTTCGGAAAATGTCGCCTGAGCATCTTGGCAAACTGGTATTGCTGCACGCCGTATCTTTTGGTTATCCTGAGGATTATCAAACTCATAAACTACTCCGAGCTATCGATCTCAACACCCTCATCACCAAAATAGATGCCACTAATAGCGCTCACCCTAATGAATGGCTACAAACTCCGGCTACTTTACTCAAGGCCTTTGAAGCTTTTCCCGAAATCATTCAACAAACGGAATTTGTGCTATCCACTTGTCATATTGATATTCCATCGGGCCTACACAACAATAAAAGATATTTTACCGGAGGTGAAGAAAGCGATTTTCGCTTATTGGAAAAACTGACTGACAACGGCAAGAGAAAGCGTTACGGATTAGATAATCCCCTCGCCAACGAACGCATCAAAAAAGAGTTGAGTGTTATTAGACGGCAATCATTCTGTGCCTATTTTCTGATTACTTGGGATATCATCAGATACGCTCAATCCGTAGGGTATCATCATGTAGGAAGAGGAAGTGGTGCCAATTCTATCGTCGCTTTTTGCCTAGGCATTACAGATGTAGATCCACTGGAACTAGACCTATATTTTGAAAGATTCATCAATCCATATAGGAGCAGTCCTCCCGATTTCGATATAGATTTTTCTTGGGATGAACGCGATGATATCACAGATTATATATTCAAACGCTACGGGAGTGAACACACCGCTCTACTCGCTACTTATAATACTTTCAAAGGAAGATCGATCATTAGAGAACTCGGTAAGGTATATGGGCTGCCCAAACAAGTCATTGATCGTATTGTGGATATGCCCGAAGATATGGGAAGTCACCATGATTTAGCTGCCGAAATCATTCATCAAGGCAAAAAAATTGAAGGACTGCCCAACTATTTATCCATACACGCAGGTGGGGTATTAATCAGCGAACGCCCTATACACTACTATACCGCCCTTCAATGGATGCCCAAGGGATTTCCCATCACGCACTTTGATATGCACCATGCAGAAGACATGGGTTTTCACAAGTTGGATGTACTCAGTCAACGCGGTCTAGGGCACATTAAAGATAGCATTGCCCTTATTAAGAGAAACTACGATATCGACCTTGACATACATCAGATTCAAGCCATCAAACAAGATCCTAAGGTGAAGGCTCAGCTCCAATCCGGTCAATGTATGGGGTGTTTTTATATTGAATCTCCAGCAATGCGTGGATTGTTACACAAGCTCAGATGTGACGATTACATTCAACTCGTAGCGGCGAGTTCCATTATTCGACCTGGCGTATCCAGCTCTGGGATGATGCGCGAATTCATCCAGCGGTTTCATCAACCGGATAGTTTTGAGTATATACATCCCATATTCGAACAACATTTGGGTGAAACGTACGGTGTTATGGTCTATCAAGAAGATGTGATGAAAATACTCCACCACTTTGCAGGATTAGATTTGGATGAAAGCGATGTATTGCGCCGCATTATGTGCGGCAAAAAAGCCAAAGGCGATACTCCCCAAAGACTTGAAAAAAAGTACTACGACAACTGTCGAGCAAGGGGGTATTCCGACGAGTTGAGTAAAGAAGTATGGCGACAGATCGAGAGTTTTTCTGGCTACTCTTTCTGTAAAGCCCACTCTGCAAGTTTCGCCGTGGAAAGTTTACAGTCCCTATACCTCAAAGCCTACTATCCACTTGAATTTATGGTAGCCGTTATCAATAACTTTGGTGGTTTTTATAGTACCGAATACTATTTCCATGAAGCGCGAATGTGCGGAGCTACTATTCACGCCCCTTGTGTCAACCACAGCAGATATCATACAGATATTGACCAAAAAGATATTTATATCGGTTTTATCCATCTACAAGGTATGGAACGCGCAGTTGGTCATCAGATAGTTCACCAACGATTACAAGGGGGAGCCTTTACTGGCCTTGAAGACTTTATCAATCGGGTCCATATCGGAGCCGAACAACTCGAAATCCTCATTCGGATTGGCGCTTTCAGATTTATCGGTAAAAAAAAATACGAACTCATGTGGGAAAAAAATGCTTTAATGCGCTCCTACTGCTCCACTAATAATATTGGTAATCTCTTTGAGGAGCGAACGGCAAACTGGCAGTTGCCTGTTGATGTATTTGAGGAACATCCTCTAGATCAACACTTTGATGAAATTGAATTGCTGGGATTTACACTTTGTAGTCCTTTTGAATTACTGGAACCCAATAGTATCTCTCCCAAAATATTACTCACTGCAGCACATCAACTTCGACAAAAAGCAGGTCAATTTATATATACTATGGGTTATTTTGTTTGCCGCAAGACCATCAGAACCAAGAGTGGTCAACCCATGGAATTTGGAACCTGGATTGATCCAGAAGGTCAGTTTTTTGATACGACTCATTTTAACCTCCGAAACAAGAAAAACAACTTCACCGGTAAGGGAATTTACTTAATTAAAGGGAAGGTCACCTTAGACTTTAATTTTCCTAATGTAGAAGTAATTGCTATGAAAAGATTGCCTATGGTCAAAGATGAAAGATTTTAATTTTATTTCCCTTACCTTCGATGCAACGTCTAAACCTATCAAAAAAACATTATGCAAATTGCCAAACACGCTATTGTCGCACTTCATTATAAACTTCAGGAAAAAGATATTAATGGGGAAATGGTGGAAGAGACCTTCGGAGGAGAACCTCTTGTGTTTTTATACGGAGCGGGACAAATGATTCCGGCTTTTGAAGAGCAACTATCGGGAATGAAAGTGGGGGATACTTTCTCCTTTGGCATTCCATCAGACGAAGCTTATGGGGCCGTCGATCAAGATGCTATTATATCACTCCCCATTAACATTTTTGAAGTCAATGGCCAGCCCGATACAGAAATCCTGCAAATAGGGAATACTGTACCCATGAGCGATGATGAAGGAAACCAAATGACGGGAACTATTCTTGAGATCAAAGAGCAAGAGGTAGTCATGGACTTCAATCACCCCATGGCAGGGATTGACCTTTATTTCACAGGACTAATTGAAAGTGTAAGAGAAGCTACTCCAGCTGAGTTGGAGCAAGGGCTCATGCCCTAAGGGATGCTTTCCAAATTCCTCCCTGCCTGATAATCGCACCTAGAATCCGTTGCCTGTTATCAGAGGGTCCTTGGTTCGCGCCCAATAGGGGGAGCAACTCATAATGATAAAACCGTTATACTATTATAGTGTAACGGTTTTTTGTTTACATCGATTGAACTAAGGAATGATACATTTAATTGTTTTCCTTTAATTCATCCTATTTATCATGGGAGTCATAAATAATATTTAATTTTGCAACATAACAAAAGAGGTTTATGTTACAAAATTTCTTTTACGCTATTAGAAATACCTTTGAATCATTTCTTCTATGCTATTGAAGGTTATTTTAAAAGATATCTATCAGAATTATCTATGAAATTAAGATCAAACTGCCCTTTAAATATTTTTTTAGATCTCGTTGGAGATAAATGGTCTTTATTGATTATCCGAGACATTTTTATGGGAGCAAATACCTATTCTCAGTTTCT
>JBEAPR010000023.1:0-12898 GCA_041164265.1 Bacteroidota bacterium | reverse complement strand
AAAACATGATTCGCCCTCTAGAGTGGATGATGTTATTTGTTGTCATTGGTGGAGGAATTTATTTGCTCTTTCACAGTAAAGGGGTTCCATTGTTCAAAATAAAAAAGGGATTTCAACTTCTTCAAACAAAAGACAGCCAACTTGGTATTTCTAGATTTCAAGCTCTTTCAGCTGTATTGGCAGCAACGGTGGGTTTAGGGAATATTTCTGGTGTTGCCATTGCCATTCATATGGGAGGTCCCGGAGTACTTGTTTGGATGTGGCTTACCGCATTACTAGGAATGGTTATTAAATTTTACTCTTGTTCATTAGCTGTTCAACTTCGCACTATTGACTCTGACGGCTCACCCATAGGGGGCCCTATGTATTATATGCATTTAGGTATTCAGAAATGGGGGAAGCCCTTGGCCATTTGGTTTTCAGTTGCAGGATTATTTGGAGTCCTTCCTGCATTTACTGCAAATCAACTTACTCAAACTTTTATGGATGTGATTCGGCCAGAAGAAATGGGAAATTTTTCTACTTTTCAATGGAAGTTTCTAATAGGGATAGGCCTCTCTTTGGCTAGTGCTTTTGTTATTTTTGGAGGGTTACAAACCATAGTGCGTGTCACATCGAATTTGGTCCCTTTAATGGTATTATTGTATATGGTTTTGGGAGGATATATTCTTTTTACCCATTTTGAGGCGATACTGCCTTCTTTTAAACTGATCTTAACCGAAGCATTTAATTTAAAAACGGCTGTAGCTGGGGGGTTTTGGGGGTTAGTTATTTTAGGTGTACGTCGTGCAGTTTTTTCAAATGAAAGTGGCGTTGGAAATGCGCCTATGTACCACGGACAATCACAAAGTAAATTAGGAACTGATGAGGGTCTTGTCGCTATGTTAGGCCCATTACTTGATACAGGTTTAGTTTGTACCATCACCGGATTGATTGTAATTATTACTGGAGCCTATACCGTTGAAGGGTTGAATGGTATTGTGCTTACTCTCGAAGCTTTTAGACGTGCTTTTTTTGGTTTTGGGGATATATTATTATTGCTCATGGTATTTGTTTTTGGAATTTCTACTCTTTTTACATACTCTTATTATGGAGTAAAGTGCTTTGGATTCCTTACTCGGCCAAAATGGGGGTATTTGTATAACTACTTTTATATTGGTAGTATTATTTTTTCAGCATTAGTTACCGTAGAAATTGTTGTTGGAATAATAGATCTTTCTTTTGCCCTGATGAGTATTCCTAATATGATTGCGGTAGTGTATTTATCTGGGAAGGTAAAAAAAGAAATGCGGGAACGCCATTGGATGACCTAACCCGCAATACTTTTATTATATATTCCATTTATTCTTGTCCAACAGGAGGTGGTCCTGGAGGTAATAACCCTTCATATTGATAAGATCCTTTACGTTCTTTAAATTCTTGCTTTACCAAGTCTAAAAGTGCTTTATCTGTAAATAAATCAACCATAGTCATGCTTAACGCTTTTGCTGCATATAACATTCCTTTGTGGCCAATAGACATTCCCCCGCATGCAACTACGGCCCATGAATGCCAAGGTGTTCCTTTTGGAGCAGTAGTTACTCCCAATCGAACCACAGGGACAATAAAACTTACATCACCAACATCTGTTGATCCACCCATTGGGTGTTCTGCTGTTTCTTTTAAAGGGCGTATTTTTCCATCTATCCCTATTTTGGGTTTTCCTGTAGCTTCTTGAATTTTAAACGCAAATTTGTTTTCTTCCTCTGAATATTGAATATCGCCTAATATTTCAAGATTCTTTTGTACTGCCTCACCCCCTGAGCGATTGGGTAAAATTTCATGAATCCCTGAAATTAAATTGATTTCATGTTTCACATCGGCAAGTATTGCAGCTCCTTGAGCCATTTCCATTACGCGTTGGTAAACTTCATTCATTCCCTCTCGTTTGGTATCGCGGACACGGACCCATAATCTGGCGTAATCAGGTACTACATTAACCACCTGTCCGCCGTCTTGAATATGATAGTGAATACGCACAGTGGGTTTAATATGCTCTCTATACGCATTGATTCCATGTGTGTAGAGCTCTAGAGCATCAGATGCACTTTTCCCATTCCATGGATCTGCAGATGCATGAGCGGTTTGCCCAAAAAATTCTACTTTAAAATCAACTAAAGCAAGAGAGCTCTGTACGTCGGCTTCAGTTTCATCTGCCGGATGCCAGTCCATACAGGCATCTAAGTCATCAAAAAGACCGGCACGGGCCATCCATAATTTTCCAAAAAATTTCTCTTCTGCAGGAGTGCCAAAAAATTTCACTGTCCCTTTTAATTTTCCTTCAGCAATTAAGTTTTTAATAGCTACGGCAGCTCCTAGACTCGCTGTGCCAAAAAGATTATGTCCACATCCATGTCCTGCTGCGCCTGGATGTAATGGGGTTTTTTCAGGAACAGTTTTTTGAGAAATCCCTGGTAAGGCATCAAACTCGCCTAAAATTCCAATTACGGGTTTTCCTGATCCGTAGGTAGCTACAAAAGCCGTAGGAGTATCCGCAACACCCTCTTCAACCTCAAACCCATTTGCCTTTGCATAAGCAATTAAAGTTTCCGAAGAAACAGTTTCTTGAAAGGCAATTTCAGCTGCCCCCCAAATGGTATCACTAATTGTAATAAGTTCATTTTTTTGCTTTTCTACATCGGCAATAACTTCGTTTTTTAAGTTCTTTTTATTTTGGCCAAAAATGGGTGTTATTGCTCCAAGAGTCAATAAGAAATAAATTATTTTTTTCATTCGATAGAAACTTTGATTTAACTTTTATTGTTTGGAATTAGAAGGGCTATCACCAAAAAGATTATGCATCCAAAAACATAGGGCCAATCAATAAATGTGAGCTTGGTATACATAATACTAACTACGATACCACATAATAAGGATGCCACAAAAAAGAAGGTTTTAGCTAACTTTTTCCAATTCATTTTTTTGTTTGACCCTAAATTACACATTACTCTTTAAAGTTGATTACTTTTGAATGTGATTCGTTTATATTGTATAGGGGTAACGGTGTTAATAGTTGCAATTCTGGCCAATGGAATGGCATCTAAAATTCAGTGTAAGACTTGGTATGATTTGATTCAAGGGCTTACGCATTCCAATTCGTATTGGAATTCTCTTGAGCTAAAAGACATTCTTTGGCTTTTTTTTGCCTATCCTATACTTCTGGGTATAGGGAGTACACTCGGACAATTAATTTATCAAAAATTGACTAGCTTATGACAAGTAAAGTTACTTATTTAGGTGATTTACGAACTGAGGCACAGCACCTTGCTTCCAAAGAGATCATCTTCACAGATGCTCCAAAAGACAACCAAGGAAAGGGAGAAGCCTTTTCACCTACCGATATTGTTGCTACGGCTTTGGCCTCTTGTATGATTACTATTATGGGAATAAAAGCGCGAGATATGGGAATTGACCTTACAGGAACGTATGCAGAAATTACTAAAATTATGGGAACTAATCCGCGTAGAATCACCTCCTTAATAATTCATTTGACATTCAACACTAGCTTTGATTCTAAAACGCAAACCCTTTTAGAACGAGCGGCTTTAACTTGTCCTGTTGCGCATTCCTTGCATCCTGATATTCAGCAGAATGTTCTTTTTAATTGGCCTTCGTAATTATCCGATTACTCCAATACAGAATAGTATAAAATAAAATTCCAACTGGTCCTAATAGAAAGGTAGCTAACAAAGGAAGGAAAATTTTTATATGACTTATTTTGTGTTTTCTGCTATGGCGAATTATCCATGTTCCTACCCAAAAATCAAAGGCCAGATAATGTAACCATCCAGCTGCTGTAGATTCTAAAGAAGCATTTTGAAATGCTTTTTGAATTCCTGTCAAAGTGGTGAAATCTGAATCGTTTAACCCTCCAGATAGAACAATAAAATAAAGGTAAAAAAAGCTTAAGACGAAAGGAATCCATGGAAATTGTATTAATAATTCAGCTCCTTTCCATCGAGGTAAAAAAAGTAAGATTCCCCAAACTAAAAGTATTCCCGTATTGCAAATTGAGAAAAGGATAGTTGTCATTTTTATTTCTATTTAGTTAGGGCAAATTAATATTTTTAATTTAGAGGTTGATTTATGCTTTTATTTAAAGACATTAGAGGTAACCGTGTTGATCCTGTAGTTCATACTCTTGGGGTTATTAAAAATTTCCCCTATGCTGAAATTCATATAGGTACAGATTCTCAAAACATCAATAAACAAACAAAATATACAACAGTTATTGCCTTTCGTTTAGGAAGCAGAGGAGTTCATTATATATTAAGTAAAACTAATGTTAAGCAAATCACAGACATGTGGACACGTTTGTGGAAAGAAGCTGAATTAAGTGTGGATACTGCTGAATGGTTAACACAAAAAGTAAGTGTAAAAGTTGAGATTGATATGGATTATAATGAAGATGAAAGTTTTAAATCAAACAAATTGATCTCAGCAGCTAAGGGTTGGGCGAATTCATTAGGCTATAAAGTAAATGTAAAGCCAAACAATCAAATTGCAACCCGAGCAGCAGATTACCATTGTAAGTAACTAGGGGGTTCTAAATACTTGCGTAAAATAAACCATACTGTCTTGGCTAAAGACCACACCCACTCCTAGTTCTGTATAATCTCCTATTATATTTCTATAATGCCCAGGGGAGTTTTTCCACCCATCAACCACACATTGAGCAATTGCATCTTTACTTCGAGTATCACCACAAGAAATCACATTTTCAAACCAGGGAATTTTAGCAATATTTTCACCAATAGTAGACCACTTGTAACCAAAAAGATCAGCTCTAGAAGAAGGTGAGTTCCCTTGAGTATCAACATGATCAAAAAAACCTTCAGACACCATATTTTCACTATGGTAAGTAGCTAGCTTATCCATTTCTTCATTTTGGGAAAGTTCAGTGAGTCCCTTTTCTTTTCTCAACACATTCGTATTTTTTAAAACTTGAATGGCTATGGCTTTATTTAGTTCTGAAGATACATTATCTTCTTCTTTTAATGTTTCTTTTGAGCAACAAACAATGATTCCTAAAAGGAGGTATATTGGAATTAAAAGCAGGCTTTGTGATTTCATAGCTATCAAAAATACACATTTTATGTATCTTTAACTGGATTTCAAACTGAATTCACCATGCGTTTTGCAATTATTGCACCTCCTCATCCAACAGCCCTATGGAAAAAAAACTTTGAGGAAATTGTTCCACATGTTCCCCTGCTTATAGGACATGAAACTGATCAACCAGAAGATGTGGTGTGTGCCATGGTTTGGAAACAACCTTTTGGTTCATTAAAAAAATTTACCAATCTAAAACTAATATTTGCGATGGGTGCAGGTGTTGATCATGTTTTATCCGATGAACAAATTCCAAAAAACATTCCTATTTGCAGGGTTATTGATCCTCAAATGGCATTTTCAATGAGCAATTATATTATTATGGCAGTTCTAAATCATCATCGCTCGTTTTATGAGTTTGAAAAAGCGCAAAGAAATAGTCATTGGGCTCAATTTGAATTTGAAGAACGTGAATTGAAAATTGGTGTCTTAGGCATTGGTCATCTTGGAATGGATTGTGCAATAAAACTACATCAATTGGGGTTTTCTGTTGTTGGGTATAGTCCTTCCCCTAAACAAACACCTTTTCCCTCTTTTTCAGGAGCGAATTTTGATGCTTTTTTACAAGATATAAACGTGTTAATTTGTACTGTACCTTACACAAAACACACTCATGCCCTATTAAACAATAAATTATTTCAAAAATTAAATCGTCCGACTTATTTAATTAATGTATCAAGGGGTAAAGTACATGTTGAAGAAGATATTTTATCCGCTTTAGATGCTGGTGTACTTTCAGGAGCTTTTTTAGATGTTTTTGAGATTGAACCCCTTCCTAAAGAAAGCCCCCTTTGGCTTCATCCTAAGGTTCACTTAACTCCACATATAGCCAGTTTAACTTATCCTAAAGAAAGCATCTATCAAATGCTTCATTGTTTTGATCAAATGGAAAAAGGCCTTCCTATTCCGCAACTAGTAGATCGTCAAAAGATGTACTAATTGATTGTTATCAATTTTGCAATGGATTCCATTCCAAATCGAATGGGGTCTGTTACAACAAGTCCTGTCTTTTCTTGTAGGGTAAGAATATGTTTTTTTGCTTCCTCTATTGACAAGGAGCTTGTATTTGAAGCTATACCTATAACCTTTGCTTTAGGATATGTCCCCACTACGGTTGCTAATGCTTCATTTAAAGCAATAAAGGCATTAAGATCTGGAATCTTTATATGGTCTGGACTACGCAATGTTGGTTTTTCTGCTCGAAGGCATAATACTAAATGGGTAGGGCAACTCCCTCGCATTAAGGGTAAGGTTGCTGTACTCCCAGGATGCAATAATGAACCTTGGCCCTCAATTAGTACAATTTCTTTGTCAGATTGCTCCATTACCATTTGTTCAACGGCGCCACATGCATGATCAACTTTGAAAGCATCAAGGGGAATTCCATTACCTGTAATGGTAATCCCAATTTGACCTGTGGCTATAAATCCAACATTAAATTTTTGATTTTGAAGTTCTTTATATAATTCCAATCCCGCTGTCATTTTACCTACAGCCATGTCAGTGCCTACAAAAAGAATGCGTTTATTTTTTAGAGTAGCTGCTTTAGCGGTGGCAATTTCTGGAATAAATTGGGGAATGCGTATATCCCAAATCCATTGATTCTCTGGATTTTTAATTTTAGTTCCCCATTTTGGGAAAATTAAATCATGTAATCCATTCACTATACTCATGCCTGCATCTAAGGCAGATTCAATAATGGTATGCCAACTCTCTGGTATACGCCCTCCTGAGGGGGCAATTCCTAAAACCAATACAGAAGCTCCAAGAGTAATTGCCTCTTGAAGTGAACTCAATATGGGGACATTTTTTTCTGTATCCATAAATTCCTTCATATTTCTTCCTGCATGTGTTTTATCAATTACACCTACAATTGGATTTTTAATATAACGAACTACTCCTGTACCCATTTTGCCATAATCACTATCAATATGGCCTTCCATATAAACGGCAATTTTTTGATGTATATTAAGCATAATACTCTTCTTTTAGATTGCCTCCATGACCAGGCACATTTGGAGGTAAAGTAACACCGTCTACCATAGGTGCGCCAGTTGAAGGGTCTGGATTTAAATTATAATGTGAGTCTAAATCTATATGATCAATTTGCCCTGAAAGGGCTGCTCCTGCAGCAATAGAAACTGATGATTCAGACATGCATCCAATCATAGTTTGCAATCCAAAGGCTTTTGCAGTTGCAATAATTCTTAAGCCTCCCGTAATTCCTCCACACTTCATTAATTTTAAATTTACACCATCTACATAAGAAGCAAAATGAGGAATATTTTCAGCAAAACGACAACTTTCATCAACAAAAATTGGAATCGGTCGGTTGTTGTAAAGTTCAATTAATTTGCCCTCTTCACCTTCTTTTAATGGTTGTTCTACATAGTCCACATGTCGTTCGGCAAGCCACTGCAACATGTGCTTCGCATCCTCTACATTCCATCCTCCATTGGCATCAACACGAAGTTGAACATTATACTGTGCAGTACTTTTAACTACTTGCTCAAACATAATTTTATCTGCATGAATGCCCTCGGGAGATCCTAATTTTATTTTAAGTGATTTGACAGTGGTCCCTTCTAATAGTAAAGGAACACGTTCTTTAATTACTTCTGGTGGATTAATTCCAATAGTTACTGATGTTGGTATATGAGCTCTTGAAAATCCAAGAAGTTGATATAAAGGCAATTTTGCTTTTTTGGCTAATAAGTCCCACATAGCAATATCAAGTGCAGCATATGCGCAAGGGGGAACCTTTTCATTTATTGCACGATCATACAAACTCGTAATGGATTGGCCTTCAATGCCTGGCGCTATAAAATTGCGTAATGCCATTTCAACTTCTTCTGATGTTGAGGCACCTTCTGAGCCACCTGGAGCAGCTTCTCCCCAACCAACTTTTCCTTCACTTTCAATGCGTACAAAAAGATTTTCAGAATCGTATCGGACCCCCCTGCTTATTGCTAAAGGGAATCGTTTTTTTAAGACCACCTTATGAAAACTTATATTCATTATTAAAAATAATACTCGAATATAGATAAATATTAGAATCCAAACACTAGTGTTTCTTTACTTTTAATTGACTTTTTTATGTTTTCAAATAGGGGCTGATCATACCAAAAATAACATATTTTTTAATGTAATGCTATTACTTTAAATTGAATCAATTCTGCCCCTAGTCCATCTGTAACTAAATCAAGTTGATTGAATGGAGCATTTGGAAAAAACAGCTCTGTCATTACTGTTTTTCCATTGTCAAAAAAAAGCTCTACAGATGTTTTATCAAAAAGTGCCGTAAGTGTCATTTTGTCTAGTGTTTCAAATCGAGGTGCTATAGAAGGTTTGGAGGCAAAGGTCTCTGAAAAACTAACATTGCCCGTATTTTTACGATCAATAAAATATTGATTTTTAGAAAAATCTAATCCAAAAGATAATTCCTCTCCAATATCATTACTTAAAATAAACGAATACGATTCAGATTTTAATTTATGGAGTTCAAAAGTCAATTCTGCTTTGGATAAGTTTACAGTCCCTTTAGGCAGGAGATTTTCTCTCTTTGAAATTTTTCTTGAAGGTTGAATAAATTGATTTACTGAAAACGATGCCCAATTCTGATCAGGGAGGGATAGTAATCGATATCCCGTTTTCGTTTTAGTTAATTTTAATTCGCGTGCCGTTGTCATAGCACTTCTCCATATTGTTGTTGGAACTTTTGTAGCATATTCCCAATTAGACATCCAGCCTAAATACAAAACATTACCTGACTTTTCAGTCCAATTTGAAAAGGTAACCCCAGCATAATTGTCTTTACCATAGTCTGTCCAAAAAGTATGTTCCTTTTCTAATTCTTTTTCAAACTTTGAATCAAGTGTAAACGCTTTTCCATCAAAATCTCCAACAAAATATTGAGTTGCGCTCCCTCCATTTGGACCACCGGGGTTAATACTTACTAAGTGAACCCATTTCACTTCGTTCGTTTCTGATAAACTTAGAGGAAATAAATCCGGACATTCCCACACTCCATCATGATTCCCTATTCCTTCGCCAAACGAAGAAGCATACTTCCATTCTTTTAGATTTTTAGAAGTATAAAATTGGGTTTCCTGACCTGCTGCTAAGGTTAATATCCACTTTTGTTCACTTTCTAACCAAAAAACTTTAGGGTCTCTAAAATCACGTATCCCTGGGTTTTGAATTACCGGGTTACTAGCATATTTAGTCCAAGAGTACCCTTCGTCTAAAGAATAAGCAATTCCTTGGGTTTGAAATTGAGTACTGCCTTCTTGTTCTGCTTTTGCATTATGGTATGTAAAAATAGCCACAATTGGTGGATTTTCTAAAGACCCAAACCCAGAGGTATTGTGATAATCAACTACTGCACTTCCTGAAAAGATAGTGCCTAGAGAGTCAGGATATAATGCTATGGGATGCTCCTCCCAGGTTTTTAAGTCTTCACTTGTTGCGTGACCCCAATGCATAGGCCCCCAAATATTATCCTCTGGATTATGTTGAAAATACAAATGAAACTTTCCTTTGTAATAAAACATCCCATTGGGGTCATTCATCCAATTGGTTTTTGGAGTGAAATGGAAGTTCGGTCGATATAGGATTTCTTCCTTATTTTGTGAAGTGGATTGATTCATTTTAGTTTCACATCCCATATGGGTAAAAACAAATAAAATTAAGACTATAGAGAAGCCTTTTGAGGTGCTCTTTTTTTTCATGAATTATATTCATTACTTCATTAATGAATTACTTAACTCTTCCAAAGGTACTCCTTTCGTTTCGGGCATCATGAAATGAACAAAAACAAGTTGTAATACCATAAAGAATGCAAAAATAGCAAAAACTGTTCCTGCGCCAATACTAGAAAACATCAAGGGAACAAAAGATGGAATTACTGCAGCCAATACCCAATGTACACTCGTCCCAAATGCCTGGCCCGAATTTCTGAGGTGATTAGGGAAAATCTCTGAAATATAGACCCAAATAATGGCTCCTTGGCCTATGGCATGTGCCGCAATAAAAAGAAATAAAAAGAGCGGTATTAAAATTCCTCCCCAACTAAAATAAAAAGCACAAGCCACCAAACTCAGGGAAATGATATAGCCAAATGATCCATAATACATTAATTGTCTCCTCCCTTGTTTGTCTATTAAACTAATCCCAACAAAAGTGAATAATAAATTGGTAATTCCTATCCCAACACTACTCAATAATGATGCGTTTTCCCCTAAACCCCCTTCTTCAAAAATTCGAGGTGCATAATATAAAAAGGCATTTATCCCTGAAAGCTGATTAAAAAAAGCAACGTAAAAAGCTAATAATAAGGGAAATCTGTATTTTTTATCAAAAATAGATTCTGTTTTATTTTGATTATTATCAATTGCCGTCAAATCATTTATGACATCATCAAAAGAGGAGTTAGGATCAATTTCTAAAAAAATGGCTTTTGCTTGATCTTTTTTTCCAACGGAAAGCAGCCATCTCGGACTTTCTGGAATTCCTAAGCAGAGGAGTGTAAACGCAATAGCAGGAAAGGCTTCAACTCCCATCATCCATCGCCAGGCGTTTTCACCTAGTGAACTAAGCAAAAAATTAGAAATAAAAGCCAGTAAAATTCCGAACACCAAGCTAAATTGATACAAACCTACTAAACGGCCACGGTGTTTAGCTGGAGCAATTTCTGATATATATGCTGGTGCAGCTATTGTTGAAATCCCAACGCCTAAACCACCAATAAATCGAAAGGCGGCAAAAGTGTAGGGGTCATTGGCAAAAGCGGAACCTAGGGCTGATAGCGTATATAAAGTTCCGATACTAAAAAGAGTTTTTTTGCGGCCAAATCGTTGTGTAGGAACAGCCCCAATAAAAGCTCCAGCAACTGTTCCCCAAAGGGCCATTGCCATAACAATAAATCCGTGAAAACTATCTGACGACTGCCATAAGGATTGTAATTTTTTATCCGCTCCAGAAATTACAACGGTATCGAAACCAAATAAGAGACCAGCCAAAGCTGCAACAATAGACCAATACACTACCTTTTTCATAAATTAAAATTAGAAGAGTTATTAAAAATTTAAGATAGGAAATTATCATTGAAATGATTTGTAATCATGGTATTAAAATCAATGTATAGAAAGTCGCTATCTTTAGTAAAATTTAAACTACATGATAAATTGGATAATAAAATTAACTCTCTTTTTAGTATTGCTACTATTACTAAATACATGTAAAAATGAGGGAGATAATAAGAGTACCCTCAAAATAGCTATTGCAGGATTAGCCATCGAGTCAAGTACTTTTTCTCCTGCAAAAACAACGGCTGAAGCATTTTTAGCTAAAACAAATGAAGCTGTTTTTGATTATTATCCATTTCTAGGAGAAGGGAAATCTCAGCGCAAAGCGGCTGAATGGTATCCTGCCTTAAGAGGGCATGCATTGCCAGGTGGAATTGTTACAAGAAAAGCATATGACTCATTGGTTGAGGTAACTCTAAATATGCTCGCTAAAAACAGCCCATATGATGGTCTTTTCTTCGATATTCATGGGGCTATGTCTGTGGAAGGATTAGATGACCCGGAAGGTGATTTTATACAAAAGATTAGGGCCCTACTTGGTACCGAAATGCTAATTTCTACTTCTATGGATCTGCACGGAAATGTTTCTGAGCGGTTAGCCCAACATTCTGATTTAATTACTTGCTATCGAATGGCTCCTCATGAAGACGCTTTAGAATCAAAACAAAGAGCTGTGGATCTGTTACTTGACCGTTTGATTTCAGGAAAAGGTAAACCCAAATACAAAGCGTGGATTCCCATTCCAATATTGCTGCCCGGAGAAAAAACAAGTACACGAATAGATCCTGGGAAAAGTTTATATGCCAAAATTCCATATTCAGTTGAAAAAGAAGGTGTTGTGGATGCCGCAATTTGGATTGGATATGCATGGGCCGATGAGCCTCGAAACCATGCTGTTGTTATGGTAACTGGTGATAACCAAGAAACTGTTAAAATAGAAGCTGAAGCCCTAGCTGCGCAATTTTGGGCTGTTCGTAATGAATTTGATTTTGTAGCTCCTACAGCATCATTTGAAGAGAGTATTACCAAAGCTTTGAACTCTAAACAAAAACCCTTTATTATAAGTGATATGGGTGACAACCCTACTGCAGGGGGTGCTGGAGATGTAACTTGGACCTTGCGTGAATTACTCTCGCAGCCCGCTTTTCAAAAGGAAGGGGGGCCACAAGTAATTTATGCTTCTATCCCTGGTCCTGAGCTCATAACTGCCGCTAAAAAAGTTGGTATTGGCGGGCAGGTTAGTGCTTTGGTGGGGGCGGCTGTTGACAACCGATATGCCCCTCCTATTTTGCTAAATGGCAAGGTGGTTGCCTTACGTGAAGGTGATCTTCATGCAGAAACCGAAGCTGTAGTTAGGGTAGGTAGCTTGGATGTAATTGTAACTGAAAAAAGAAAACCTTACCATTACGAAAAAGATTTTACTCAACTCGATTTGAACCCAAGAGAAGCCGATATTTTAATAGTTAAAATAGGCTACCTTGTACCTGAATTATACGATATGAGAGGCGATTGGATCATGGCGCTTACGCCTGGTGGAGTAGATCAAGATTTGAATCGATTAGATTACAAACGAATTAAAAGGCCCATGTTCCCTCTTGATGAAAAAATGGACAATGTAGATTTAAGTGTTCGCTGGATTTCGGCGTCTGATAACCTTTAAT
>JBEAPR010000022.1:0-6773 GCA_041164265.1 Bacteroidota bacterium | reverse complement strand
GTATTGACGATGTTGCTTCTAGTTGGCGGGATAGGATTGTACGCCTTCGGCAAAAATTACCTCACCTTTCCCTTGGTGTGGCCGGCCCTATTGTCTGTAATTTTCGGTTTAAGCTTGGCAGTGTTGCTCCGTCAAAAAATTTGGCCACCTGTGGTAGTTTCAGTATTAGCCCTATCTGCTTTAAGAATTGTATTTGACTTAGTAGTATTACCTCAAAGGGCTACGGATAGTATTGCCCAGTCCGATAAAGACCGAGCTGCTGCTATAGTCGAGCAGGTAAAAGCGCAACCGCTATTTCTTTATATAGAAGGAGACGTTCCAATCATTGAAGAAAAGGAACTACCTCTTTCGCTAACCATGGTTTTTTATCTAAATAAATGGAGAGGAACCACTTTGAAATCAAAGCGACAATGGGAAAGTGGGGTGTATTACCTAGCTAATAAAAAGGTAGTGCCTGATGGAATAGATACCCAATTTGAACATCAATACGGGAAAGAAACTATCGTATTGGTTCAATATCCCTGATTATTATTGTGCTTTTTTATTTTCTTCCAGATAACCACGCAATTGAACAGGTTTTTTGTTCTTTCGCAACTTTAAATTCAGAAATTCAACTCCTAAGGAGAAAGCGATTGCAAAGTATAAATAACCCTTAGGTACTGCTCCTATTTCTGTATTCCCAAATTTCAGATGTGCTAAATGGGCACCTTCTGCTATTAACATAAAGCCAATCAAAATTAAAAAGGCCAAACCCAACATTTGTAAAGTAGGATGTCTATTAACATAATCCCCAATAGGACCGGCAAACCACATCATGATTAAAACAGAAAATACAATAGCCAAGATCATCACAGCGACTTCATCGGTTAAACCCACTGCGGTAAGAATGGCATCAAAGGAGAAGACGATATTAATCAAACCGATTTGAACAATCACATTGATTAAGGAGACACCCCCTTTAGCTACTTTTTGATGAGCTACATCAGGGTCATCTTCTAATTTATGGTGTATTTCACTTGTACTTTTATACAATAAAAACACACCTCCCAGGATAAGAATGACGCTTTGACCCGTGAAACCCGCATGAATACCCATCGCATCCAAAGTAAACCAAGGACTTTGCATAGCAATCAAATAGGTCAAACCAAATAGCAGAATGATTCTAAAAATCATGGCTAATATTAGACCAATATTACGTGCCTTGGCCCTTTCCACCTCTGGTAAACGATTTGCCGCAATACTGATAAAAATGATATTATCTACCCCCAATACAATTTCAAGAAAGGAAATGGTTAGCAAACTAATCCAAACTGCTGGGTTGCTAAAATCCGGAAGGTGTAGCATGGATAAAAACATAGGATTCATATTCTATTGTATAATTCAGGGCGCCTTTCACGAGTTCTTTCGACTGCTTTTTGGTGACGCCATTCTTCTATTTTTTTAAAATTTCCCGAAGTCAATACATCTGGGACTTTCCAACCCTTGTATTCGGCAGGACGGGTATATACAGGAGGAGCTAATAAGTTATCTTGAAAAGAATCCGATAAGGCTGAGCTTTCATCGTTAAGTACTCCAGGTAGTAATCTGCCTATGGCATCTGTAATTACTGCGGCAGCCAATTCACCTCCAGATAAAACATAATTTCCGATGGAAATTTCTTGGGTGATATAATGCTCTCGAATCCGCTCATCTATGCCTTTATAGTGTCCACATAGCAAAATTACATTTTCCCGAAGGGACAACTGGTTGGCTAGCGGTTGATCGAATAATGTTCCATCGGGGGTTAGATAAATGACCTCGTCATAACTTCTCTCTTTTTTTAATTGCTCAATACATCGGACGATGGGCTCTATTCGCATGACCATTCCGGCTCCACCACCGTATTGATAATCGTCAATCTGCCTATTTTTACCCAATCCATAGGCCCTCAAATCGTGGACGATTACCTCCAGCAACCCCCTTTCAGCCGCTCTTTTCATAATGGAATGTGAAAAGGGGCTCGATAAAAGTTCGGGGACTGCTGAAAGTATATCAATCCTCATTTATTCTGCAATTTCGATTAATTCTACTTCGAAAATTAGTGAAGAATAAGGCTGAATGGTAGGTCCTGCCCCTCTTTCACCATAGGCTAAATTATAGGGAATATACAACTTCCACTTAGCTCCGGTAGGCATCAATTGAAGGGCTTCTACCCAACCTGCAATCACCTGACCCACTCCAAAGGTTGCCGGAGTTCCCCTATCCACAGAACTATCGAAAACGGTTCCATCTAACAAGGTTCCGTGATAGTGAACGGTCACTTTATCATTCAAAGTAGGAATGGGACCATTTCCTTCAATTATTTCTTCGTACTGCAAACCAGATGGTAAGGTTTGTACCTCCGACCTTTGAGCATTCTCCTCAAAAAATGCTTTTTCCTCAGCAATTTTAGTTTCGTATTGACTCATTTTTTGATTTTGAATGAACTGTTGCACCATAGTATTGGCGGCTTCTACATCAATTTTTAAGTCTTTGTTTTTAAGTACATCGTCAATACCAAGTGCTAATTCTTGAGTATTCAACCCCTCAAATCCTTGGTTTTTAATACTTTGGGCCATTAAAATGCCCAAACTGTAGCTAATTGAATCCATTAAAGTTTGATTGTTTTGCGACCAACCTTTTTGTGATAATAGGCTGGAAATAAGTAAAATAAATAAAAATGATTTTTTCATAAGGTGTTTAATATGGTTAATTATTATTTTCTCCCCAACGAAAAGTTTTAATAGGCAATCCACATAAATCTAAAACCCTATCTACTACGGTTAAAACCAACTCATTTACACTTTTAGGCTGGCTGTAAAACGAGGGTATAGCCGGACAAATGATTCCTCCAGCTTCTGTTATGGTTTTCATGTTTTGTAGGTGAATCAAATTCAAGGGAGTTTCTCGTAAAACTACAATTAATTTTCTTCGCTCTTTCAGAATTACATCAGCAGCTCTGGTTGTCAAATCATTAGAAATTCCATTAGCAATCCTACCCATTAGACCAGCAGAACAGGGGCAAACGATCATCGTATCATAACGGGCGGATCCTGAAGCAAAGGGGGCGTGAAAATCATTTTTTTCATACAACTGGAAGGGATAATTCAAATAATCCTGGTTCTCCAATTCATATTCCCAATTATACTTGGCATTGTCACTCATCACCATTCCTACCTCTGGGCCTTCCTGACCCATAGCTTTAAGCTTATCCAACAATAACTTCGCATAAACAGAACCACTGGAACCTCCTATTGCTACTACCAATTTTTTTGTCACCTCTTTTATTTTCCTTGCGAAACAATTAATAAATGATAACTGTTTGATATATTTGGATTTCAAGCAAATATTATGAAAAAATTTATTCCCTTTATCGCCATTTTATTTTTAGGAATTATTTTATGGGCCTTTGTTCCTTCTAAAAATAGAACCAATCATTCGTCTCATGAATCCAAGAAAGAAATAATAGCAGAAGGCCCTATCCAATGGATGAGTTGGGAAGACGCTATAGTAGCTTCTAATAAAAATCCAAAAAAATTATTTGTGGATGTTTATACCGATTGGTGTGGATGGTGCAAAAAAATGGATAAAACCACTTTTGCAGATCCAAAAGTGGCCGCTTATATCAACGAAAACTTCTATCCTATTAAATTTGACGCCGAGCAAAGAGAAATAGTAGAGTACAACGGTTATAGTTTGAAGTTTATCAACCAAGGGAGAAGAGGCGTTCATGAACTAGCTTATTCCCTTTTAGATGGTCAACTTGGTTATCCTTCCTATGTGTATTTAGACGAAACCCAAAAAAGGATTACAGTTTCGCCTGGCTACAAACAAGTTCCGGATTTATTAAAGGAGCTGAGCTTTATCGCTGAAGACCATTATAAAACCACTTCTTACGAGCAATATTTGGCTGATGCCAAAGACTAGCCAAAAATAATTTAATATTTAGTTAAGAATTATTTGAGAATAACTCTGTGCTACTGCGCGTTATTTGATAGTGGTTTCTTTTTTGTAAGGATAAAGTTTAAAATATGAACCTAAAATTGTCCATAATAACGCTGTTCTCCTTTTCAATTATTTTAGGGAGCTGTGGAGTATCCATGCATACCGTTCGGATTCCTGAGGGTAATTCCATGTTGTTAATCGGCGGCAAGGATGGTCAAAACGGTATGATCAATCCCTACCCTAATGCACCAGAGGTAATTGCCACTGTAAAAAATAAAAGTGCTTATCCAGTAGAGGTACGAGTTATGGATAAAGCGAATAAAAACAAGATTAAGGGGTTTGGCTTAAAAAAATTTGGAGTAGCTAAATTGACTATCGAAAAAGACGAACGGTTGTTGATTGATGCCAACCGGGCTGCAAAGGTAAAAGTGACGTATAGTTTGCCAGCTCCCAAGCCAGTTTTACCTAAGATAGTTAGCTCCAAGACCATTAGTTTTTATCTAATCAATACTACTAATAAGTCTATTCCTTTGAGGATACCAGGGGTCATGAATCCCAATCTATCTCCCAATAGTGAAAGTAAAGTCAACCTAACCATAGGTCAGGAAATTTTCTTAAATAAATTAGGCAGGCGGAAAAGAATATTGGTGGTAACAACAGATATCAAAAATGGTCAGAAAATTGATATCAGTCAACTGTTCTGATAATTTATAATTCTTCAATGATTTTTTCAAGTTCTTCTTTGACTAATTTGGTATCATCCAGAGAAGTACTATCCAGGATTTTTAAGGAAAGAGAATCTATGGTATGGACGTATTCCTCTTCGGCATGAACCGAGTATTTAATTTCTTCCATGGTGGCAAGATCGTCATAATGGTGTTGGCGTAACCCTTCTAAAGTATTCTTTTTTTCTTCCAATCCTTCCGCCCATTGGTGGTTCTTTAAAAGTAGATTTAATTTTTTGATGGCGGTTTGATAAAATTCAGATTTAGCAAGACGAAGGTCTTTTTCCTTTGTGAAACCTTCTAAAACTTGTTTGGATTTCTCCATATTCTTAGGTGAAAGACTAGATGCATCGGATAATTCCTGATTGATTTCTTCAATATTAGATTCAATATCATTTATTTCTAATCGGTTTTGATTTAGCGCCATTAAGCATCGGTTGATGCTGCTTTGAATTTTATCAGCTATGGTAACAGGTTGGGACTTCTTGAGATATAATTCTCTTAATTTGAGGAAAAGGATAGCTAACCAAACAAGCAATCCTAGAACTACCAGAAAAAATAATATTCTAAACATATCCTAAGGTACCTAAATAATTTCGGCTACTACAAATATACTACCCCCTACGAATATTACATCTTCGGGTTGAGCTTCTTCCAAGGCGGCCTCGTAGGCCGCTTTTACCGAAAGGTACACCTTTCCTTGCAACTGATGTGCTTTCGCTTTTAATTGTAATTCTTCAGCTGGAAGGCCTCTTGGAATATCAGCTTTAGCAAAATAATACCATGCTTTTTTGGGTAATATTTGGAGTACCTCTTTAGGGTCTTTATCCTTGACTACTCCGAAAACGATTCTCAGTTTTTTAGCTGGGATTTTTTGTAATTGATCTATTGCAAAACGGATACCCGCCTCATTATGAGCACTATCCATAATGACCAAAGGGTTTAATCTTTTGATATCCCACCTACCAATTAGTTTACTGATATTTTTAACGTCCTGTAAGGCTTGTTTCAAGTCTTCAAAGGAGACTGGCAAATGAGGTTGCATGACCGCAATTGACTGAAGGACGGTTTGAATATTCCATTTTTGATAGGAGCCCATCAAATCTGTGGTGAGGGTCTGGAAACTAAAATCCTCTGGTTGGAGAATTTTATATACAGTCGAAATGCCATCTTGATGGTCAATTGGGGTGATATCAAAATTTTGATTGGCGAAACTAATTTTCGATTCTAATTCTCTGGCCTTTTTGATAAAAACAGGGGCCGTTTCAGAATGATATTCTCCGATCACAACTGGAACGCCCTTTTTAATGATCCCTGCTTTTTCTCCGGCAATGGCATCCAGCGTAGTACCCAGTTGAGCCTGATGATCAAAACTAATATTAGTGATTATACTCAGAAGGGGGGTAATGATATTGGTGGAATCTAATCTTCCTCCCAAACCAGTTTCTATAATAGCAATATCTACCTTTTCTCGCCTAAAATACTCGAGGGACATGACCACAGCCAATTCAAAAAAAGAAGGACGGATATCTAAATTTAAGTTGCGATAATGGTCGACAAATTCTACTACAAAGTCTTTGGGGACTAATGCTCCATTGAGTTTGATTCTTTCGCGAACATCTCGATAATGCGGAGAGGTATAAAGGCCTGTTTGATATCCAGCGGTTTGATAGATGGCGGCCAACATGTGCGAAACCGAACCTTTACCATTAGTTCCAGCTACGTGAATACAGGACAAATGATGATGTGGATTACCGAAGGCATTCGCCAATGCCAAAGTTTTCGATAGATCCAATTTATGTGGTATGACGCCTACCCTCGAAAACATGGGCAGTTGGTCATAAAGAAATTGAAGGGTTTGTTCGTAGTTCAATTTTTCCAATTTAGACGCGGCAAAAATAATTGATAGCCACCTCATTGCCAATGGAAAAAAAATTTAATTCAATTTAAATTTGTAGGTAATCGTTCCGCATTGTTTTTCGGCCTCACCTGCTAAAAACCTCCACTTTCTTGAGTTGTCAGAGGCAATTTTGACCAATAAAGGATCATTAGTGGTGGAACCCACTTGGGTAAAATCGGCACTTA
>JBEAPR010000021.1:0-7268 GCA_041164265.1 Bacteroidota bacterium | reverse complement strand
ATGGGATTTGCTCTATAATCGAATCCTTTCTAAGATTATTATTCTCAAAGGCCTCAGCACCCATTTTTTCAAATGCTTTTAAGTATCGTTCTACTAGTCCCTGATTAACTAAAACCGCCTTTTGTACAAGTTTGTCAGTAGGCCTATTCAGGAAATAATCTCTTCCTCTTTTCTCCAGGCTGAAGGAGTGTTGAGGTTGATTCGGATAGTCAATACTCAATTTATGGATAGTTCCCAATGGATACTCAAAAACAGTTTTGTCTCTCCAATCTTCTCCCGTCAAATTAAATCTAAAGCGAATATTTCCAGTCCAACCTGGTAGATGCCCTACATATGGTTCTTCATACCCTTCCATTATAATGAAAGTCCCCAATTCATCCCCCGTAGCACCACCAACATAATAAGACTTAAGCAATCTATCCCTTTCATCATACACCATGACCTTAATACCTTCAGTTGCTAAGTTAGTGAGCATCTGGTTTACAGCTGCTTTGGGTGGTTTGTATTTGATTTCAATCTTTTGAATAGTATTGAGCAAATTCTCGATGGTATTGGGATTAGCTTTGTAGCGGTCATTAACCAACCATTTGTCTTTTTGCTTAAGTAAGAGCGTAGTATTGCCTTTCCTATCTGCTAAAAATACTTTAGCTACCTCTTCTATATTTGGAACTGCAAAATTTCTCTCTGCGGACAATTGATTCATTGAACCTCCTTCACTTTTATTTTCTACCTGAGATACTATCCAATAACTTAAACCCGCTACAGAAAGCAATATTAATAATAAACGGGTCCTTTTATCCATATTTAGCATACTTACGTCTTCTAATCCATCGGTGTACACCGAAAAGGCTGAACATCAAACCAATCGGACACAGGATATTTAATAACTGCCAAAATAAGGCTTCTTCAGCTGCTTTAGCTTGATTCAGAAGCCTTAATTTGATTTCTTTGCCTTTTGCAGCAATAATTCCATTGTCATCTATCAAATAATTGATAGCATTGAGTAAGAAGTCTTTATTAGAAAATAAATATCTTTCATATTCATTATATCCAAGTTCTCCAACGGTATTATCCCTTGGATCGAAAGAATTTATTCCCATATCTCCATCGCTTATTACCATCATTTTATTAGGAACACTTTGCTTAAGAAAGGGCAAGCCCAAACTTTCCAATCCTGATAACATATCCGGAGAAACCCTATTTTCATATAAGGAGGGGAAAACTCCTTCATATAAAACCGCAAGAGATTGGGCTCCTTTATCAAATCTTGAAGGATCGGGTTCGTACCTTAAAAAATCAAAATTCATTGCCAAAGGAGGATACTGAACCATGGACTTATTGGAAGAGGTCAAAAGAACCGTTTTTTCAATTGGGGTTTTGGTTTTTATACTGGTATCTATTGTAGCGGCATATTTAAAGTTGATGGGTCCTAAACTCTTTACAATAGCATGGTCAGTTCTGGGAACAGAAACCAAATGATAGGGATACTTAAAGTATTCAAATTGAGGTGCATTACCTAAAAATCCAACCGCTAAGGGTATTGAAGTACTTTGCAAATCCAAAACCAGATTGGGTTGCATTCTTATTCCATACCTAAACCATAAATCATCTAAATCTAAATTATAGGGAAGTGGGTAAAAATCCTGCTGGGAGCGCATGCTATCCAAACTGACCCCTAACAAGTCAATCATCCATAATACTTTCCCTCCACCCATGATGTATTGATCTATTTTGAATTTATCCTTCTCAGAAAATTTTTCAGTGGGTTTGATGATCATCAATAATTCCACTTCTTGTGGAATAACTGGGATACTATCTAAATTAATACGCCCTGTATTGTAATCATTTCGAAGTGTCTTTTCTATGTCCGCAGTCAATGTAACCCCGGGTTCCCCATGACCTGCAGTTAATAAAATAGGTCTTTTGTTGGAAAATTCTAATTTAGATATTGCATTGATAAACTTATACTCCAATAAGCTGGCTGAATTATTCAGAACTATTTCTTGAGGCATTCCGGGAATCTTATTGTCCAATAGATTAACCACTGAAACCCTTCCTTTATAATAGATCTTAGCAAAGGGATAAGTAAGTTTTTCTGACCTTCCTTCTCTATCTTTTACGATTAAATTGGTTGGTTGGATACCTTCCTCTGCCAAAATTTTTCTGTTAAGATTTACCTCCTCAAGACTCCCTAAATTAGGGTCAGTAAATTTATATTCAATTAATCGATTCACTGCATTGAAGCTCTGTAATAATTCTTGAGTAGCCCTTTGAAGTTTTTTAAACCCTGCGGGAAAAGAACCTTCTAGTAAAACTTCTACATAAACAACTTCTTCTATTTCTTCCAGAATATTAATGGTTTCTTGAGTTAAAGTAAACCTCTTTTCTTCTGTCAAATCCACTATCCAATACACGGAACTGATTGCCCCATTCATTAGGAGTAAAATAGCAGTCAGCAGTATTATTTGAATAGATTTTTTCATGCAGTTAAGATTGGAATACTTAAAAATCTTATTGTTTTTTCCTTTCAACCATTAAAATTGCGGCAAACACAAAAAAGGCAACCATAGAAAAAAAATAACAAACATCACGAAAATCTATTACTCCTCGGCTAATAGACCTATAGTGGTAGTCCATTCCAAACATTTGAATGAGCTCGTCTATTTGGCCAACTACTACAGGAAGCAAACTAAAATAGTAAAAGCCATAGAAAAATAAAAAAGCTAAGAGCGTACCAAATATATAGGCTACAATTTGATTGTCCGCAATAGTGGAGGCAAATACCCCAATAGAACAATAAGAAAGTGCCAGAAGGACCAAACCCAAATAAGAACCTAAAATAGCGCCAGAATCAATATTTCCTTTAGGGTCGCCTAAATGATATAATGTTATGTAAAAAGCTACAGTGGGGATTAGAGCCAATAGGACTAATGTCCAACTAGCTAATAACTTACCTACAATCAATTCAAAGGAGCGAATGGGTTGAGTCAATAAAACTTCTAGGGTACCGTCTTGTCGTTCTTCGGCAATACTTCTCATAGTTATAGCTGGAATAAGAAATAGAAATAAGGATGGAGCCAAATCAAAAAAAATATCCAAAGAAACATAAGGTGATAAAAGAATAGAGGAGTCGGGGAAAACAAATAAAAACAAACTGGTAATTAACAAAAATACACCAACCACCATCATTCCTATGGTGGAGTCAAAAAAATGTTTAAATTCTCTTTCGAAGATACTTATCATTACTCCTTATTGGGTTAATTTATGAAAAATCTCCTCCATATTGGTCTGTAAAGTATTAATATTCATAAGGGGGTTTTTAAGATGAGCAGCTACATTAAATAAGGCCATTTTCGCAGCACGCTCATTTGGAGTACCAATTCTAACTTTATATTCAGTGACAAATTCAATTTCAACAATTTCAGGCAAGTCCTTAAATGACTCAACAGAAATGGGGTTGGCAAACTCAAACTCAAATTGTTTGAGGCTGTTCTGAATATCAATTTCCTTTACATTTACATTAGCTGCCACTTTACCTTGAGAAATGATTACAGCTTTTTGACAAATGGCTTGAATTTCCTGCATGATGTGGGTAGAAAAAATAATGGTTTTCTCCTTACCTAATTCGGCAATTAAGCTTCGGATTTCTACTAGTTGATTAGGATCAAGGCCCGTAGTAGGTTCATCCAATATTAGCACTTCTGGGTCATGTAATAAAGTTCTAGCTAATCCTACCCTTTGTTTGAGCCCTTTGGAAAGAGCTCCAATTTTTTTATGTTGGTGATCAGACAATCCTACACGCTCCATAAGTAATTGAACTCTTTTATCTAGTTGGGGGATATTATAGGGTTTTCCCATAGATTTTAAATATTCTGGGACATATAGGGAAGGATATAAGGGATTATTTTCCGGCAGGTAACCAATTTTTTTTCTACCATATATAGGGTCTTCAGAAAGGCTTATACCATTAATCGTTACCACTCCACTATCCGCAGTAAGATAACCACTAATGATTTTCATTGTGGTGGTTTTACCTGCGCCATTAGGGCCTAAAAACCCAGTAATAGTGCTTTTTTCCGCTTCGAAACACAATCCATTGAGTGCTTTAGTATCTCCATAATGCTTGACCAAATCTTTGACTACAACTGACATCTACCACCAAATATTTTAGTTCTTTGAAAAATACTTATTCAATTATTGTAAAAAATACAATAATCGGTTAATTTTAAGACCGACAAATCAAATTTTGTTTCGTTATATTAAGTAGAACGGAATAAATTGTCAATTATTTATAAACCAACCAACTTTATTTCATTATGGAGAAACTACATGAACATTTTATGAAAGGGGGAAAGATCATTCTTTCTGGACTTTTGGTGTTGTTTGTACAAATGAGTCTATTGGCTCAATCAACGGTAACAGGTACCATAACTGATGCAGAGGGTGAAGCTCTGATTGGTGCATCTGTAATCGTTCAAGGGACTGGAGTAGGTACCGTTTCAGATTTTGATGGTAACTACGAATTAAGTGTTCCTGAAGGTTCCACAGCCTTGGTATTTTCTTATACTGGTTTCAGTGAGAAAGTAGTCGCTTTAGAAGGTCAAAGTGTCATTAACGTAACCTTAGAAGAGGGTGTTGCCTTAGATGAGGTCGTAGTTGTGGCCTACGGTGTACAAAAAAAGGTTACCGTAACAGGTGCGGTAGTTGCTGTAAAGGGACCGGAACTGGTTGCCTCTCCTGCCGTTGATATGTCTAACTCTTTGGCGGGTAGATTACCAGGTCTGGTTGTAATCCAACCGAGTGCAGAACCTGGTTATGATGGTGCGCTTATCAGGATTCGAGGAACAAATACCCTCGGAAATAGCAGCCCGTTGATTGTTATTGATGGCGTTCCAGATCGTCAAGGTGGATTAGGTAGATTATCTCCACAGGATATCGAATCTATTTCTGTTTTGAAAGACGCTTCTGCGGCTATTTATGGAGCTAGAGCAGCTAACGGGGCGATATTGATTACCACCAAAAGAGGTACTAGTGGTAAGCCTACTATTACTTATGATTTGAATCAAGGATGGTCTCAGCCCACGCGCGTTCCTCAAATGTCCAATGCAGTAGAGTATGCGAACATAATGAACGAGTTACCTATCTATAAGACTATTCCTGTGGATGAATGGGGTTCTGCTTGGCAAAGTATTCAAACTACAGGATCTTATGATTCACCTACACCAGGTGTAAGTACTTTGAATGCAAACTATAGCCCTGAAGCAGTTAGAAGACATGGAGACGGATCTGACCCCTGGGGTTATCCTGACACTGACTGGTTTGGAGATGCCTTCAAAACATGGTCGCCACAAAAGCGTCACAACCTACAAATAAACGGAGGTACAGAAAATGTGAAGTATTTAGCCTCATTAGGTTTTGTAGATCAAGATGCCTATTACAAAAACTCAGCAACCTATTACAAGCAGTATAACTTTAGACTTAATTTAGATGCTAAAGTATCTGACTATATCAGTACGTCTGTTGGAATGATGGCTCGAAGAGAAGATAGAAACTTCCCGACAGAATCTGCCGGAGCTATTTTTAGAATGTTAATGAGAGGTAGACCTACTGAGCCTGAAGTTTGGCCTAACGGACTTCCAGGTCCTGATATTGAAAACGGACAAAACCCATACGTAATTACTACTAATGCAACAGGGTACACCAAAAATCCGGCTGACTATGTTCAGGCCAATGGTAATATTGATATTACTAACCCTTGGATTGACGGATTGAAATTATCTCTATTTGCATCTGTTGACCATAGTTCTTCTTCCAATAAAGTATGGCAGACGCCTTGGACGTTATACTATTGGGATAGACTCTCTTATGAACCAGATGGGGTAACTCCTTTATTAGTTGGTGCTAGAAGATCAAACTTCTCCGACCCTAGGTTGTCGCAATCTAATAATTCAACTTTGAATACCAACTTAACTGCTTTATTGAGTTACGAAAAAACCTTCAACGATGTCCACTCCGTTAATTTATTAGCTGGGGTAACTCGGGAAACCTTTACCGGTGAAGGATTTTTTGCTTTCAGAAGAAATTATATTTCTGCTGCTGTCGACCAATTATTTGCCGGAGGATCCCTACAGCAGAACACTGGAGGTAGTGGTTATGAAAGAGCTAGATTGGGATACTATGGTAGAGCTCAGTACAATTACAAAGAAAAATATTTAGCGGAATTTATCTGGAGATATGACGGTTCCTATATTTTTCCAGAATCTGATCGTTTCGGATTCTTCCCCGGAGTTTTATTAGGATGGAACATCTCTAATGAAGAATTTTTCAATGTACCTGGTATCGATTATTTGAAATTAAGAGGTTCTTATGGTCAGATGGGTAATGACCAGGTGTACTACAATGGAAGATTACAGGAATATGCCTATTTATCTACTTATGGATTTGGCGAGTATCCTATTAACAGTGTAGTAGTAACTACCTTGCGGGAAACTGTATTGGCTAACCCTAGTTTCACATGGGAACGTGCCAATAACTTAAACTTAGGAATGGATGGTACATTGTTCAACAATAGAATTGATTTCACCTTTGAATACTTCCTTAATAAAAGGGATAATATATTGATTCAGAAAACTGGATCTACTCCGGCTTCTTCCGGTATTAACAGTTTATTACCTCCGGTAAATGCTGGTAAAGTAGATAATGAGGGTTTTGAATTCAGCTTAGGATATAACAGTAAAGCCAGTAGTGCATTGAAATTCAGAGCAGGGGTAAACGGCGGATACGCCAAAAATAGAGTTGTATTTATGGACGAAGTACCTGGAGCTCCTGAATATCAGTTAATGGAAGGAAAACCAATTGGTGGATATTTGGTTTATGAATATGACGGCGTGTTTAGAGATCAAGCAGCTATTGAAGCCAACAATGTTGATTACAGCGGAGTAACTTCTAATTTGATTCCAGGAGATATGAAGTTTAAGGACGTCAACAACGATGGGGTGATTAATGCAGACGATATGGTGAGAATTGATGACAATGGAACACCGACCTTTAATTTTGGAGCTAATTTGAGTATGCAATACAAGAATTTCGATCTTAATGTTCTACTACAAGGAGCGACTGGCGCTTCTTTAAGAATCGCTACGGAATCTGGAGATATCGGAAACTTCTTAAAGTGGAGTCATGACAACAGGTGGTCTATTGACAATCCTAGTGATGTCCATCCAAGATTAGCTAGTAGAGGAGATACTTATTTTACCGGAGGTAACTTT
>JBEAPR010000020.1:0-6921 GCA_041164265.1 Bacteroidota bacterium | reverse complement strand
TAAAAAGCAGAATGATTCCATTTTCAATAAAAATTTTAAATTATTCTTTTCCTTATTTTAAATTCATTTTTTAATTATTCAAACATTCCTCTGTATGCGGGTATCTATTATGTTCTCCATGGCTTTAATACTTGGAGCTTGTTCCACTGATACTAATAACAATAATGTAGTTTACCAAGATTGGTCAGCTGTTGAAATTAAAGATGTAGAAAAAGGAATAAGGGCTCATATAGAAAAGGAAGCCAGAGAAAATGGAAGCTTTCATATTGAAAATGATTCCTTGAATTTGGATGTGCAACTCGTTCGAGTACATACAGAGTATCTATCCATTCTGGGGCCTGAAGAATTCTTTGCATGCGTAGATTTAGCAACGACCACTGGTGATGTCTACGATGTAGATTTTTTCATGTCCGGTACCGCTAATCAAATGGAAGTGACCCGCCAATCTGTTCATAAAAAAAATGGCCAACCTTTTTACATGTGGAAAAGAAAGGAGGACAACACTTGGCATACCGTCCCTGTGGAAGGTGCTTCTTCTAATTTAATGGGAGTTCTCCACGGTAAGGATGTTTTCGATTTCACCTATCAGGTAACCCTACCTTCCCTAGAACAAAATGCTGCCCTTTGGATTCCATTGGCAAGTTCTGACAGGTTCCAAAAGATTGAAAATTATAACGTGGAAGCGCCCGTTTCCTATCAAATCATATCCGACCAAAATCAAGAAAACCAAGCCCTTTACTTTGAATTAACCAATAAAGAAAGTAATGGAACCATTGCGATTCGTTACGAAGTAACTAGAATGGAAAAAGGATCCTACAGGGAAGATGAATCGGAACTGGGAAGGTATATGGAAGCTACTCCGCTACTTCCTGTTGGGGGGCGATTTGATACCCTCTCCACTTCCATTATAAATGAAAAAGAAGCCACCTCTGAACTAATGAAAGCTAGAGCACTCTACGATTACGTGGTTGATAATGTTCGGTACGCCAAACAGGGAAAGTATGGGACTGCTGATGCCAATTATGCTTGTGATGCTAAATCTGGCAATTGTACAGAATTTCATTCACTTTTCATTTCTCTAGCTCGCTCAGCAGGTATTCCAGCTCGATTTGAAGTAGGTGCCGCTATTCCTTCAGAAAGAGATAATGGAGGAATAAATGGCTACCATTGTTGGGCAGAATTCTACGCTAACGGTCAGTGGTGGCCTGTTGATATTAGTGAAGCTAATAAATATTCAAATCTAGCTACCTATTATTTTGGCCATCATCCTGCCAATAGAATTTCATTTAGTAAGGGAAGAAATATGGTCTTTAACCCAGCTCCCACCACCGGACCTTTTGCCTTTTTTGCTTATCCTCATTTGGAGGTCAATCGTCAAAGTGTTCCCGTTCAGGAAACCTCATTTTCATTTTCAAGAAAATAAGATTAAAGTGTCCTACCTGGGCTTCTTCCACCAAATAATAAACATTACTATCCATTCAAGTGGGCTTTTTATAAAAAAAAAGAGTAACACTTTCGTGTTACTCCTAAACTAATAAAATTTAGTTTCCTATATACCCTAACTCCATGGGTATCTCTTTTCAATCCATCTTAAAATGAACTATATTTCGTTCAACATTAATTAGAAGGGTGTTCACTTCCTTCTGGGTGTTCACTTCCTTCTGGATGTTCGCTACCTTCTGGATGTTCACCCTCTGATGAAGACTCTTCAGCAGGTGCTGCTTGCATCTCCGTTTCACTTCCATCAGAAGAAGAAGCTGCACCTCCGCCACAAGCCACGACTACGGTAAACATACCTACAAGTAAGAAAGCGGCAATGAATTTATTCAAGATTTTCATAACAATTGTTTTGTTTAAATTTATAAAACTTTTTTTAAAGTTCCAAGAGATTAATCTATTTGATGGCCATATTTATCGGAATACTTCTTATAAAGCTCTTGTTGTGTAGCCTCTAATTGGGCGGCTCGGCCTTGAATAAATACATATTCCATCTGATTGGTTCGCATATCTAAGGCATCACCCCGACTTACAAAAAGGGTCGCGTCTTTACCAACAGCAATAGTACCACAAGTCTCATCCACTCCTAGAATTTTTGCGGATGTTGCAGTTAATGCTTTAACCCCTTCCTCGTATGGAAGACCATAAGCTACAGCAGTACCAGCATAAAAAGGAAGATTCCTTGCTCTAGCTGTCATTCGGCCACTAAACCCAAAACAAAACTCTACCCCTGCCTGATGCAATAATGCAGGCAATTTATAGGGATGTACCGTATCCTCATGATCCCTATTGGGAAGCGCATGAACATCACCCAAAACAATAGGAATGTTATTACTCTTCAAAAAATCTGCCACTAATAAAGCCTCTTCTGCACCCACAATAACTACTTTTTGTACGCCTAGATCCTTAGCTATAGTAGCACTTTCAATGATTGAAGTAGCATTATTAGTATGGATAAATAGGGTAATGCTTCCATCAAACAAACCTGCCATAGCCTCTAGTTTAAGATTAGTAACTTTCTTTTCGCCTTCGGCAAAAGCCTTAGCTTCTTTCATGGTTTTTTGAATTTCATCAACGGTTGGTTGATAATTTTCATTAGGCCTCGCTTGCGTTTCTCCCATCCACCATCTAGCACTCATCATCTTATTAGGCCAATAAAGGTGCATACCATTATCAACCTTATATGCTGCATCTTCCCAATTCCAAGCATCTAATTGTACAATAGAAGAAGAACCAGCAACTACGCCTCCAGATGGAGCTATTTGGGCCATTAAGATTCCGTTATACCTCATTGTTGGCGGTAACTCAGAATCGGTATTATAAGCTACAATCGACCGAATGTTTGGATTAAATACTCCGGTTTCCTCCCCATCATCAGTAGCTCTCACTGCACTAACCTCCACTAAACCCATATTGGTACCTGGAAGAAAAAATCCTGGATAAACATCTTGTCCATCTACTTCATATATTTGATAGCCCTCAGGGATAGCAACTTCCTCTCGGGAGCCTACAGCCGTAATTTTACCTTGGTTAAAAACTACAGTCCCTTCCTCCACAACTGAACCATCTCCTAAATGTAAAGTACCTCCTACCAATGCAATTCCCTGAGATTGAGCCGGTGCAGGAATATTATTGGTCTGGCTAAGACCTAGAGTGAATATACCCACAACCAATATGGAAATAAGGGTAAATATTTTTAAATTTTTCATGTTATTCGCTTTTTAAATTATCGGATTTCTACTACATCATCACAATGAAAATGGTGTCTATATGCTGGCCTTCCAGGTGCTGTTCTACTACCTGATTTCTTAGCCTCCTTCATTTTTTCCATAATTCTAGACCGCTCTTCAGCTATCTCAGCTTTAAGCAATTGATCTCTATCGCTATCGTATAAAACACGACCATCTACCATCGTTTTAACCGGCATGGCATAAACAGATAATGGATGATCAGACCACAAAACTAAATCCGCATCCTTCCCTTCTTTAACGGAACCCATGCGTTGATCTAAATGCAATAATTTAGCCGGATTAATAGTCACCATTTTTAATGCATCCCATTCCGATATTCCGCCGTACTTAACCACCTTTGCAGCTTCTTGATTCAATCTTCGCATCATTTCAGCATCATCAGAATTGATAGCCGTAACGACTCCTTCCCTATGCATAATCGCAGCATTATAAGCTATAGCGTATCTCACTTCCCACTTATAATTCCACCAATCGGAAAAAGTAGAAGCCCCTACTCCATGCTCAGCCATCTTATCTGCAACCTTATACCCCTCTAATATGTGGGTAAACGTATTGATCCTAAAATCAAAGCGCTCCGCCACTTTCATCAACATATTGATTTCACTCTGAACATAAGAATGACAACTGATAAATCTTTCCTTGTTTAGAATTTCTCCCATGGTCTCCATAGCCAAATCCCTACGAGGGGCTGGGGTTGTTGCTCGCTCCTCTGGCGTCAAACTTTCGTATTCCTTGATTTGTTTGAGGTAATCCCTAGCCGCACTAAAGGCATCTACATATACCTGCTCCACACCCATTCTAGTTTGAGGAAATCGAATAGAAGATGGATTACTCGATCGCTTGACATTTTCGCCTAAAGCAAATTTAATAAAGCCATCCGCCCCTTTTATTTTCATTTCCTCTGGACTGCTTCCCCACCTTAATTTAATAAGTGCAGATTGTCCTCCAATAGGATTAGCTGACCCATGAAGAATTTGAACAGCAGTTACTCCACCAGCCAAAGCTCGATAGATTTCCTGATCTTCTGAATTAATAACATCTCCAATTCGAACCATTCCCGAGTTGGTGGCCACATCATTAATGGAAGAGGCACCAATATGGGAATGCTCATCAATAATTCCCGGAGTCAAATGTAATCCAGTTCCATTTACTACTTGAACGCCCCGACCAGCTTTTAACTCCTTTCCAATTTTATCAATCTTTCCCCCTTTAATCAAAACATCCATTCCCTCCTGTACTTCATCTCCTTCCTCCATAGTCCAAAGCGTTACATTGGAAATCAATAGATCCTCTTCTTGGGTTACCTCCTCAGATCCATAAGCACCAAAAGGAAATATGACCTTACCTATATCAGAGGCTCCATCATCCGATTTCTTCTCCTTTTTGGCCACCTCATCCGCCTTGCTTTCCTCTTGGAAAACAGCAGTCCAGGACAACCAATCCCCCTGCTCATTGGTCCAGTTTCCCGCCAAATCTTTCCCACTTTTCCATCCAGATAAAATGCGAGTGGGCTTTTCCAAAGTTAAGAGAACAATTTGACCATCAACTTTTACTTGGACATCTGTTGAAGTAGTATCGTCTACTTTCATTTTTCCTTTAGAGCCCATTAACTCTAGTTCCACAGCACTACCATCAAGATTCAAAACGAATTTTCCTTCTATACCTTTTTCGGGTTCAGGATTGACCTCATAACCAGCTCCAGCTACCCAATTTTCATATATAGTCGCTTTTTCATCAAAAATATCATCAGAGGAAATGAAAAAATTGGCAACTGCACCTGCTTTTAAATGTCCTAAATCAGGAGCATTTAATAATTCCGCAGGAATCGTAGTTAAGGCCTTCAAGGCCGTTTCACGACTTAATCCATGCGCAATGGCCTTCCTGATATTTTTCCAAAAATCTTCTCCCTTTCTTAAATCAGCAGAGGTAATAGAGAATGGGACTCCTGCAGCTTCTAATGCTGCTAAATTTCCAGCAGCCATTTCCCAATGCTTCAAATCAGCCAAACTATATTTATAGTTTTCTAACGGATTACTCACATCAAATGGATCAGGAAAACTAACTGGTACAATCAAAGTGGCACCTGTAGCTTTAATTTCATCCATACGTTTGTAAGAATCACCATCTGTCTTAATGATGTACTGTACTCCAAATTCATCGCCTAACTTATCGGCTCTTAAAACCGTTATCCAATCGGTAACTTCGAAAAACTGAGGTAATTTTTGAGTAGCTATCCAGGAATTTAAAGTCTTATCTGTAAATGGAGGGTGATCAAATTGCTGGTACCACTCTGCATCTAAATAGGTTTGGCGCAACAAAGCAATAAAACCCATAGTAGATACTGGATAATTTTGTCCAGAAGATCCCTTTGCAAAAGAATAATGCGCACCCACCTGATCGCGGTAGACCATTTCATTCGATGTGCCTTTTCCTAAAAGCGCCAAACTACTTGTTCCTCTCGCTAATCCATCAGCTCGATGAATTTGTGCTGCCCCAAATCCCATCTTTCTTATATTAGCCGCTTCCTTTTCATCTACTTCAAATACACCAGAAGCTTCAAAATCTGCCTTTATAGCCTCATTGGCATTGTAAGGACCCTTAACAGAGGTTTGAATCTGCTCTGCCCTGCTAAAGCTTCTTCCAGAACCCCTTTCTGGTTTGGGAATCCCATAGTTAGACCATAATTCAACCAATCCTGGATAGACGTATTTTCCATCTAAATCGTGAATCACATAACCCTCTGGAATTTGAATATCAGATCCAGAGGAAACGACTTTACCGTCCTTTACAAGTAAAGTAGCTTTATCAATTTTAGTAGAAGCATCCAAATACAGGGTGGCATTGGTAAATGCATGAGCACCGGGACGTTCGTCCTTCACCCCGTTAACTGGAAAGGTCTCCTGTGCAACCATCGTACCCCCTATAAAGCAATACAATGACAGAAAAAGTAACACTCCTTTTTTCATCCTAAGTAATTTTGTTATGAATATTTAACGGAAAATACAAAATCAATGCCGAAAATCCAGCAATATCGACCGAAGACCTATTTTTATAGCCTTAATTACAGTAATTGTTAATAAATCTTGTTTGAAGTAGCTCAAGATACCGTTATCCTGAGCTAAAACTAATTCTTACAAACTCCCTTTAAGGAAGACAAGATTATGTTAATGGGATTTGTAATCACACCGAAAGGGGTATTCGAAATAAAAATATCTTTTAACAGCAGTTATCCTTCTTGATAAATATTAAATATAAGTTGTTCAATTCATTGGAATATCAAAAAAAAAGGATATTAAATAACCGTTTCCTACTAAAGCAAATATTACTTAACCCTGAAACAAAAACCTGCCTTGAAGAAAGATACACTCTAGCGCTACCGAAACTGCCTTGAAAATTAGGAACATGCTAGCGCAATTCCAACCAACCTAACTAGTGCTTAACCTCTAAAACTACCAGCAGAAGAAAAGAATGGTACCCTTAAGTACTCCTGAAATCTTCTTGAATGGAAGGACATACCTGTTTATCTTAAACTATAGCCAAGAAAACTTTAACCTCGTGAGTCCAACACCTGATTTAAAGAAGGGAAAACTAGAATGATGGGGACAAAATCCCTAAAAACCTAGAAGAATAGGTCTGACATAAAGAGAAAAAAAAACAAATAGCCAATTAAAAA
>JBEAPR010000019.1:0-6094 GCA_041164265.1 Bacteroidota bacterium | reverse complement strand
CACTGCTGGCTAACTTACAACCATCAGGGCAGTATTTTATGGAAGATTTTTATTATGCGGGGGGTCTTCCGGCATTGATTAAAGAATTAATGCCCCATTTGGATACTTCAGTTCTCACGGTTAATCAAAAAAGTTATTTGGAAAATTATCAAAACAGCGAATGTTATAATTCTTCGGTAATTGCGACTTTGGAGGAACCTTTTAACCACCTTTCAGGAATTGTAGTTTTAAAAGGAAATTTATGCCCAAATGGTGCGGTAATTAAGCCCTCTGCTGCGAGCAAACACCTGATGAAACATCAAGGAAAAGCGGTCGTTTTTGAAGATATTGACGATTATAAGGCCAGAATTGACGATCCTGATTTAGAAATTGATGAAAAATCCATCATGGTGTTAAAGTATGTTGGATTAAAGGGATATCCAGGCATGCCGGAGGTAGGAAATATGGGTTTACCCCCTAAATTATTAGCTAAAGGAATCACCGATATGGTTAGAATCTCCGATGGAAGGATGAGTGGAACAGGATTTGGTACGGTAGTTTTACATATCTCTCCTGAGGCGGCGGATGGAGGTCTGTTGGCCTTGGTCCAAAATGGTGATGAAATCATTCTTGATGTAGAGAATAAAAAATTAGAATTATTAGTGAACGATAAAGAAATTAAAAGGAGAAAAGAGGAGTATATCCCATTTAAATCTCCATATAATAGAGGTTATGCCCACCTATTTGCCAATAGCGTCTTACAACCTGAAGAGGGTGCAGATTTGGATTTTTTGAAAGGGAATTCTGGTTATGCGGTTCCTCGAGATTCTCATTAAAGCTGTATATTATGAAAATAAGACCACTTAACGATATTAAAGCTGATTTGGGTGAAGGCCCGGTATGGGATGAAAAAAATCAGGTGATTTACTGGTTAGATATTTTGAATGGCCTCATTCACGAATATGAATTTGAAACCGGTATGAGTAAGTATTTTTCTGTGGGAGAAATGATTGGCAGTTATGCTTTAACGGATAAGGGCAATATGATTATTGCCTCCAAAAGTGGGATTGGCTATATCGACAAAACCAAAGGCAATTATCAACTATTAGCAGCTCCGGAAAAACATTTACCAAATAATAGATTTAATGATGGAAAATGCGATCCTCAAGGTAGGTTTTGGGCGGGGTCTATGTCTTTAATCGGTGAAAAAGAAGTAGGTACTTTATATAAATTTGAGAATTCTATCGCCATTCCCATGATTAAGGGGGTCTCCATATCCAACGGTTTAGCTTGGAGTTTGGATTCCAAAATCATGTATTATATCGATACCCCAACCCGGCAAGTGGTTGGATATGATTTTGATATGGAACAAGGCCAAATATCCAATAAGCGGGTTATAATAACGTTAGATAAGGATTCGGGATACCCAGACGGAATGACTATTGATGCTGAAGGAATGCTTTGGATTGCCCATTGGGATGGATGGAGAATAAGTCGGTGGAATCCTTCCTCAGGAAATTTACTTATGGAAATTAAAATGCCGGCTGCTCAGATCACCTCATTAACATTTGGAGGAGAGAATTTAGAAACATTATTCGTCACCAGCGCCAAGACCGGTCTTGACCATAGTAACCTTGAGTCACAACCTTTAGCTGGTTCAATTTTTGAAATTATAGGCTTAGAAATAAAAGGAATAACCAGCACTAGGTTTAAAGATATTTAAGATTTACAATAGTTTTTTGATATGGAAAACTTAAGAAACTTAAAATATGGCAAGCATAGATTTCTAATAGATACTATGGAAAAATATGGGGAACTACCTGAAATGGTAAAAGAAACGGTTACCAATAAATTAGACCTAATAAAAATTAATAAAGGAGAAATATTGAATAATATTTTTGACCTTTCAAAAACTATTTTTTTTATTCAAAATGGATTTATAAGATGTCGGACCCATACTTCAGATAAAGAAGTTACTACCTGGATATCGGGTAAAGGGACCTTTATACTAGGTATATCAGAAATATTTGGGAACAATCCGCTTAAAGAAAGATTGGATGCTATAGCGAAAACCGAACTCTTTTATATTGATATAGAAGATTTTTTTAGTTTTATTCAAAAGGATTTTAAAATTTTTCAAGTCTACCAAAAAGTCTTACAGGATTATTATTCTAGAGCGGAAGAACGGGTCTATCTGTCCAAAATTGCTAGTGCCACTGACAGAGTAAAGTATTTTTTAAGTTCCCCAAAATCAAAGGAATTAAAAGAAATACCTGACAAGTATATAGCTGATTTGCTGAATATCAGACCGGAAACTTTCTCTAGGTTAAAAATTATTGATTAAAATCAAGTTTTTTTCAATTAGTAAACCTTTCAATCAAATAATTGACTTTTACAACATATTATTACGTTGGAATTACGAGTTTAAAGTATAACTTAAGAATACCACGTTGGATTAATTTTGGTCAAGGGTCTATTACGGATGTAATAGACCCTTTCTTTTTTTAAATAAGTTCCTCCAATTAAGATGATAATTTCATAAATTGAGGAATATTCAAAATTAAAAAACCAACATCTTACTAATGGCATTATCATCAATCGATTGGGGCATTATTTTTGCCTTTTTTTTAGTTTCACTTGGGATTGGAATTTGGGCTTCCAGGACTTCTGGAAAAAGTTATACTGAATTTTTTCTTTCTGGAAGGCACATGCCTTGGTGGCTACTAGGCATATCCATGGTGGCGACGACCTTTTCTGCTGACACTCCTAATTTGGTAACCGATATAGTTCGCAAGAATGGGGTATCTGGTAATTGGGTATGGTGGGCTTTTTTACTAACTGGCATGTTAACCGTGTTCGTATATGCCAGATTATGGCGTCGCTCAGGGGTTTTAACAGATTTAGAATTTTATGAATTGAGGTATAGTGGAAAAGGTGCTGCCTTTTTGAGGGGATTTAGAGCCTTGTACTTGGGGGTCTTCTTTAATATTATGATTATGGCCACCGTTGCTTTAGCCGCCATAAAAATTGGGGGAGTTCTTTTGGGTTTATCTCCTATTCAGACTTTATTAATTACCTCTATTGTTACTGTAGCCTATACTTCTTTAGGCGGTTTAAAAGGCGTAATATTTACTGATTTTTTCCAGTTTGCCATAGCCATGATAGGAGTTATTGGTGCAGCATACGTCATTTTAGATCTTCCAGAGGTGGGAGGACTTTCTGGTTTGTTAGCACATGAAAATGTAGTGGGTAAATTAGATTTTATACCTGATTTTAACGATATGAATGCGCTCATTCCTCTTCTTATTTTACCCTTAGCTGTTCAGTGGTGGAGTGTATGGTATCCTGGTGCAGAGCCAGGAGGTGGAGGATATATTGCGCAGAGAATGCTTTCTGCTAAAGATGAAAACAATGCAGTAGGTGCTACCTTATTATACAACATAGCTCACTATGCTTTAAGGCCTTGGCCTTGGTTAATTATTGCTCTGGCCTCTCTAATTGTATTTCCCGATTTAGCTTCACTTCAAAAAGCTTTTCCCAATGTTGATGCTAAGGTGATTAACGATGACTTAGCCTTTCCTGCCATGCTAACTTTTTTGCCGACAGGCTTACTAGGCTTAGTGGTAGCCGCCTTAATTGCAGCCTTTATGTCCACGATAAGTACCCATTTGAATTGGGGTTCTTCTTATGTAGTTAATGATTTTTACAAACGGTTCATCAATCCGGAGGCCACTGAAAAACAACTAGTATTATGGGGAAGAGGATCAACGGTGGTGTTAATGATCGGAGCGGCACTTTTGGCGTTAGCTTTGTCTAATGCTCTTCAGGCTTTTAATATTTTATTACAAGTGGGAGCGGGTACTGGTTTGATTTTTATACTTAGGTGGTTTTGGTGGCGCATCAATGCTTATAGTGAAATTATAGCTATGGTGGCTTCTTTTACTATTGCAGTTATATATGAATTTGGGTTTCCGGATATGGAGACCCACGTAAAATTAATATCTAGTGTAGGGATAACCACCATTATATGGATTGGAATTACACTAGCTACTCCTGCTTCTGATTACGATACCTTAATCCGCTTTTATAAATTAATAAAGCCCTATCCTAAAGGATGGAGGCCAGTGATCGAGCAAGCCATTGAAAAAGGAGATTTGACTGAAAAAGAGGTGGCTGTTGGGCAATTACCTCTGGAACTCGCCTGCATGTTTGCCGGAGTCTTTATGGTATATGGGGCATTATTTGCTACTGGCTATCTCATCTATGGAGCTTGGATGAATGCAATGATAGGAATTTTGGTAACTGGAATTTCTACCTGGTTTATTTTCAAAACCTGGCCTAAAATTTCCACTCCTTAGGATTGGAATATGATAAAAATCATCGGAATACCCTACAAGAGCAAAAAATATGTTGATTCCAATTAGTGGTTCTCAACGTATTCAACTTTCTTTAGAAATTTTACAATACCATTTGGGCAGTATTAGCATGTATGCCTTTTTAGGCTTAATAATTGGACTGCTCAACAAAGGTATATGGTTAGTAGGCATTCAAAATAACCTATCCATTGGTATTGGAATCTTGCTATTTATCGCAGCTTTTTTTCATTTTTTTAAATACTCTATCTCTATCAGGATAAAAAGTTATCAGCATTTATTGAATTGGATCAAAAAACAAATGAACCATTTACTGACTGGAAAGCAACCGCTTCGGCTGGTATTGTTGGGATGGTTGAATGGTCTTTTGCCCTGTGGCTTGGTTTAGCACTTACAGGTGCTTTCGCTACGACTTCGTTAGAGGAGGGCGTATTATATATGGCTGCATTTGGGATGGGCACTCTTCCTCTAATGTCATTCATCTCTTTCGGCAGTCAATTCCTAACTTCAAAGGGAAGATGGTGGGTGAAAAAATTAACCCCAATGATTTTACTCCTAATGGGTGCTTATTTCCTGTATAGAGGGATGAGAATAGAATTACCAAATGCCTATCGCTTGGGGACTGGTATTAATGAAAATATTGAAATGTGTCACTAAACATTTCTACTACCAACGAATAAGGGCAGATCCCCAAGTGAATCCACTTCCAAAAGCAGCAAGACAGACCAAATTCCCTTTTTGAATAGCTCCAGCTTGAACAGCTTCACTCAAGGCAATTGGAATAGAAGCCGCAGTGGTATTGCCATATTTTTGAATGTTGTTCCAAACTTGGTGATCATTCAATCCTAATTTTTTTTGTACAAATTGACTAATTCGCAAATTGGCTTGATGCGGAACCAACATATCAATATCCTCAGTAGTAAGCCCAGTTGTATCTAATGCCTCTTGAATGACTTCGGGAAACTTTTGTACGGCAAGTTTAAATACAAAAGGTCCTTCCATTTGCGGGTATACCAACCCATCATTGAGCATTTTTTCATTCAAAAATAATTCTCCATAGGTGTCGTCAGAAAAACCATAATCTACTTTTTCATCCAAATATTTCTGATGGTATCCTGCATGAGATCCGGGACTTAAAAAAGCTAATTTTTCTGCATAAGTTCCATCTGAGTGTAGATGAGTTGTGAGAATTCCTTCATTTTTATTTTCAGAAGGTTGAACTACTACGGCTCCTCCTCCATCGCCAAAAATAACTGATACATTTCTGCCACGGGTCGAAAAATCCAGTCCCATAGAATGCATCTCTGCCCCAACTACCAAAACATTTTTATACATCCCAGTTTTTACAAATTGATCTGCAACAGAAAGCGCGTAAATAAATCCAGAACATTGATTTCTAATATCCAACGCCCCTACTCCAGTTTTGGTGATTCCTAATTCCCTTTGAAGTAAAACGCCACAACCAGGAAAGAAATAATCAGGACTGAGGGTTGCGAAAATAATAAAATCAATTTCATCCTTTTCTATTCCAGCATTTTCAATTGCTGCTAATGCCGCTTTTGTTCCCAAGACTGTGGTAGTTTCCTCATGTCGTTTTCCATATCTTCTGGATTGTATTCCAGTCCTTTCGACAATCCACTCATCAGAAGTATCCATTACCTTGGTTAAATCATCATTGGTCACCTCCCATTCAGGAACAAAATGGCCGATACCTGCAATTTTTGATTGAAACATTATTTTGG
>JBEAPR010000018.1:0-2658 GCA_041164265.1 Bacteroidota bacterium | reverse complement strand
TACATTTTGTTTTTTTATATGCATTAAAAAAAATTATAATATAAAAGGGTAAAATAATATTTAGATTTATTAGTTTTAGGGAAATTTTTAACCGATTTAGTCAGAGCTTAGGTTCTGTCCTCAACAAAAAAAATTGATGAAACCCAAATTCTATCTCATCTCAACAGCTATTGTTTGCTTATTTTTCGCAAATAATCTTTTCTCTCAGGATCCAATTTCAATAAGTTCAACTGAAACACTCGAAAGTCCCTCAGATAGTGTTGAGGAAAAAAAGATAAGTAATCTATTTACTACCACCTATAATGGATTGGGTCTAAGATTACTTTTCCTTAACCACGGTATTCTAAACAATAATTCAACGCTTAAGTGGACCAATGGTATTGCTATTGAATATACCCGTTCTTTTGGAAATTTTTTCAATATTGCTATTCCTTTAAGATATGGTGTAATTAATGTAGAAGATGACATCAATAACCGTAAAATAGCTGGTATTGATCTATTAGGTCAAGTCCAATATGAGAGAGAGGACCTTAAAATTATTCCTTATGCTTTCGTTGGTGGTGGGCTAGTTTACGAAGAACAATTAAATTTGAATTATCAGATTCCTGTTGGTTTAGGACTCAAATATAAAATAGGGGAAAATGGATTCATCAACGTTCAAGCTGAGTACAGAAATTCATTTGAAAACAATAGGAACAACCTACAAGGAGGGGTTGGATTCAGCTTTAGATTCAAGGCAGGTGTCAAGGACTCTGATAATGATGGTATTCCCGATGAAATGGATAATTGCCCTTCAGAAGTAGGGACTATTGAGAATGGAGGATGTCCCGATAGCGATGGAGATGGAATTCCAGATGACAAGGATTTGTGTCCAAACGATATTGGAAGTACTTACTCTAATGGATGTCCGGATAAAGATGAAGATGGAGTGCCTGATGCAGAAGATAACTGCCCCGAGATTACTGGTAGTAAAAAACTTAATGGTTGCCCGGATAGTGATGGTGATGGGGTAAGTGATGATAAAGATTTTTGTCCACAAGAGCCTGGACCGATTAGTAATATGGGTTGTCCTGTAAAGGATAGCGATGGAGATGGGGTACCGGATGAGCGAGATTACTGCCCAACTATTCCAGGTCAGAAGTCGGCTAATGGATGTCCCGACAGTGATGGAGATGGAGTCTCGGATGAGGAGGATGAATGTCCAGATTTAAAAGGCTATTTTAATGGTTGCCCGGATAGTGATGGAGATGGTTTACATGATGGAGAGGATCCTGAACCTCAAAAGGCCACCTTTTCCAACCAATTGTTGTCTAAAGAGGCTAAGATGGTTTTAGAATATGCTAAAGAAGAAATTAGATTTGATTACAACAAATCTAATATTAAAGAAGACTCTAAGTGGGTATTAGATAGGGTGGTTGACATCATGAATAAATATCCTGATTATTTGCTAAGAATAGGTGGACATACCGATAATATTGGTGGGGAAGCATACAATCAAATTTTATCTGAACAGAGGGTTAAAAGTTGTTACAATTATATTGTGGCTAAAGGAATAACTCAAGATAGAATAGTATATTTTGGATTTGGAGAATCGCGACCAATAACAGGAAATAAAACAGCAATAGAAAGGCAACTTAATAGAAGAGTGGAATTAGAATTATTTATTGAATAGGATTTTCGATTTTTCTTCCACTTTTTCCTCGAGTAATTTTTTATAATTTATCAAATTCTCCTGGATTTCTGCATGATGTATCCCAATCATTTGTGCGGCAAGAATCCCAGCATTCAAAGCTCCGTTTAATGCAACGGTGGCTACGGGAACCCCTGCTGGCATCTGAAGAATGGAAAGTACAGAATCCCAACCATCTATGGAATTAGAGGACTTAATAGGAACGCCAATAACGGGAAGTGTTGTTATCGATGCAATCATTCCAGGAAGGTGAGCAGCACCACCGGCACCTGCTATAATCACCTTAATTCCTTTGGCGTAAGATGTCGATGCAAATTCAACCATTTTCATTGGCGTCCTGTGAGCAGAGACGATATCAGTGACTACTTCGACGCCTAATTGTTCTAGTATTTCTTTTGCTGATTTCATGACCGGCCAATCTGAATCAGACCCCATTACAATTGCTACCAATTTTCTGTTTTTTACCAAAGATAAAACGTTTTATACCTTTGGCAAGTTATATTGTATAAAGAACCATGCGTGCTATCTTTTTAGTTTTTTGTCTTTTACCAGTATTTCTAAGTGGTCAACCAGGTAGTTCCGCTCCAGAGATACTCCCTACCGAATCTTGGCGGTCTATTGAATTAAAGGAAGGTCTATGCACTATTTTAATGCCGTTTGAACCTCAAAAAGTAACGGATACATTGCAAACAGCAATTGGTCAGGTGGTTAATTATCAATATTATGCCAGACAAGGGGAAACTACTTTCATGGTATCTTTTTGGGAGTATCCACCTGAAGCATTACCAGTCGATTCTATGGATTTTGTAATGGATTTTTTCGAAGCTACTATTTCAGAAAGTTTGTCGAGCACTCAAGGTGTATTGGTATATCAAACACCAGATGATTTTTTTGAATGGCCAGGTCAATTGTGGAGAATCGAATTTGACCAACCATCAAAAGGAATCAAGGCTAAAGGAATTCTGATA
>JBEAPR010000017.1:0-6797 GCA_041164265.1 Bacteroidota bacterium | reverse complement strand
ACTATGGGCCTTTGCGCAGCATAGGGGAAATTTTCTTGAGCTCTATCTATAATTTCATTGATGGCGTAAACTTTTTTTTCAACCGATTGCCCAAAAAAAAATTCAAGTTGTATAATTCCTTTACCGGATATGGATTCAGCTGATATATTTTTCAAGCCATCTAACAAAAGGAGTTGAGCTCTTAATGGAGCAACTATCTCTTTTTCTATTAGTTGATTGGTACAATTGGGACAATTGATCAGGATGCTAATTTTAGGAATTTCAATTTCAGGGAGAAAATCTTGAGGCAACAAATCCTTTAAGAAATAAGAGATAGCAACTATAAACACTGCAATGGTGGCCAAGCTGATGAAATATTTACTTAGGTATAAATAAAATTTTTCCATGAAATTGGCAGATTGAAAATATCCAATAAGAAATCAAAGGAATAAAAGGAATAATGGATTTGGAGGTGGAAAAAGCTATGAATAGCCAATGCACAATAAGATAGGTCAATACAAAAACAAGAGAAATTCCAATTCCTTCCAATAAGTGATTCTGACCAAGAATATAAAAAAAGCATGCTAGGATAAGGCACCCACCAATTAGTTGGAGCCAGATGTTATCTTTTTGTCTAGCTGAATCCTCTAGAGTTAAACCAAAGGGAAGCAGGTTTTCGATTTCATTTTGTTTTTGCTTTAGAAATGATTCTGCCTGTCTTTTACTTCCCAGAAAATTGAAACCAATGACTAATTCAAAAATTCCATTTTTCTTGAATAATGAATATGGCTGTATAAAGGTTTCTGTTGAAGATTCAATTAAGGGGTTGGTATGCAGTTCATGATCAATGTAAAATGGTGCATGATTTAAGTAAGTCCATTGGTATTTGGAAGGAGGAGGAAGAGATAAATTTATGTGGTAATTTTCTAATTCTAGGCCAGCTTTTTGAGGCATTTGATTATCAATAATCCAACCTATCATTTCTTTATTTTTCGCAGAAGTTTTTATCAAAATATTTTCATGAGAGGCTTCAATGGTAGGTCCTGTGGTATGTCCGAAATACGTTTGCGTTACTCTTCTATTTTCCCTTAGGTTATTTTGAACTATTAAGGCCTGTTTGATTAATTCCGGATAATGAAATCCTTTTAAAACCAAATGAATACCTCTGTAGATGATTGCGCTGGTTTGGGCCAATTCTTTTCCCAATCCTTCTAGTAAAAAAGTTTGATTGGGTTGGCTAAGAATAAACTTCTCTAATTCATTTCGAATTTGTGAGCTCCCCAATTGGTTTACCCTTTTTTTAAGGCTAATAGTTGCGGTTAAGCCATCTGGAATCCTAGTATCAAGACTTATGATTTCCACTTCTGTTAACCGTTGTAATGGTTTAAGAAGCTTGAGTAGCTTTTGATTAAATTCAAATTTATCTTCTCCATGGTGTAGGGAAACTCCTAATCGAATACGGTCGCTGGATTGGTTGTTGGATGCTATCCCATGGTGTACGAAAAAATTATTTTTGTTTTTAATCCAAAGGAATCCCGCTATCACCACTAAAAAGGATAAGGTCATCCAGAAATATTTTATAGCACCTATGGAGTTTATTGGATGTAGCTTTTTTTCTTTTTTTGTTATCCAATTAAAAATCACCATCATTAGCGTCCAACAACCAAATACGGTAATTATTAGATTAAGTTTATAGTCAGGCGACACCCAATGATTAAAAAGCAATAAGCACCCCAGCAAGAATAAGTATCCCCAAAAAAAAGATTTTTGGTAACCAGAGATTATGCCAAATAAAGCCCATGCCATTGCTGATAGGAATATCCATAAAAGGTGAATTGAAATGGGTTGAGAAAAGTAAATTAGGAAAGCAAAGAGGGAAAACTGCATCATTAGGACGAGGAAGAATATGTGCAATTTTCGAAATAGGAGTGGTATTAAGGGGGCGCATAGGAGTGCCCATAAACTCCACTGCAATATTTTTATGGATGGTGGGATAGTAGAATTAATTGGAAAAAGGGAAATTTTTTCATTGAGGTTTATTTGGGATAATGAATTATGATGAATAAGTTGTCTTAAGGTTTTTTTAGAACTGACCTCAATACTGTAGGCTGGTTTACCATTTAGCCATAAATCAGGATTAGAGTGGATAGCTTCCCCTTCTTTTAGGTATTGTAAGGTCTCTGTTAAAAATGCTGGAGTAGTTACTTTAGTGCTTAATAATTGTGTAAATGGAGGAAGCTTTTGAAATTTCCTCCCAAGTTGATTTTTTATATCAGCTACTTTTAATTGAAGGGAGGTAAGTCTCTCTCTGGACAATTGTATAGTGATATCCTGATCTGTAAGGGGAGTAAATTGGTCAAGAGTCAATGATGGATTTTCTTGGTTTAATAATTTTTGTAGCTCTTTTTTTGAAATAGGGGATCCATCGGAGGTAATGCAGGCATAAGAAATAGCCTGGCGTATATTATTTGTTTCTTTTTCCCATGTTGGGTACTTAATTTTAACCTTCCATGCTGTCCACTTTTGTCTAAATTTTTCGTTGACTCTTATTTTAAAGGTTTCGATATCTGCTTTGGGCTTAAGTTGGATTACCATGCGAGCATATTGACCCATTATTAATGAGGAAAATGTTTTTACTTCTTCAAAATCTTTAAGGATATACTCAATTTGTCTTACCACTTCTCTTTCCATCTGCTGAGGGGTAAATGCGGTATGCGCATTTATATTCAATTGTAATTTTTGGGGCTTTTCATCGATAGTCCAATAGACATGATCTAGCGAATTCCATAGATAGACTGCTACAAGCAAGCTTAGTATGCAGAGTAGGATTTTCAAAAGGCAAGATTAATTTTTTGATAATGATTCAAATAGCCGTTGGGATTTTTGATTATCGTATCTCCAATTGAAAGGCCGGACTGGACCAGTACAAAATCTTCATTACTGTCATTGATCAATATTTCTTTTAGAATGGGTCTTTGGTTAAAGAGGTAAACGGAAAATTTTCCATTTTTTTGAATGATAGATTCTCGGGGAATTGAAATTCCTGATATGGGGTCAGATAAAATTTTAAAATTTACTTTTTCCCCATCTAAAAGTTGGTTAGGGGGAAGTTTTGCTTTTACCAAAATGGTCCCATCCTCCTCTACTTCTGTGCTTATTTGTGATACTTCTCCTTTCAGATTGGGCAGATGGGTTATTTGAAGTAAGTCTCCAATAGCTATTTTTTCAGTTTGGTATTTTAGTAAATAAAATTGAAGGTATTTTTCTTGATTGATGGTCAATTCTGCTATTGGTTGACCTATCTGAACCCTTTGCCCAGTTTCTATCAGCGTTTTTTTTAGTTTGCCTTTTGAGGGACTCCAAATCTTGGTGTTGTTGATTTCCTCATTCAATTTTTTAATTTGCGCTACACTTTCACTATACCCTGAATTTAATTGAGCAGCTTCCCAAATTTTTGGAGGAATATCGGCAGAGTCTGCTAAATGGTACCCCAACTGAATCAGCCTCTTTTCTAAAGCTCCTTTACTTCTTTTTAGATTTAATTGTAACTGTAGTAATTTTGAATCTAGCGATTCCAAAATCAAAGTTCCAAGGAGGTCTCCTTTTTTTATGGTTTGGCCTTTCTGGAAGTTCCATGTTTTTAGATAACCGGAAGTAGGTGCTGTAATTTGTTGAATATTTTTATCCAAAACCGTCCCCCTGCCATACGTTTCTTTCCAGAATTTAGCCGATTTAACCACCATACCTTCAAGTGTTACTTCTTCCTTTAAAGATTCTTGAAAGTTCCAAGGATTATTTTGGAACCTGGTTGCAATATTTTTATAAAATATTTCAGATAGTTGCGGAAATTCTAAAAGAGGAAAATGGACAGTAATGATTTTTAAATCTTTATCAAGCAATAAAGCATAGGGTTTTCCAAATTTATCCCATTCTGCAAAAGATTCCTTGGTGGGAAATTTGAATAAGGGTTGTTCTATTCGGTTAATTCTATTGAAGAGGAAAAAATCTCGATTTCTTTCAGCAGAAATAACAATTGCAGTTTTATGAGTCCTGGATGGAAAAGTTTGTTTGAGTAAAGCCAATTCATTTTCTCTGCAAACTTGACAGGAAACGAAAGGAATCCTCAGTATAAGAATTTCATCAAGGACCAAATCTTTCAGGGACGCTTTTTCATTTTTTAGATTAATTAATGGGTGATTAGGAAGGTGAGTAATAGGAAGAGTGGAAAGATTCCTCTGAATTTGATTCTCTAAAATTTGAATTGGATCATCTGAATTTACTTGTAGTTGGAGTTCTTGAGGTTTTTCATTTTGACACCCCAACAGTATCAGCAGGCATAATGGGATAAATCTCATGAGCGATTTCGTTTGAAAGAAGCAAAAACTAAGATGGGGTTATCATCAAGGGTGGTTTGATTGCTAACTTGGAGGAAAAAGGGGAATTTTTGAAACCATTCCTCTAATTCATTAGACTTTTGATTGTTTTCCGAAATAAACTGATATTGGTCAGCTATTAGAAAGGGGTCTACTGTAAAAATAAACTGTTCTCTTGATTCGCTGACCCCCATGGGTTTGAGGTTCAATCCTCCCAGGAAAAGATTCTCTTCCAAAGATTCGGTGGAAAAGGTTTGGACCTTTTGTGTTGTTTTATCATAGTAGCAATAATAACCGTCTTGGTAGCAAAATGTAAAAAATAGGGTATTGTCTAGCTCGATAATATTATCTATCCGACTAGCTTCTTGTCGACAATCTACTAGCTGATTTCTTAATTGTTCAGGGCTGTAATTAAGGGGATTTAGGATAAGAGGACCAAAGTCTATTGCGTATTTGGGTTGTATTCCTTTGGTGGAGGAAACAGAAAAAATAGTATCGTTTAGTAAAGGATTAAACAGGATATTATCAGGATGTAAAGAGTTTAAGCTTCTCACTTTTGAGAAGGCCATTTCGGCACCTTTTGCTGAGATAGGGAAATCTTTTGAAACTATTTTCAATGAACTATCAAGAGCAATAAGATTGCCGTCTATTGCTGGATTCCAGATAGAAAAATCAGTAAAAATTAGGTAATTATTAGCATCCAATACAGCTATTTCGTGAGCAAAGAGCTCCATAGGTTTTTTGGAAATAAAGGAGCCATCCAATGCATTGATAAAAATTAATGACATCCCTTTGTGGTCGAGAAGAACCAACTCGTTTTTTCCCGGCATTAAAGAAAAGTCATCAAGTCCTTTAACTTGTTTTTCATTATTGCCTTTATCGCCAAAGTGCCATTGGTATTGACCATTGATATCAAAGCAATACAATTGCCCAGCACTATTGTCCAAAAGATATAGCAAATGTTCTTTTTGAATTATTTTTTCGATATATCCAAGTGGATACTCATTGGACAGAAAAACCATGGATTCTATCTGTATCAAATCACTTAAGGCTGTAGGGTTTGATTCGGGAATAATCTCCAACGAAATAGGCTCTTTGCTGTGGATTTTCATTCTTTTAGAGGGCAACTCTAAAAGTGCTGTTTCAAGGTGTTTTGAGGACGGAAACGATGGTTCTTTTGGACAACTAGTCAATATAAAAGTTAAGAAACACAGGCCCCATCTCACAAAACTACCTTTTACCATCAACTGATCAATTGGCTCCGGCCATATAATTAACGCCTGCTGCATCTAAACTTCTGTTGGTGGTACACAAATAAAAATCACAAGTTGATTTCCAAGCCAAGGCACACAGGTTTTTGCGGCCCGAGCTTAGCCAAATGTGCTTTTTGTAGGTGATGGCACCTCCGGTTTCACTTCCCGAGAGGGACACCTCGTCTAAAAATACGTCGCAAGCTTTCCAGTTGTTTCGAAAAACCATTGCTTGGGATTCTTGTGCAAAGAAACCCATCAAACCGAATACCATAATGGCGGTCCATGTTTTTTTCATGATTACAGATTTAAATGAATAATAATTACCACTACAAGAATAGACTTAAAAGAGAGGTATTGCCGAGTCATTTTGAGCCATTTGAAGGTATTTGGCTCCAAGACATAGAGGCCCACTTTATTAAAAAAATGTACCTTTGATTTTTTATCTGAAAAAGCTTAAGATGTCTAAGGATCCCATTGTTTTTGATTTAATTAATGAGGAATTAAAGCGGCAACTCAAAGGAGTCGAGTTGATTGCATCGGAGAATTTTACCAGCCCAGCAGTGATGGAAGCAGCAGGAAGTTGTTTGACCAACAAATATGCAGAAGGTTATCCAGCCAAGCGATACTATGGTGGCTGTGAGGTGGTAGATCAAGTCGAACTATTAGCAATAAGCAGGTTAAAAGAATTATTTGGCGCAGCTTATGCCAACGTTCAGCCTCATTCTGGATCTCAGGCTAATGCTGCTGTATTTTTAGCTCTGCTTCAACCGGGGGATTCCATTTTAGGATTTGACCTTTCTCACGGTGGTCATTTGACACACGGCGCTCCTGTTAATTTTAGTGGCAAACTCTATCAACCCCATTTTTACGGAGTGGAAAGGGATTCAGGCTTAATTGATATGGACAAGGTCCGTTCAAAAGCCTTAGAGGTCCAACCCAAATTAATTATATGTGGAGCATCGGCTTATGCCAGAGACTGGGATTACAAGACATTTAGAGCAATAGCAGATGAAGTTGGGGCGCTCTTAATGGCGGATATTGCCCATCCTGCCGGGTTGATAGCAACCGGTTTACTCAATAACCCCCTTCCTCACTGCCATGTAGTAACTTCCACCACTCATAAGACCTTAAGAGGGCCAAGAGGCGGTATAATAATGATGGGAAAAGATTTTGAAAATCCTTGGGGTCGGAA
>JBEAPR010000016.1:0-10182 GCA_041164265.1 Bacteroidota bacterium | reverse complement strand
TTGGTAGACGCGCTGGATTCAAAATCCAGTGATAGCAATATCGTGTGGGTTCGATTCCCACCCGGGGTACGGATAAGCCGCAAAAAAGCGGAAGCGAAGCGAGTTTCAAAAAATGAAGCTCGCTTCAATTTTTTGAAGGAGCTCTTAGCTTCCTTATGCGGCTTTCAAAACGACCGCGAAGGGAAGCTTTCCGCTAGGAAAGCAATCCCACCCGAGCGGGAGTTTTGGTTCTTCTTATGACTTCGGTGATTTTAATCAAATTTTGAAGGAGCTCTTAGCTTCCTATTGTGGTTTTCAAAACGACCGCGAAGGGAAGCTTTCCGCTAGGAAAGCAGTCCCACCCGAGCGGGAGTTTTGGTTCTTCGTTTGATATCCGTGATTTTTATCAAATTTTGAACAAGCGCTGTGCTTCTTTTTTCGGCTTTCTTGCGCGACCGCGAAGGGAAGCTTTCCGTTAGGAAAGCAGTCCCACCCGAGCGGGAGTTCTTGGAATTACCACTATGTGTGCATCAAAAAAAACGAAGATTTATATTGGAAAGCTTTTGTCCTAACTTCTAACTACTATCGATTTTTATATATTTAGAAGGTAAAGCAATACTTTTTTAAAATTGGTATTGAAAGGAAGCTATGAAATTTATAAATGTTTGGTATTTAAGTGTTGTTTTTTTGGTTCAATTCGTCTCGGGTCAATTCAGTTACTCTCCAGGGACTCCATTTATTAAAAATTTCACATCGCTTGAAACGCATAATGATTTATCAATTTACGGCATTTCTCAAGGGACCTTAGGTGAAATGTATTTCGCTACTTCGGCCGGATTATTAGTTTTCGACGGGGTACGATGGCAGAATTATTCCCATGGTTCAGAATCGGATCTGAGAGCTGTATATTTCCAAAATGAAAATCGAGTATATACCTCCGGGCATGGAGGATTTGGATACTGGTCTAAATCGGCTGTCGGGAGTTTGGAATTCACCAGTTTATATTTTAAGAAACCTCAGAAGGAAAGTACATTACTACCTATTTTTTCGAAAATATCAGAAAATGATGGTAAGATTATTTTCCAAACCTTTCAGCAAATATTCCTTTATGATCCGGTTTCAAAGGTCTTAGATTCCATTAATGCAAAACGAGGATTTAGAGACTTGATTTCCAACGGAAAACGTTCCTTTATTCAAGATTTTAATGAATTATATGAATTGGTGGATAACGAATTGCAGCAGATTGAGACTACTATTCCTGAAAACCTCAATATTATAGGAATCACAGAAAATCACACTAACGGTCTACTTCTAATAACCGATAATAAAGGATTTTGGATTCTTGAGAATGATAAAATACGAAAGCAGGACTGGCCGATTAATAAAATTCTTGAAAATTATCTCGTAAATACGGTACAAGAAACGGCTAACGGTAATATTTTATTAGGTACTGCCAGAAATGGGATCTTTCTTATTTCAAATTCCGGTAAGCTTTTGCTGCATTTGAATAAAATTGACGGTATCGCTAAAAATAATATTAGTAACGTTTTTCAGGATTCAAATAAGAATTTATGGCTTGGAATGAAGCATGGTCTAAGTTATGTTCAAACCAATAATGACTTAAATTACCTGATTGATACCAAGGGCGAATTCGGTACAGTCTTTTCAAGTTTACTCAAGGATTCCCTATTGTATATTGGGACGGATCAAGGATTGTTTGCAAAGAATTGGTCGAAACGAAATTCTTCTCCCAGGCTAATAGATAAGGAGGTTGGTCAAATTTGGACTATCCAAAATATAGACGGTGATCTGTTAGTAGGGTCTCACCAAGGATTGTCTAAACTCGTGAATAACACACTGATAAAAATTCATAAAGAAGGTGGCGCATGGTTATTCAGAAAGCATCCCAGATATAAGGACATTCTCTATGTAGGATTTTATTCAGGTATAGCGGTTTTTAAAAAAGTTAACGGTAACTGGACTTTTTTAAAAAAATGGCAGAATTATGGAGAGTCCTCACGCTTTATGGAGTTTGATAAATTTGAAAACTTATGGGTTGCACATCCCGGAAAGGGTTACTACAGGCTCAATTTATCAGATAATGGTGAAGATTTGGATGAAGTTGAATTTTATGGGGCCGATAATAAATCTGTTTCTACCTATGCTTATTTGACAAAACTTGATAATGACCTGGTTTTTTTTAATCCTAGTGGATTTTATAGCTACAATCCAATTAAAAATGATTTTTCAAGTTCGGAATACTACAGTCATATTTTTAAAGAGCTGACTCAGGTAAATTCAATTGCTCAATTTGGTAATACCTTTTGGTATTCTACACCCGAAGAAATAGGATATTTTTTACGAGATGACACAAATTTTGCAAGAGTGAATTCACCTTTTTATGCATTAAAAAACAGGCATCTTAATGATTTTAATAAGTTTAATCAACTCAACGATTCAGTATTTGGAATTGGCATAAATGATGGTATGGTGTTTCATACGCTTGGCAATAATGCTGAGCCCAAAAATAATTTGTTGTCCCCCATTATAAGTCATATTTATTTATTGGGTACAGCAGATACCATTTTTGGACAAATCCGTTCAAAGGGACCAGTAAAAGTGCCCTACCGAAATAATACATTGAAAATCGAATTGGCTTTTCCAGGACAGCCAATTTCTTTTTTTCAGGAGATTCAATACAGGCTTTTAGGATATTCTGATAAATGGTCGGATTGGGATTATATGACGGAGCTAAATTTTCCCGGATTGGAGGCAGGTAATTATATTCTCGAGCTGCGATCAGGAGGTGAAAATGGAGAAGTTTCCGAAATTGTAAAAAGAGAAATTCAAGTAACGCCTCCTTGGTATCTTTCTAAAATTACTATTATCATTTTCACGGGCCTTTTTATTCTTGTTAATATTCTAATCAGAGGCTATTTTAAAGCAAAATCCAAAAAGCAAATTGAAGTTTTGAAGCAAGAGGAGGCGGAAAAGCGACATCGCCAATTAGTTGCATATGAGTTGGAAAGATTGGAATCTGAAAGGAAAATGTTGAAATTAAAAGAAGAAAATCTAAGTCTCGAAATCAAAAAGAAGAATCAAGAATTGGCTTCCTCAACGTTAAATAACATTAAAAAGAATGATTTATTGAATGAGCTTATTGATGATGTTAAAATCTTGGAGAAGGATATTTTAAACAGTTCATTACATTCTCCCATTAAAAAAATATTAAAAAAGATAAATAGCCATCTTACAGATAAGGACGATTGGCTAACTTTTGAGCTTCATTTCCGGTCTGCTCATTCCGATTTCTTTGAGAATCTTAGGGCAAAACATCCGAACCTATCATCCAATGAAATTAAATTAAGTGCGTACTTAAAACTAAATCTTTCTTCCAAAGAAATTGCCTCATTAATGAATATTTCGATTCGAAGTGTAGAGCAAGGAAGGTGGCGATTACGCTCTAAATTAAATCTTCCAAAGGAGAATGGGTTAGTAAATTACATCCAAGCCTTGTAAGCCATAAATGATTATTAATCAGTATCTTATTAAAATAATGTAGAGGTTTTGTAGAGTATACTAAGTGCCAGTGAGCATGTTTTGTAGGACTCAAAAAAACATAAATATTAATGGTTAGGGCCAAATTTGTTTAGGTTTTATTCTCATCGAATGAGGCCTTCAACAAAGTTGTAACTAAAACTAACTATTAATGACAACAAACGCCAGGACTAAAGTAAAACTTTGCTTCCTTAGGATTCCTTTTAAAAGATGGGGTTTAGGTATTGACTTATACTTTGACTTTAACGTTAAGGCCAGTTTTCAAAAATATTTATTGTGAAAATCTGATTTAGCCGGGTTCGTGTTGTGACCGGTGATCAAAGGATTTTTGAAACATGTAATAGGTTATTTTTTTCCAATTTTCAGGTGGTTTTTTGATTGGAAAATAGTAAACCAATGCAGTTAAAAAAGCCAAAAAAATCAATTAATAATTGTGATTCCATGAAAATTCAAATACTAAATGCGTATTCTGAAAAATGGAGAATGAAAATGTTTTTTTCCTTCTTGTTTCTATTATGTTTTAATTTTTTCGGTTTAGCTCAATTCGAGGTGTCCGGAAAAGTATCAGATCGGAATAATATGCCGCTCTCGGGGGCTAATATTCTATTAAGGGGTACTGCTGTGGGAACACAGACGGACTTTGATGGGAATTTTAAATTGAGTGCTTCAGTCGGAGATGTGCTAATGATTTCATATTTGGGGTTTTTGCCTCAAGAAGTTGAAATACGTAATGATAGCTTACTTATTATTGTTCTTACAGAGGATGCAAATAGCCTAGATGAGGTTGTGGTAGTGGGTTACGGAAATCGTTCCAAAACAAAATTAATTGCTTCAGTATCTACTATTGATGAAGATGAGCTTAAAAAGCAACCTGTGCCAAATGTCAGTAATGCCTTGGAGGGTTTGGCAGCAGGTCTTTTTGTTCAACAAAGTTCCGGAGAACCAGGTTTTAGCAACTCGAGTTTTGAAGTTAGGAATTTTGGAAACGCTCTGGTAATAGTTGATGGAGCCCCGGGTGATTTGAATCAGCTCGATCCCAATGAAATAGAAAATATATCTGTATTAAAGGATGCTGCTGCTGCTGCGGTTTATGGGGTACAAGGTGGAAATGGGGTTGTTTTAATAACCACACGAAAAGGGAGAATCGGTAAACCAAAGTTGAATTATAGCAATCAATTTACCTATACTTCCTTTACAGCATATCCGAAATATTTAAGTTCTGCCGATAGGGCCGAAATATTAAATGAGGGACTTCGGAATTCAGGGCAAACAACCTTTTATACGGATGATGAAGTTGATTTATTCAGGTCAGGTTCAGATCCCTTAAATTATCCCAATACCGATTGGAGGGGTCAAATATTGAAGGATTTTGGGTTCCAACAACAGCACAATCTTAATCTGAGTGGAGGAACTGAGAAGGTGAAGTATTTCGTGTCGTCCGGGTTTATTGATCAAGGTTCAAATTATACTGAAGATGTACTCTCATTCCAACGCTATAATCTCAGATCCAACGTAGAAGCAGAGATCAAGGATAACTTGTCACTTTCGGTTCAAATGGGTGCTCGCAGGCAACTTAATGAAGCTCCCGGATATTCGGCGTATGATATTTTTAGAGAACTAAGTCGGTCTCTCCCTTCAGACTTAGCCTATTATCCTGATGGCGTTCCTGCGAGACCCAGCACCACACCAAATCATGTGATTGAGGGTCTACGCGATTTTAATGCCGGTTATTTTAGGGCTAGAAATAACAATTTTGATGCTAAGATTGCTCTGGAATGGGACGTTAGACAAGTTAAAGGTTTAAAATTGAAGTCCTATGCCTCATTGGTATACAATACCTATTTCAATAAAAATTGGAATAAAAGTTTTGACCTTTTTACCTTAAATCGTCAGACCGGGAATTATGATGTGTTTCGTTCAACCCCACCGGGTACCCCCAGTGAAACTAAACTTACACAGAGTACCAATTATTCTAATCATTACGTCTTGCAGGAATCTATAAACTATGACAGGTTATTTGGAAATCATAATCTTTCATTGTTATTATTAGCAGAATTTCAAAAACGTCAAGGACAAGATTTTAGCGCCAGTCGTCAGGACTTCCAGTCTACTTTCATTGACCAGCTCTTTGCCGGGTCACTTGAAAACCAAATTGCTAATGGTGGAGAGTTTCGTGAAAACCGAATGGGATATGTGGGTCGCATAAATTATGATTATAAATCTAAGTATTTTCTTGAATCCTCCGTTCGATATGATGGGTCGTCCCGATTTGCCCCCGGAAATGAATTTGGCTTTTTTCCTTCGGTTTCTTTAGGCTGGCGACTTTCTGAAGAAACATTTTTCAAACCGCTAAAGGATACATTTTCTAATCTAAAAATCAGAGCATCTCTCGGAACAGCAGGAAATGATGGCACTTCTGCCTACCAATGGCTGAGCGGATTTAATTACAATCTCTTTTTTGTGATAAATGATACCGCTATTCCCACATTAGATAATACGGCATTGCCCAATAGGGCTATTACGTGGGAAACCAATACAACGTATGATCTGGGCTTGGATATGGACGTGTTTGAAAATCAACTCCGTTTTTCATTTGACTATTTTTTTAGAAAAAGGGAGAATGTTATTGCGGGTGCAAATGCAAGTGTTCCAAGCACTTTAGGAGTAGCCTTGGCAAACCAGAATTTATATGAATTTTCTAATGAAGGCTTCGAGTTTTCCATAGATTTTCGAAAGCAATTGAATGAAAATCTCAAACTAAGCTCGTTATTAATTTTTTCAAAGTCTAGGGAAAAAGCTGTTTTTATTGACGAGACGCTTCAGGAGGATCCTTTCATGCGATCGAACCTAACTGTAACCGGAGGCTTCACCGGTTTGCGAAGAGGCTATATATCGGATGGTTTGTTTCAGAGTCAGGAAGAAATTGACCAATGGGCCATTCAAGACGGTAATGCAAATACCAGCTTACAGCCCGGGGATGTTCGGTATATTGATCTAAACGGAGATAACATTATTGATGTTAAGGACCAAAAGGTTTTTGGAAATGGAAGTAAACCTCCGATTAATTATTCGCTCAATTTGGGGGCCGATTACCGAAATTTTTCACTCTCGGTATTATTAACGGGAGCAGCAGGGTATGATCTTTATCTTGATGGAGAAGCCCAAAGCCCTTTGCGGAATGGGTTTAACGGATATGATTATTTAAAGGATTACTGGACGCCATCTAACCCCAATGCAACCTTCCCAAGAATTACAAATGGTGGCTTTAACGATAACAATTATAAGTACTCCGACTATTGGCTGCGAAATGGGAATCACCTAAGATTCAAAAATATAAATCTAAGTTATTCTATACCGAGTAAAGGACCTACATCAACATTTGAAACCGTAAAAATTTTCCTTACAGGATATAATCTATTCGTGCTAAAAAGTTTTGATGAAGACTTCGATCCGCAATTGGGTTCCGGTGTAGGATGGTATTATCCGCAAACAAAATCAATAACCTTTGGTTTAAATGTGACATTATAATATTAAGCTATGAAACGAATGAAATTGACTTTTATGGTGCTCATTTTGGTTTTAGGAATCTCTTGTAGTGATGATTTCTTAAATGAGCCGCCCCTTGACCGGATCACTGAAAACGATGTTTGGCGGGATAAAAATCTGATGGATGCCTATTTATTTAAAATCTATGACCGAATGCCTTGGGATTATCTTGAAGATTTTTGGGGAGTAGGTGGTTCGCACCGAGATGCCTTATCGGACCTGGCAAGGGGTACTTATTCTTGGACCGTATTAAATAATAACTACAGGCCCGGTAATTGGGGAACAGCCAATAATATGTGGCCTATAGATTGGTGGGGTTATGATGTAATTTGGAAAATTAATTATGCAATTGGCAAGATTGAAGAGACATCTTCGGATGTTCTCACGGATCAGGAACGGCAATATCGTTTAGGTGAATTACATTTTTTACGGGCTTATAGTTATTTCGAATTGGTAAAGCGTTATGGTGGTGTACCCATAATATTGAATGCACAAAATCCGGAAAGTACTCCTGAGAACGAATATTATCCGGAGCGGGATACGGAACAAGCCGTTTATGATCAAGTTTTGACTGATTCAGAAATCGCTTTCCAATTTTTGCCGAATCGGTGGTCATCGGAAAGAGGGCGGGCCTCCAGATGGGCTGCTAAGGCACTGGAGTCTCGTGCAGCATTGTATGCCGGGAGCATTGCCAAATATGGAACAGTGCAATTGGATGGACTAGTTGGGATTCCTGCGAATGAAGCAGACACCTATTTTCAAAAGTCTTTGACCGCATCACAAGAGATACTAACCCAATCCGGTCATGAACTTTTTAAGAAATATCCAAATCCCACTGAAAATTACACCAAACTATTTCTTGACGAGACGGATGACGAAACCATTTTCATGAAAATATGGATTCCTTATGAGAAAGGGCATTCCTACGATCTTCATAATGTGCCCTATAGCTATAGAGTTGACTGGAGCGGCAGCATGTCTCCCACAAAGCAATTGCTCGATAGTTATGAAATGCTCGATACCGGATTGTTACCCAATGAGCCAGGTTCCGGATATAATGCAAATTCACCATTTGAAAATCGGGATCCCAGATTAAAGGGGACTTTATTGACCAATAACGATATTTTTCAAGGCGAACCTGTTGAATTGTGGTACGGCACGGAAGTAAATGGGACTGTTGATACCGGCCGTGGTACAGGGGTTGGGAAAGATGGTCTGGGAGTACATCCGGATGCAACAAAAACCGGCTTCTACATTAGAAAGCACTTGCAGGATGGCAGCGCTCCACTTTTTATAAAGGAATATTATTCCGGTACAGATTGCATCATTTTTAGAATGGGAGAGATTTATCTCAATGCTGCAGAAGCTGCCTTTGAATTAAATAGGGAGGCTTTGGCCCGGGACTATATTGAACCCATTCGGGAACGGGCAGGCCTTAAATTAAATCTTCGATTAGAGCCTTTTTCAGGAATTGATTTGCGAGATCGAATTCGTAATGAACGCAAAATTGAAATGGCATTTGAAGATCATCGATATTGGGATGTCAAACGGTGGCGCATTGCTACGGAGGTATTGAGTGTTCAGGTAGAAGGAATTAAAACACTAAGGCGCATAAATGGATTCGGTGAAACTAGTTTCACCTATGAAACCTTTGATGCAGAAGCCCAAAAAATGAACTTCTATGAACGTCATTATTACCTTCCAATTGGTCTCTATAGAATTAATAACAACAATAAATTAATAGAAAACCCCGGCTATAATTAGTTTTAAACTACAAGTATTTGTCATGAAAAATATATTCAGAAAATATAGTCTTGTTGCGCTTGTTCTTCTCACTGTTTTATCCTCTTGCGAAGAGGATAAAATAGCATTAGATTCGCCAACTCCGGAGGATGCATTTTTCTCATTTGAGATAGATCCAGTCAATCCAAATAAGGTCACTTTTAAAGCTACGCCTAAAAAGGACTCTTGGTACACCCATTGGGATCTTGGGGACAATACCTCTGCGGAAGGTCTTGAAGTCTCTAAAATATTTTTAAAGAAAGGGGATTATGAAGTTAGATTTAAGATTTTCACGGAATCCGGATCTGCAGAATCGGTTCAAACGGTTCTAATTAACGAAGATTTTCAAGGACCTAATATTTTGTTAAACGGAGAATTTAATGGTAGTGACTATTGGACCATTTTACCAATCTCAAACAATGTTAATGTAAACTTTACAGGAGATAAGGCAGTTTGGACAGGTGGAAGTTGGGGACAAGTAGGAATTTACCAACCAGTGCATGTTGAAGCAAATGTACCTTACCAAATTGATATGGAAGTATCAGGAGGCGGACTTACAGATTCTTGGTATGAAGTTTATGTTGGATCTGAAATCCCAATACCTGGTCAAGATTATACTTCTGGTGGAATTAGATTAGGGTTGAATACATGGGCAGGATGTGGTAATGATCCTTTTGATGGCCAGTTTACTGAAATTAGTTGTGTTGGCGAAGGTGGCGGATTGATTACATTTAATACTACGGGAACCGTCTATTTTGTTATTAGAGGAGGAGGAGCTGATTATGGCACTGGTCTTACCTTAGATAATGTCACTATAACGCCCTTGTTGCCGGGCATTGAGAGAATGGATCCTTTATTTCCTCCTATTGCAAACTTTACAGTTGTAAAATCTGGTCTTGAAGCAACTTTTACAGATGCATCTTTTTTCGGAGAATCTTATTCATGGGACTTTGGAGACGGTATAGGAACTTCTACAGAAAAGAATCCAACTTATACCTATGCAGAAGAGGGAACTTATACAGTTAAATTAACAGTAAGTAATGCTGATGGTTCAGACGAAGTTTTAAAAGACATAACCTTTGGAGCCTCACTTAATATAATAACAAATGGAACTTTTAGTGATGGTAGTAATGGTTGGACAATTCTAAATCAATATGAGCCAGCGAACACCAATGGCTCGGTTACAATTGCTAATGGTGTAGCTACATTTAACGAGACTACAAATTCAGATTGGAAGCATATGGCCATTTATACTGAGGTAACCCTAGAGCCTGGTACATATCAATTTGATATGGATATGGCCTACAACAATATTAA
>JBEAPR010000015.1:0-3668 GCA_041164265.1 Bacteroidota bacterium | reverse complement strand
GGATCATCTTCAGGTCCAGCCGTCGCTGTTCAAGCCCTCTGCCAAGAGATGGGTATTATCTTCATGGCTGGTTTGACCCACTCAAATGACACAACAGGCAAAGATAAGAAAAGATATGGATTCCGTCATTTCTTCAATGCCTACATGTCAGGACAAGCGCTCGCACCACCTTTGAAATCAGAGATGGGCACAGATAGAAGAGCGTACCATCTAACAGCCGATTATACTTGGGGTTGGACGCAAGAGGAGTCAATCAAAAACGCAACTGAAAATATTGGTTGGCAAACAGTCCAGACAGTGAAAACTCCAGTGGGTGCTGGGGATTTCTCTCAGTACATCACTCCAGTGTTGAATTCAGGAGCGGACGTGTTGATCCTGAATCACTATGGAAAGGATATGGTGAATTCTTTGACACAAGCAGTTCAATTTGGACTGCGAGATCGTCAAGCTAATGGAAAGAATTTTGAGATTGTCGTGCCACTGTTCAGCCGTTTGATGGCCCAGGGTGCTGGTGCAAACATGAAAGGCATTCTTGGAACTACTAACTGGCATTGGTCTTTAAAGAATCCAGGTAGTCAGGCTTTCCTAAAATCTTTCGGTCAAGAATACGGTTTCCCCCCCTCCCAGGCTGCTCACACATGTTATGTACAGACACTGCTCTATGCTAATGCTTGTGAGATGGCTGGAACATTCTACCCTCCAGCAGTGATCAAGCAACTAGAGGGATTCAAGTTCGATGGGATGGGTAACGGACCTACAGAATATCGTGCTGAGGACCATCAGTGCTTCAAAGACGTTCTAGTAGTTCGGGGTAATATGAACCCACAGAGCCAGTTCGACCTGCTTGAAGTAGTTCAAGTTGTGCCTCGTTCACAAGTTGAATATGACGCTAGTATCTTTGGTGGTGAATTAGGACCATACGAAGTCTAATTCTCAAAATAAATGGAAGTCGCATTAATTTTTTGCGACTTCCATACTTATACTGCATTCTTCCCCCATCAGTAAATTCCTCATCGTTTAGGCATCAATGGATGTTCTCTTTCTTCAAATCCTAAATGGATTAGACAAAGGTGGTGCGTATGCTTTAATCGCACTGGGATTAACCCTTACGTTTGGAACACTTGGAGTTGTGAATTTTGCTCATGGAGCACTATTCATGATGGGTGCTTTTTGTGCGGTTACAATTCAGAAAGTTCTTACTCTTTCAAAGAAAATAAAAGATGAAAGTGTAACTTTCTTTGAGGCATTTAAAGAAGAACCCTATTTGACAATATGGTTTGGTGATACTGGTCAGGTCATTATTGATTACGTAGTTCCCATTTCTTTGCTAATAGCTATACCAATAATGCTACTGGTTGGCATTTTAATGGAGCGAGGACTCATAAGATTTTTCTACAAGAGACCACATGCTGAGCAAATTTTAGTAACCTTTGGATTGGCAATCGTTTTACAGGAAATTATCAAAGCATTATATGGAGCAAATCCAATTCCTATTAGTGCACCAGAAATTGTTTCTGGATCGGCTTCAGTTGGTACTTGGTTTGGATTTGGGGATAATGTAATTTACCCTTGGTGGCGTCTGATTTATTTGGTTTTCACTGGAGTAACCGTAATCGGTGTTTTTTCATTCCTGAATTTTACAACATATGGAATGGTTGTTCGTGCTGGTATGTATGACAGTGAGACAGTGGGTCTACTTGGGATAAACATAGAAAGAAGGTTCACAATCATTTTTGGATTGGCTGCGATTGTGGCTGGTATGGCTGGAGTAATGTACACTCCAATATTACCTCCGGATTATCATATTGGAATGGATTTTCTAGTACTATCCTTTGTGGTAGTTGTCGTTGGCGGGATGGGGTCGCTTGAGGGGGCGGTACTTGCTGGATTTATACTCGGAATTCTCCAGTCTTTTGCTTCAATGAATCAGATAAAAAGTATAATTCCTGGAATCGATCAAATCATCATTTATGCAGTTGCAGTAATAATTTTGTTGACCCGCCCAAGAGGTTTATTAGGGCGTAGAGGATTGATGGAGAATTAAGATGAATATGCAATCCAACGAAATTAAAGTGATGGTAATTTTTTCAGCAATTGTACTGCTGATGCCCATTTGGTTGATCCCATTCGGTGCTGCCTATCCTGATCTTCTCCAAAAATTTGCGATATTTGGGATTTTTGCGATCGGTTTTAATATTCTATTTGGGTTAACTGGATATCTTTCTTTTGGTCATGCGGCATTCTTAGGTATTGGATCTTATACAGCAGTTTGGAGTTTTAAACTTCTATCAATGAATGTGATTCCAGCTATGATTTTTGCTGTTGTAGTCTCTGGAATTGCTGCGGCTTTGATTGGATTTGTTAGTTTGCGACGTACAGGGATCTATTTCTCTATTCTGACGCTAGCCTTTGCCCAGATGTCGTACAACCTCGCTTACTCTGTGTTGACTCCAATAACCAATGGTGAAACAGGACTACAACTTGCTCAAGCGGACCCAAGAATACTGGACAATATGGTTGGAAGTGTTTCAGTGGAAAGTGGACTACCGTCAACTACTTTATTTGGGCTAAGTATGAGTGGTTTCAGTGGGTTCTACTTCTGTGCAGTGATCATGATCTTTGCTTTTTACATTGCGATGAGAATCACCCACTCTCCCTTTGGATTAGCCTTAAGAGCGATCAAGTCAAATCAAGTTCGGATGATGTATACAGGCTTTAATACAAGACCTTACATGTTAACAGCTTTTGTGATCTCTGGGATGTATGCCGGGCTAGCGGGAGCACTTTTGGCAGTTACAGATCCTCTTGCTGGTGCTGAAAGAATGCAGTGGACAGCATCTGGAGAAGTAGTATTAATGACAATTATTGGTGGTGTTGGAACTCTCTTTGGACCACTTTTAGGTGTTGTTTTAATCAAGTATTTTGAAAATATTTTTTCATCATTCAACGATCAATTATTGACAGATACATTTAATTTTCTTCCTAATGTGTTAGTTGAACCAATTGTTAAGATCTTAGGTGTATTTGTTGGGGACGGATGGCATTTAACATTAGGTGCCTTATTCATGATAATCGTAATATTTCTTCCGGGTGGGATTATCGAAGGTATAACCAGACTGAAAAACAAGATTCAGAATCGTGATGAGAGTATCATGACTCCTAAATCAACGCAAAATAAGGAGTCTCTATGAGTAAGAAGATTCTGGACGTCCAAGGTGTCAACAAGAGTTTTGGAGGACTCAAAGCCCTGAATGAAGTTGTTTTTGATGCTGTGGAGGGTGAGACTCACGCTATCATTGGCCCGAACGGGGCAGGTAAGTCCACTTTTCTGAATGTTTGTATCGGCAAGCTGATTCCGGATACCGGTACAGTAATGTTTGATGGTCAGTTGATGACTGGAAAGCAACCCCATGAGATCAACCAGGCAGGAATTGTACGTGTATTTCAAACTCCAGAAATTTTCCAAGATCTGACGATTCTTCACAACGTGATGATTTCTGCCTTTTCCAAGCGAGATGGAGAATTTCGCTTCAATGCTTTCAAAAGCATGTTGTCAGAGAATAAATTACGCCAAGAGGCAGAAAGCATTTTGGAAGACCTTAACATGGAAAGCATGCATCATGAACATGCTGGTAGTCTATCTCGGGGGGACAAAAGACGGCTTGAAC
>JBEAPR010000014.1:0-3171 GCA_041164265.1 Bacteroidota bacterium | reverse complement strand
TATTTGCTCAAGAGCGGCTGGATAGCCTACATCAATAATTTTGGATATTTTTTCTTTGTTAATAGTATTTAAATTGGATGATTTAATTTTGAATACATTTGAATACCAAAGCGTGAACAGTACTAAAAAACCGAATAGAAAAGATAGGCCGTTTCCAATAGCGGCACCCAAAACCCCATAAGCCTTGAAACCAAAGTGACCATTAACCAATATGTACATAACAGATATGGCAACCCCATTCATAACAACAGCAACTGCAAGCGGCGTTCTTACATCGCCAACGGCTCTAAGCGCAGTAATCAAGCCTATCCCAGCTCCAAAAAATGGAAAAAAAGGCGACAAATACTTTAGATACACTACCGAAAGTTCATGCGCTCTATCTTCTAATAAAAAGATACTGACTATTTCGTCAGTAAAAAGCCATAACAGAATCCCTGAAATAGTTGAAATCAGTATCACTAGTTGAAGCGTTGCAGTTAGGTATTGAGCTGCATTGTCATATTTTTTTGCTCCCCAATTTCTAGATATCAATGCAGTCGTTCCAGCTAATATACCTGTCAAAATTGCCTGAAGTATAAAGTTTACTCTTTGCCCTGTAACAGTTGCGGCAATAGCATCCGGACCTAGGCTACCAACAATTTTTATGGCAAAAATAGATGAAGTTGCATAAAGCAAATTGGTGATGATTGAGGGCCAAGCTAAATACCAAACACCCAATGATCCTTTTGGAATACTGGATTCCGCTGGAATAACCTGCATGTAATTTAATTCTCTATAGATTTAATGTAAAAGATTCCAAATAAGAGGGTTAGAATTGATCCCTTTACAATACCATCTTTTGATTCTGCGATTGTCTTTTTGAAATAAGCGATTTCAATTAGGTGAGCGATCAATAAAACCCAAAATAAAATTTGTCCCACTATTCCAATGGCTCCTGGGAGTGGCTCTAATAGGTTAAGGATTCCAAAAGCCCAAATAAGAAGGGTAAAAATTTCTGACAATTTCATAAATATGATTATAGGATTAGTCGGTTATTTTTCCTAGTTCACGAAGCGTAACCTCATGTTGCTTTTTATCTATGGTATAGAATGAAAAAATTACAAAAGGAATAAGAAGCAATAAACTGACCAGTGGTCCTTGTATGAGTGCTAAATTAGTAACAGCCTCCGAAGATGGAACCACTCCAGTTCCTCTTGGAAAGTTAATGATTTGGAGCGCTAATCCAGAAATGAATATTCCCAATCCGCTATTTAATTTGCCAATTAATGAACTAGAAGCAAACATCAGACCTCTTTGATTTTTACCTGTTAAGGAATGCACTTCGTCGCTTATATCCCCAAGCATGGATTCACGAATAATGGCTGAAGCTGCCAAAGGTGCGTTAGCTAGGAACACAAATGGAGTTAAGGCAAAAAATAAATCCCAAGTTCCTTTTTCTGGTAACCAATCCAGGAAATAGAAAGTTACTGGCATGGCATGAACCAATCCTGCCAAAGCAATTGACCAGAGCAAAATCGATCGTTTTTCAAAATAAAGCCCCAACTTAGGTACCAGCAAAAATGCAAAGAAAGTTGCTATAAAGTACACAAACAAGAAACTTGTCATCATTTGAGATTTAAATTCCCAAACATAAGTATTCATATATAACTGCAATGAGCTACCCATTCCCCAACCAATTGCGATAAAGAGATAACCAAAGAAAAAAATCCTAAAGGAGTGATTTGTTACAGCTTTTTTAGTGGAGCTAAATATTTCGGACAACGAGAAACTTAATGCCTTAGAAATTGAGAGGTTTGCATACTTTAATGTTCCAAAAAAGGAGATCATGATTGTGAGAGCCATCAATAACCCTCCAACAATAGCAAGGTCGTCCCATGGTTCAGGATTCCTTGTCCCTGGAATATAGTCAGGAGTATCACGGAGAAATAAACCATAGGCTAAGAGTGCATTGGTTAATCCTCCAATCCATGTGAATTGTTCTCTATAAGCAAAAATAGAGGTACGTTCAGTATAAGAGGAAGAAATCTCTGCTCCAAAAGCCCTGTGAGGGACTTCAAACATCGTCATTCCAAGACGAGTAAGTATGGTAAATGATAATATCCAAACAAACAGTTCTGTTTGCGTCCAATCACTGACAGTGTTGACTGAAAACAACAAGTAGAAAGAAAAGCATGCTGGTAATATGGCTAACAAAAAAAACGGATGTCTTTTTCCATATCTCGTATTAGTCCTATCTGAAATTAATCCCATTAATGGGTCTGTGAATGCATCAAATATTAATGCAATTAAAATTGCTAAACTTGCTAATGCAGGAGCAAGCCCCACTACGTTTGCATAAAAGAACAATAATAGATATGTAAAAGCATCGGTTTTTACACCATTTGCAAAGGCGCCTATGCCATAGGCTAATTTTAATTTGATATTGATTATCACGTTGCTAGGATGCACGCAAACGTGCAAGCACATTATTTTCTATGGCTTGCCAAAACAATGTAATATCAAATGAGTGCAGATCACCGTTTCTGGTAAATTTAACTAAGTGATCAACAAGCTGTCCTTTCATTTCAAGCAGGGATGTATCAGATACTCTTGCAGAATATTCTTGTAAACGGGTGTAACGTAACCCTAATTTTGGATAAGCATTTTTGGTTGCATAAAAATTTGTCAACGTTGGAGATGTTGAAGTTAGCTGAACCGCATTATCTGAGCTATTGTGATGCCATTCCTGATTGATCTCCCAAGACAATGGATTGGTACATATCAATGGTTGCTCCATGGGCTCTCTGATCCAACCATCAGGTATCCAATACATATTATGTGCTCGCACTCTTCTAAATCCCTCTATGCCTGAACACCATGAAATAATCTCTTGTTGCCCATGAACCGAGCTGGAGATCTTTAATCCAGGGAATAGATCATCGAAATGTTTAGTCGGTACGATGTAACCTATTAAATATGCTGCGATTAAATTGGATTGAATATTATTTTTGCATATTTGGTTGAAGATTAATCGTTGGGCGTGCAAAGAACCCTGGCTGTGTGAAGCAATGATAAATTTCTTACCCTTGTTAAAGTTATCCAAATAATAAATGAATGCTCTCTCAATATCGAAATAAGCCAGATCTTGTGCCTGCTTTGGGCTTTCTGATAAATCAAAAAAGGAATAATAGG
>JBEAPR010000013.1:0-18318 GCA_041164265.1 Bacteroidota bacterium | reverse complement strand
AAAAACTAAAGGAAAAGCCTAATGTCAAAAGCAAAAACCCCATCAAGTATTTGCGCTCTTCAAATATCTTCCAAACGCCTCCAATCAAAAGAGGCGTAAATATTAAGGTTCTGATCTTAGCCGCATGTCCTGCACCCCACAAAATCAATGTCCCAGATCCATATACGACCGGAAAGGAGGAGATGGCAGCTAACATAGGTGACAAGCCCAGCATAATGAATAGCAAATACATCAACAAGCAGCCCATAAAGTACATGCCAATGGGATCTGGTAATAATCTATTGTAATAATCATAAATATTAGAAACCAAATTCATTGGATTGGCAGCATTTGTCAATATGGGCATGCCCCCAAATTGTGCTGGATTCCAAAAGTATGTTTTATCAAACTTTTCACTGTATTCCGCTACCGCTTTATAGCCTTGGTCGCTGGATACCAAATCCCCCTGCCGTAAAACCTTACCTTGTATCTGAGGAAAAAAATAAACCACATTGACCAAAAGTAGAAATAGAATAGCTAAAAGGTGTTTCAACCAAGTATTATTAGATGTCATGTATTTTCAAATTTGACAGAATTCAACAATCAAAGTGCAAAATAAAAAAAAGAAATCTAGTACATGCCATTTTATCCCTCAATCCCAGAAGGTTTCTTTCGATTGGCTGCTACAGATACCATCACTCCGGTAGATAAAGCCAAAATAATGAAGGCCAAGGAGGCCCACTCTGGTAAATGAACCCATTCGTGTAAAATCATCTTCAAACCAACGAAGACTAAAATGGCTACCAAACTGTATTTCAAATAGGTGAACTTATCGATAACTGCCGCTAAAACAAAATACAAAGACCGCAATCCTAAAATGGCAAAAATATTAGAAGTAAATACCAGAAAAGGATCCGTCGTAATGGCAAATATGGCAGGAATGCTATCGAAGGCAAACATGATATCAGTGGTTTCCACAATCAATAAAGCTACAAATAAAGGAGTAGCCATCCAGAGGCCCTGAATCTTCACGAAAAACTTATCTCCGTGATAGTCTTTGGTAACAGGAAATACTCTTTTTAAAAGTTTGATAGTGGGATTGTCTTCCAAACTAACATGATCATCGCCCCCAATCATCTTAAAAGCAGAGTACAAAAGAAATCCTCCAAAGACATACATCATCCAACCAAATTTGGCCAACAGAATTACGCCTAAAAAGATCATGAGACCTCTAAAAACTAAAGCTCCTAATATTCCCCAGAATAAGACTCGATGCTGATAATCACCCGGGACTTTGAAATAGCTAAAAATTACTGCAATAACAAAAATATTGTCCATGCTCAATGACTGCTCCACCAAATATCCCGTTAAGTATTTAAGCAAAGCTCCTTTAGCGGTTAAACCCTCTGGGTTTTCGACCAATCCTTGATCGTACAAATAGTAAATAACTCCACTGAAGAGTAACGCCAAACTCACCCAAAGGGTGGTCCATCTAATAGCTTCTCTGAAGGAAATAGTATGCGCTTTTTTGTTGAAAACCCCAAGGTCCAAAGCCAGCAGGACGAAAACTAAAACTAAAAATGCAATCCAAATCAACATACTATTTTTGACATTTGCGCAAAAGTAATCTCTTTTTTTACTCTTTACAACTCTATGACAATCAACACTTAATTATTCACTATTCCTCGAAAAAAATTTATTTTTAACAAATATTAGTTATTTTGAATCCAAATTCCACGTAAAGTGCCCAAAACTATATCATTTATTGTCTTCATTATTTTAATAGGATGTACCTCACAGCCTTCAAATAATCATGAAGGGGCTGCTTCTAATCCTAGTAATAGTGATTTTTCACAATCCAGCCAAAAAATTACCGTGGAGAATATGCTAACCGAACATGCTATCAGTCAGGTAAAGCTAGGGATCAAAAGACCTGATGAGGTTGTTTTTGTCCAAGATAGAACCACCTTCAAAAAAGCACAAGGCATGCAAAATGCCTTTATCCTAAGATTAGCAGTAGATACCACTGACGTAACGGGCAACTACTATCGCGACTATATCAATCTTCTTTATAAGTTTAATGGAGGCGATTCCCTCAAAATAGGAAATTACGCACTATTGGATTTATACCGTTGATTATTCCCTCTTTTTTTTCTACTTTGAAAGCAAAAATTTACACTAATGAACAAATTCATTGCATTGTTTGCCGTGCTCCTATGCACTAATTCTTATGTACATAGTCAAACCTCCTTTGGAAATTGGATAGATAATGAGCATATCACCCTTAGAAAGGATGGAAAGTGGGTACAGTACAACATCGAAACCGGTCAGGAATTGGCCTATCAAGCATCTGCTTCTGAAGCCTCAGCCAGAGATTTAACGCCGCAACCAGACCAAGATAAAAACGCTACTTTTTCTCCAGATCAATCTCAAATTGCCTATACCAGAGGAGGCAACCTATTTGTAATGGAGGTAGCCACCAAAAAGGAAACGCAACTTACATTTGATGGGAATGACCTAATCCTAAATGGATATGCCTCATGGGTATATTATGAAGAAATTTTAGGAAGATCTTCAAGATATAAAGCCTTTTATTGGTCACCAGATAACCAACATATTGCCTTTTTGAGATTTGACGATCATCAAGTTCCTGAATTCCCTATCTTTCATCACGAAGCCGATGATATGACCCATGGGTATTTAGAAAAAACAAGATATCCCAAATCAGGTGACCCCCTTCCGGGAACACAACTAAAAATGGTACAGGTTAAAACAAAACAAATCACTAACGTTCCGTTAAACGAAAGTTTGGAGTATACAGCCATGGTCCAATGGAATCACGATGGATCCAAATTGGTTTTCCAACAACTCAATAGGGATCAAAATGATCTGACCATTAATGTTTTTAACCCTTCGAGCCAAGAGGTTCAAATGGTATATGAAGAGAAACAAAAAACTTGGGTGGATTGGGTAGAAGATTTACACCTATTACAGGAGACCGAAGGGGCTATACTAAGGAGCAATATTTCAGGATGGTTCAATCTTTACCGCATTGATTTTAAATCAAAGACGACCCAACCTTTGACTAAAAATAATTGGAGAGTAACGGGTATTACCGAGGTTAATGAAAAAAGTGGTACGATATTTTTTACCGGAACGGGTGAAAATCCATCCGAATCACATTTTTACAGAGTGAATTTCAAAAGTGGTGAGCAAACCAAATTGACAGATGGTTCTGGATCACATCGGATAAGTCTTTCACCAGATGGGCAACATTTTATCAGTACCTTTAGTAATGTGATAACTCCTAATACCATTCAGCTTTATAAAGCTAATGGAACACTCAATAAGACAATTGACAAAGGAGAGGAAGATGCCAATCAAAATCAAGGAATCAAAGTTGAAATGACTAGTTTTACTACTTCTGATGGACTCACCTTACCTATCCATTGGGTTTTGCCTCCTAATTTTGATCCAACTAAAAAATATCCTGTCATCTTTACCATATATGGTGGTCCTAATGCTGGGACGGTGTATAATCGGTACCGAGATTATTCTAAAAATGATTTAGTTAATGCGGGTATTATTTTATTCACCGTGGACCATAGAGCTTCGGGAAAATTAGGGAAAAAGGGTATGGACTATATGCATAGGAGTTTGGGGAGATGGGAAATGCACGATTATTTTGAAGCAGTAGAATGGCTAAGGGCTAAAGATTTTATAGATCCTTCAAGAATGGGAATTATGGGAAGCAGCTATGGTGGTTATATGACAGCTATGGCGCTTACTTATGGAGCTGATTATTTTACGCACGGAGTATCAAGTGCCCCAGTTACAGACTGGCATCTCTACGATAATGCTTATACAGAAAGATTTATGGATACACCCAAAGATAATCCGGAGGGATATGCTTTTGGATCCGTGATGACCCACGTACCTAAATTCAAAGGTAAATTGTTGTTAATTCACGGGACTATAGATGATAATGTGCACATGCAGAATAGCGTTCAGTTGGTCAGTAAACTTCAAGATGAGGGAAAATCATTCGAGTTTATGATTTACCCAGGTGGTCGTCACGGTTGGGGCGGTGCTAAGCGAGTACATTCTAATCAACTAACCAATGATTTTTGGATGAGACATTTCTTTAATCGTTAAACTAAAACCTATTAAAATATGAAAATGAAACTATTGGGGCTGGCATTATTTTCAACTAGTGCGCTAATGGCCCAACAAAGGGATGCTGAAATACCAGATTTAACGAGTATCTACGATGTTAAAGTTAAAGTTGTTGAGTCACCAGTTACAGGACAACCACCTTCTGATGCAACGATTCTATTCGATGGTGCTAACTTTGATGCCTGGGAACACCTGGATGGAAGTCCAGTCAAATGGAAATTAGTGGATGGGGCTATGCAAGTAGTTGGAGGCTCTGGTAATATCAGAACCAAACAAAAATTTGAAGACGTTCAGCTGCATATTGAATTTGCCACCCCTTCTGAAGTCAAAGGCAATGGACAAGGTAGAGGAAATTCTGGTATTTTCTTCCAATCCAGATATGAAATCCAAGTCTTGGATAATTACCAAAATGAAACCTATGCGAATGGGCAGGTGGGATCCATCTACAAGCAACATATTCCGTTGGCTAATCCTTCCAGAAAACCAGGGGAATGGCAGACCTATGATATCATTTACACTGCCCCAACTTATAACGAAGATGGGTTGATCAAAACTCCCGCGAGAATCACAGCTCTTTTAAATGGGGTATTGGTACAGAATAATGTTTCCCTGCTCGGAACTACTGAGTATATTGGTATACCCAAATTAACAGTTCACGGCGCGGACGCTATCATGCTTCAAGATCACGGCAATCCAACCAGATTTAGAAACATCTGGGTGAGACCGTTATAAATACTTTTAAGTGGGGTAATCATTGGATGGCCCCACTTAACCTACCTTCCAAGTCATGCCAGCTTTTAAGAGCTGATCGAGATTTCCCTTTCCCAATTTTTCAGTAGCTCCATCAATTTGGCTGACCAATAAATCTTCATAACAAGGTCGGTCCTCTTGATATAGGATACCAATTGGTCGCGGCAAACTTCCATCGAAAAACCGGCTGAGCAGATGCGCTTTTGTAGGGTCTTTTTCATCGTGAATCCACAAATCACTTACCGAATATCCCGAACTATTTAATTCGACGAGTTGCGGTTTCAACCCATCTAATCTTATTCCTTTATCAGCATTTTTTCCAAACACTAAAGGTTCTCCCTGTTTGAGGTCAATGGTATAATCCGATTTAGTAGCTTTATCTGTATATAATTCAAAAGCTCCATCATTAAAAATATTACAATTCTGATAAATTTCAACAAAGGAAGTACCTCTATGAGAATGCGCCCTCGAAAGCGTATCCCTTAGATGTGCAGGATCCCGGTCTAAAGTGCGGGCCACAAAAGTAGCATCAGCTCCCAAAGCAAGAGCCAGTGGATTAATCGGATGATCTATGGATCCGAAAGGAGACGATTTAGTTTGTTTGTCGACCTCAGAAGTAGGAGAATACTGTCCCTTGGTCAACCCATATATTTCGTTATTAAACAACAAAATTTGTACATTAAAGTTACGCCTTAACAAGTGAATCAAATGGTTTCCCCCAATAGATAATCCATCCCCATCACCAGTAATGATCCAGACATCCAAAGCTGGATTCGCCATTTTAAGCCCGGAAGCAATGGCGGGCGCTCGCCCATGGATACTGTGCATTCCATAGGTGTTCATATAGTAGGGAAACCTCGAAGAACAACCAATTCCCGAGATAATAGTGACCTCGTCTCTATCTAATCCCAATTGGGCAAAGACGGTCTGTAATTGCTTTAAAATAGAATAGTCTCCGCAACCAGGACACCACCTCACTTCTTGGTCGGTAGCGTAATCTTTAGCTTTTAATGCTTCCATTTTCTTCTGATTCGAGCAGCGCGTAAATAAAATCTTTTAATTCGGTTTTATTGATAGGCAAGCCTTGAATTTTATTAAAAGGTATTACCGGTACCAAAAATCGTTCCTTGATGATTTTGGACAACTGACCATTATTAATCTCAGGAACAATAATCGTTTTGAAATTAGCCAATAGTTCAGGTAGCCCTTCGGGAAAAGGGTTCAAATACCTAAGATGCAGGTGGCTGATCGCTAAACCTTTGTCTATGAGTTCGGTGGTAGTAGAATCCAATACCCCCAATGTGGAACCCCAGCCCAAAAGAAGGATGTCCCCTTGAGCTGCCCCTTTATTGATACTCGCCTTCGGCAAAAATTGGGCAATGCGATCCACTTTAGCCTGACGAATCTTGACCATATATTCGTGGTTGGCCGGGTCATAAGAAACATTTCCCGTCAGGGCCTCCTTTTCTAATCCGCCTACTCTATGTGCAAATCCTTTCATCCCCGGAGTCGCCCACGCTCGGGTAAGGTTTTCATTTCGACTATATGGCTGAAAGGAGATTCCTTCCTCAGGTGACTCCGGTGTTACGCTTTGAATAGGGGACAATTGCTCAACTTCTGGTACTTTCCAAGGCTCAGCTCCATTGGCAATATACCCATCACTCAACATAATCACTGGGGTCATGTGCTCAACTGCTATTCTGCATGCTTCATAAGCAGTATCAAAACAATCTCCCGGTGAACTAGCAGCAATGACAGCAACTGGAGATTCCCCATTTCTTCCATACATGGCTTGTAATAAATCAGCCTGCTCTGTTTTGGTCGGCAATCCAGTGGAAGGCCCACCTCTTTGAACATTGATAATGACCAAGGGGAGCTCCAACATCAAGGCCAAACCTAATGCTTCTCCTTTCAAGGCCATACCTGGACCCGATGTACCTGTAACTGCCAGGTGACCGCCATAAGCCGCACCTATAGCAGAGCCTATTCCGGCAATTTCATCTTCTGCCTGAAAGGTCTTCACCCCAAAATTTTTATGACGAGATAATAAATGTAAGATGTCCGACGCAGGAGTTATTGGGTAAGAGCCATAAAATAAAGGAAGATGGGAACGTTCACTGGCAGCAATTAATCCGAGTACTAATGCCTCATTACCCATAATATTTCTGTATAACCCCTCAGGCATTTGAGCAGGTGGAATGTCATAGGTTACAGTAAAAGTCTCGGTTGTATCCCCATAGTTAAATCCAGCCTGTAATACCGCCAAGTTAGCTTCTAATAAAACGGGCTTGGAGGCAAATTTTTTCTTCAAACTATTTATCGTGGTGGTAGGGTCGCGGTTGAATCTCCAGTATAAAAAACCCAAAACAAACATGTTTTTACATCGATCCTTTTCCTTGTTACTTAAATCTACCCCCTCTAAGGCAGTACGGGTAAGTTTGGTAACCTGAATAGGAATTAATTCATAACTGGATTTTAATTCGTCATCCTCTTCTGGAACAGGTCTATCGTAATGGGCTATTTTTAGATTTTTGGAATCAAATCCTTCCGTATTGACTATTAAAGTGCCCCCCTTTTTAAGTTTGCCTAAATTTACTTTCAATGCCGCAGCATTCATAGCAACTAAAACATCATAGCGATCACCTGGAGTAAAAATTTCCCTACTACCAAAATGCAATTGAAAGCCAGAAACCCCAGAAAGAGTGCCTAGGGGAGCTCTGATTTCTGCTGGAAAATCAGGGAAAGTGGCTAAATCATTGCCAAATAAAGCCGCATTATTAGTAAAAAGAGATCCAGTGAGCTGCATTCCGTCTCCAGAATCTCCAGCAAATTTGATGGTAATTTCGCTAGTTTCTTGCTTTTTTGTTTCTTTAGTCATGATTCCCACAAATGTAATGCTAATCCAACACCAAGAATTAGAATTCGTTGGCTAAGTGGGCGTGATTTTTATCATGAATCAGAGACTAACTTCCAGATTCTTTTCTGAGTTTTTCGAGTTGACTCACCCAATACTGCTTTTGGTCTTCAACCTCATCATCATCACAAAAGTCAGTGACCTCCAAAATAGTTTCTCCTGTGACAGGTGATTTGTACATCTTAAATTCTAGGTATTCCTCTTCAGAAGGGGCATCTTCCCATTTGAATTTTACCAATTCGTCTTCGTGGTCCATAACCAATTCAGCAACTTCTTCTGTATCATTCCACATAAAAGTGAAGGTTTCTCCCTGAATATCAATTTCATCGCAAAACCATCTGATCAAACAAGCAGGGGTGGTAAGGAATTGATATAAAATAGTTGGGGAAGCCCTAAAAATAAATTCCATTGTAAATTTGACGCGCTCCATATAATAAGATAAAAGTAATTTGGTAAAGGGTAGGGTGTTAGGGCATTACCCCCACAATAAAAAGTAAATATTTGACTTATCCAACTACCTCAATTTTTTTTTTACTTGATTGTAAAAAGTATTTACCCTATTTTTGTCAGCTGTACACAACACTTATTACCACACTTTCTAAGATCCGGAATGCATGAGACAACTGAAGATTACTAAATCTATAACCAATAGAGAGAGCCAATCGTTAGAAAAATATTTACAAGAGATAGGAAAAGTTGATTTATTGACCCCAGAGGAGGAAGTTGATTTGGCAAAAAGGATAAAAATGGGTGATCAAGCAGCCCTTGAAAAGTTGACCAAAGCCAATTTGAGATTTGTTGTTTCCGTAGCCAAACAATACCAAAATCAAGGTCTTTCTCTAAGTGATTTAATCAATGAAGGTAATCTGGGTCTGATTAAGGCTGCACAGAGATTTGATGAAACAAGAGGATTCAAATTTATCTCTTATGCAGTTTGGTGGATTCGACAGTCTATATTGCAAGCTTTAGCAGAACAGTCTAGAATTGTTAGATTGCCCTTAAATAAAGTAGGTTCTTTAAACAAAATCAATAAGGCTTTCTCGGAGTTAGAACAAGAATACGAAAGAGAGCCCTCTCCAGAGGAATTAGCGGATATGTTAGAAATTCCCACTGAAGAAGTTGAAACTACTTTGGGTGTTGCAGCTAGACACGTATCCATGGATGCACCTTTCGTAGAGGGAGAAGACAATTCCCTTTTAGATGTTTTGGAAAATAACAGCACGCCTGATACTGATAAAGAACTAGACTATAACCAATCCTTAAGAAGGGAGATAGAGCGATCCTTGAATACTTTAACAGAAAGGCAGTGTGACGTCATCAAATTGTATTTTGGTATTGGAGTAGAACATCCTATGTCATTGGAGGATATTGGAGAAAAATTCGGTTTGACCAGGGAGCGAGTTCGCCAAATCAAAGATAAAGCCATCAATAAATTGCGTTCTGCCAACAGGAGCAAATTATTAAAAAACTACTTAGGGGCCTGATCAATAATTGCTACTGGTCTCTCAATACTAGCTTCTAAGGAAATAAACGTTTCCGTTCGCTGCAGCCCACTTATCTTCTGGAGTTTGTCGTGAAGAACTTCCCGAAGGTGGTTGGTGTCGCGGCAAACAATCTTGGCGAAGATATTGTATAATCCTGTCGTGTAATGGGCACTCACTACTTCAGGAATTTTCTTAAGCTGTTCCGAAACTTCAGCATATAGGGAACTTTTATCAAGATAAATGCCCAAAAAGGCCACTACATCAAATCCCAACTTTTCTTGATCGACCAATAATTGCTGACCCTTTACCACCCCTGCCTCCTCTAACTTTTTCATCCTCACGTGAATGGTTCCTCCAGATACGAATAACTTTCTGCCGATTTCAGCATAAGTCATTTTCGCATTTTCCATCAATAGTGCCAAGATTTGTCTATCTAGGGAATCAACTTCATAGCTCTGTGTCATATCTTTTTGATTAAAATAATTTTTACTCCAACCTAAATGTTTAGGATTTTGTCTTTACTTTAAAGTTAAAATAAAAGTTGAATGACTGAAACCAAAAGAAATTATTGGCTGATTGGGTTACCTCTTATTTTTGCCCTTGTTTTTGTTGGAGGGATGTGGACTGGTCTTCGTTTTAGTGAAAGCCAAAGCGCACCCATCTTAGACATCAAGGGGGATAATCGAATAGAAGAACTTTTACGATACATTGAAGGCAGATATGTAACAGAAATAAATAGAGATTCATTGATTACCCAAGTGATTGAATCCATGCTAGAACAACTGGATCCGCATTCTGGATATATTCCCAGGACTCGATTAGAAAGAATAAACGAGGATTTAAGGGGGGATTATCAAGGCATTGGATTGGAGTTTGTTCTCCAAAAAGATACCCCCATTATTACCGCAGTAGTCAGACAAGGCCCAGCATGGAAAGCTGGAATCAGGCCGGGTTATAAAATATCGGCCATAGATTCGACTAGTATACTTCAACAAGGATTACAGTCTGATGAAATTGTGCAACTAGTCAGAGGAGCGGAAAACACCCCTGTTACTTTGAGCTGTTTGGATTACGCAGAAAACCCCATTCAATTTACCCTCACACGAGAGAAAATACCCAACTCCTCGGTCAAAGCTGCATATCTCATTGCACCTAAAATTGCTTATATCAAACTATCTAGATTTTCCGGTAATGCCTACAGGGATTTTATGAAAGCATTAGAGGAACTCATTACTTTTCAATCTGCGGAAAATTTAATTATTGATCTGAGGCAAAATCCAGGTGGTCTTCTAGAAGAATCTATCAAAATCATCAACCAATTGGTACCTGAAAAAAACTTGGTTGTACTTAAAACAGAAGGTGCCCATACTGGAAAGGTAGAATATAAATCCTCAGGCCGAGCTTTTTTTAGACTCCAAGAAATAGTCGTTCTCATCGATGAACAATCAGCTTCGGCAAGCGAAATTATAGCGGGTACCCTTCAAGACCTGGAAAGAGCAACAATCATTGGAAGGCCATCCTTCGGTAAAGGACTGGTACAAGAACAATACAACCTACACGACGGTAGTGCTATTCGCCTCTCTGTTAGCAAGTTTTTTACCCCTTCGGGAAAAGCGATTCAAAAGCCATTCAAAGGTGGCGAATTCTTGGATAAAGAAAACCAAGAGGGAAGAATTATTCCTGATATTAGGGTGGTATTAGATTCAACTTTCAATGACCCTGAGCAAACCAGAGGGCTGGCATTTAATTTTATTAAATCAAATGAAGAAATGATCAACCAAGTGAAGGATTCTTCAGAAAATTACCTTTATGAGATATTAGAAACGGATTTTTTTTCAATTTTGGATGCAACTACCAAAGGTGAAATTGCACACATGTTGCACGGTGAACAATTAAAAATTAAATACCTAAATAGTTTTGATCCAGATGTACAAGCGGCGATCGATTGGTTGAAGGAAAAAAAATAAATTAATGAAAAAGGTTACGCTAAGCATTATGATTCTTTGGGTACTCCCATGGAATTCTTTTGGTAGACATATTATAGGAGGTTCCATCACTTACGAGTGCCTAGGAGGTGGAGATTACGAATTTACACTCACCTTATACAGAGATTGTAACTGTACTAATTGTGCTGAGATAGATCCAGTGGCCTCTATTGGTATTTATAAATGTCCAGACGGTAACTGTAGCGGCATGACTCAAAGCAGTTATATCCATAGATTGAATATCAATTTAGATGAAATTAAATCAGTTGGGGCTCCCGATTATCCTTGTTTGATCCCACCTAATGTTTGCACCCAACAGGGAGTTTATCAATTCAAACTCAGCGAATATGGAATTAATTTACCGATCAGCGAGGACAGTTATCATATCAGTTACCAAAGATGTTGCCGTAACGTAACGATCAATAATATTATTAGACCTCAAGATATGGGGGCTACCTATACCATAGAGATTACTCCAGAAGGACAAAAGGTTTGCAACAACAGTCCTGTATTTGATAATTTTCCTCCTACAGTTATTTGTAACGACAATGAAATCAATTTTGATCATAGTGCTACAGATAAAGATGGCGATCAACTGATTTATGAATTCTGCAGCCCCCTTCGTGGTGGTGGTCCTTTATTGAATGGAGCAGCTGCGGTATCTTGTGAGGGGGCCATCCCAACTCCGGCCTGTCCACCTCCATATGATTATGTAACCTTTGTTGCCCCGCTTTATAGCCCGGGCAACCCTATGGGGGGAGATCCCGTGGTGACTATTAATCCGGTCTCCGGATATATCACTGGCAAACCCAATAGATTAGGTCAATATGTTGTAGGAGTTTGCGTTTCAGAATATCGGGATGGAGTCCTCCTCAGCAAAGTCTTCAGAGATTTTCAGTTTAACGTAGCCAATTGCGACCCCATTGTGGTAGCAGATATAGAAAAAGATGCAATAATTAACGATCAAGAATATTTGGTTAATTCCTGTGGAGAATACGATATCAATTTTATCAATCGATCTTTTCAACGAGCAGCAATAAGCTCCTATGAATGGAGTTTTAATATCAATGGCAATATCTCTAAATATAAAGATTGGTCCCCAACGGTTACTTTCCCTGGCATTGGCAACTATAAAGGTCAATTGATTTTAAATCCCAATACTGATTGTGGAGATACCGCTAATATTAATGTGGTAATATATCCAGACATTACCGCTGACTTTGAATACGAATACGATACCTGTATTTCGGGTCCTGTTGCTTTCACTGATTTATCCGTTACCGGTGGTGATCAGTTGATTGCATGGGAATGGGATTTCGGAGACGGAATTTCCAATCAGCTAAGAAACCCCACTCACCTTTATAAAGAGCCGGGAGATATTCCTGTTTCTCTTACGGTTACAGATAACAATCAATGTAAAGACCAGATCACTAAGTCTATTAAATACTTTCCGGTACCTTCCTTAATTGTCATAGCACCTTCGGATTTCACAGGTTGTACCCCAGCTTCTATTTTTTTCAATAATCTATCCTTTCCTATCGATGACTCCTATAACATCTATTGGGACTTTGGCGATGGGGGTGAAAGTGATGAAATTAGCCCAACTCATTTGTATGAAAAAACTGGAATATATACGGTTGCTGTTGATATTACCTCACCTATTGGTTGTCAAACCGATACTACTTTTTACAACCTGATTGAAATATTAGATGCTCCAAAAGCAGATTTTACTTTTGCCCCTGATATGCCAACCAATTTAGCTCCCGAGTTGTCTTTTTTTGATCAATCTACTGGTTTGATTGCCGGTTGGGAATGGGATTTTGGTGATGGGGAAAAGGATTTTATAAATAATCCCATTCATAGTTATCAAGATTCAGGGCGCTACACCGTACAACAAGTAGTTATTCACCCAAATGGATGTCGGGATACTTCTTACCAAATCATAGATGTGATTCCTGAAATTAGATACTTTTTGCCAAATGCATTTACCCCTAATTACGATGGTAGAAATGAGGCCTATAAAGGAGTTGGGCAGTTAGATGGAATTTCTAATTTTGAAATGACCATCTGGAACAGATGGGGAGAAATGGTATTTAAATCCCAAGATCCTAAATCTGGGTGGAATGGTTTACAAGGTTCCGATGGTGAACCAGCTCCTGCCGGGGTCTATGTGGTAAAGGTAAATTTCTTGGGCCCGAGAGGCGCTCCATTTGAATATCAAACTTTTGCAACTTTAATTCGCTGAAATCATTTTTTTTCTTACCTTTGCACGGCTAAAAAATAAAATCTAAAATCATGGACGCCATAAAGTTTGTAAACGAGCAGTTGTTGAAAGAAAGTAAATTCCCAGCTTTCAGACCTGGTGATAACGTTGCTGTTGACTATAAGATTATAGAAGGGGATAAGGAGAGAATACAAACATTCAGAGGTGACGTCATCAAAATAACAGGAGAAGGCTTAAACAAGTATTTTACTGTAAGAAAAATGTCTAATGGGGTAGGAGTAGAGCGTATTTTTCCTTTTGCTTCTCCCAATATTGCAGATGTTAAATTATTGAAAAGAGGTAAAGTTAGAAGAGCTAAATTGTATTACTTGCGTGAGTTAGTTGGTAAGAAAGCTAGAATTAAAGAGCGTACTTACTCAAAAAAATAAACTTCTTTTTATTGAATCAACAGTTGTTGAGTTTCTAGTCTTTTATTATTGTTCCATATATCAATTAGGTAAATTCCCCTTGGGAGTTTACCTAATTTTATTTCTGCACTTCCCCTTTCAGCACCTACTCTTTGATCGACCATTTTCCTTCCCATAATATCGTATACATTTAAGTAATAGGTTGCATCCGAGCTAATCATCCCTTCAGTTGTAAATTCTATATGTAATGCAGCTCCCGAAGATAGTGGATTGGGATAAATTTTAAAGGAATTAGAAACCTTGTATGTAGTGTTTATGACCATAGGTTCGCTGGGTGGCTGTTGAGCCTCTTCTGATGGTATTAGGGTTATTTGATTAGAAGATAGGGAATAACACCAATCCAAATACAATTGATTTATATTTTGACCCTCCAGATTTTGTAGTATTCCAGAATATGCCATGCCGATAATGTTCAAGGATTGACACGCATAAAAAGTGGGGACTTCAAAAGGTTCTCCTTCATCTAGCGTCCTAATGATTTCACCTGTTGAAGTGGTTACCACAAAGGTAGAAAACCCCGTTTTTTCATTAAAGTAAAAAGACCAGGATTCAGGTGTTTTTGTGGTATCACAAGAAGAAGTAAATTGAACTTCCCCCTCTTTTCCCTCAGCGTAAATACTACCCGCACTGGGAAATTGGTTGACAATAATTATTGGATTGGGGGTCCATGCATAGCATTCATTGGAGAGTTCTAGGGTCCTGATATTGCGATTGGCTTGACCATTCAATTGTCCAGTATAGGAGATGCCGTAGGCTTTATAGATCCCCTCAGGAGCATTTTCAAAATTCAATAAACCCGTACTCGGTATGCTCGGATATAAAATGGTATCCGCGGCATCGGTCAACATAAAAGCATAGGGACCACCTTCAACATTAGAGGTATATTTTAATTCAATAACATCTGAAATTCCATTTCCCGGACAGGTATAAACGGTATCAGTTTCATACCCTACTGCCTGAATTGTTCCTGCATCAACTTCTCCCAGAAGATTAAATTCCAACGTATTGGTTGCCCACTCGTAACACCCATCAGCAGGAATAGCAGAGATAGGATCACCCACTTCAAGTTTAAAAATTCCCGTGAAACTAACCGCGGAGATTTTATAGACACCTTTAGAAAGCCCCTCCAATGGTAAGTTTGCCGTCAAACTAATCCGTTGTATTATCGAATCTGCACCCCACAATAGGTAGGCATAGCCCACCTTGCTGGTGGAGGTGGTCTGTAATTCTAGCTGTTGAGAACCGTCCCCACAGTATTCAAAGTTGTCTGCTCCAAAGGAAGAGGATATCGAACCCCCGCTGACCTTATCTGAGATTATGGTGAGGTATTGATCTGCCCAATCCCAACATCCTCCTTCCGCTTTTACCGATGAAATCGGTGCACCTATGGAAAAATCTAATGGACCTTCGTGAGAAATCCCGTATATCTTCAATTCCCCAAAAATATTATTGTCATAGTTTCTCGTCGGATTGCTTAAAATCCCCAAAATTTGGTCATCTACATTGGTGATCAATAAGGTATAGTTTGCCGTGGTCGAATGTTGAGTGGGGATAATGGTAATCCAATCTGGAATACCATCTTGTAAACAGGTGTAAAGCGTATCTGAGACAGCGCCCCAATCAGAGGTCAATCGACCTCCTCCCACTTCTGTTTTTACAACTTTTAAGACCTCGCTAACCGAGATACACTGGGTAGATTGGGCAATTACTTGAGATAGGGTATCTCCTTTGGTAATTGTTACAGGCGTTAAACTAGCAATGGAGTGAATAAGAATATGCATGCCGTCATAGGCGGAAAAATCTGGTTGTAAGCCTGCATTTTCGTCTAGGATCACATTGGAATCATCTGTGATGATGATGCGATGAAAATAATCTGGGTCAAAGGTTGGAGTCAAACTAACGATATACCGGTTATTTTTCAATAAGCAAATCGTATCGATAAAAAGATTTGGTTTTTCAGAAAAGGAAAGCGCTGGAGCAATGGGCTCTGTATTCTTCCATCTGATTGCTCCTGAAGACCAAGCGTAACAAGCAGAGGAATCCGAAAATTCACTATTCCAAATGTCACCAATACTCAGCCCCTCAGGATATTCCAAATAGGAGAGCCTTTTGATTTGATAATCGCCCTCCTCATAATCAGAACTTCTAAGGGTATCGCTATCCGTAATGTCAACGACAAGATTATTGGACAAATCCAAAATGACCCAAGCATTCTGAAAGGGTGATATAAGATCATCCCACAGGGGCAACGATAAAATGTCTTCCGCATTACTGCTGCAAGTCCACTGAGTTTCCGAAGGCAATTCCCCTCCATCAGGACGGGAAAAAACGACTGGAATCGCCTGATCGGATAGCGAAAAACAATCATTAGAAAAGTTAGTAGCATTGAATGGATCACCGATTTGGGCTGTTAAATCCCCTGAATACACCAATCCAAATAATTGATAGGTGCCCGATGGATAAGGAGACCAATCAATAGTCTCGTCCTCTTCTATCCCAGCGATATTCTGCTGTTCATCTACCACTATCCAATTGGTCGAAATCTCAGAGGGGAATGATTCTTGGGTAAATTTGACGGTTAATAATGGACTACAAGAATTGATTTTTCCACCTTCAGGAACAACCAGTTCAATATTTCCAGCTTCTAAAGTGCCTATGGTAATCGAAAGTAGATTGGTAGATAGCGTGAAACAAGCTGAGGAGAAAATGGCAGTATCTATATGCGCTCCCTTTACATCAAGTGGGGTTCCCAAATAAGACACCCCAATAAGCTGATATTCCCCTTCTGGATAATCGATAAAACTATATACCCGATTCTCAGTTTGGTCCAAAACTAACCCCTCTGAACTTACCACCGCATATTGCAATAAATTGGCTCCCCCATCTTTCGGACCAAAAGAAACAATATCGGGGAATCCTTCATTGGGACATAAATAGGCGGAAAGTCCTCCATTCGACATCTCAATTTCAAACGATTGAGTATTGTATTTGAAAAAAACAAGTGGGTAATCACTCAATACTTGGCATTCAGACGAAAAGGATTGCTCGGTAATGGGCAAGGAATAATCCAAAGAAAGTGACCCGCTGTACTGCATTCCCCAAATATGGAATTCCCCTTCGGGAAAAAGCCTTGTATTGACCTGAGTGCTTAGTAAACTTAATATAGGGCGGTCATTTTGATCGGTAATCAAATATTGGAATGATCCGGTATCATTATCAAAGTCATTCATCAACTCCAAAATTTCTCCTTCTTCCACAATGCAATAGAAAAGAGTATCCTGATTTAAAGTATTAAAAATGGTACCTGGTCGAAGTATACTAAATGCTATTTCCAAATAGTTTGTCGATACCCCGATACAGCCGTCACCTTCAAAAGTAGGGTCCCATTTTTGTCCGATGGAAAAGGGGAGAGTAGTAGAAAGGGAAATGCCATATATTTTTTTGGCAGTTGGGTTTAAATCGTTCAAATCGATTTGATTATCATTGGATATGGCTTCAATAATGCCTTCATCATTGACTAAGATAAAGGTATATGGTTGGTTACTTTGTCCGGAAACCGAAAGGGTGATTAATTCTTCCTTTGGAGAATCTGGATATCTGCAGATGGTGATGGGCAATTCTCCATTAAAAGAGCTGATTCTACCTCCATTAGGCATGATATTTTCAATGATGATATTTTCTTGGGAAAGGCTGTAGCACCCGGTTGCCAAACGATTATCAGCAGGGATAAAAGAATCTTTTTCGATTAAAAGAGAACCTGTGTAACTGATTCCTTTTATAGTAAATATTCCTATTGCTAATTTTTCGAAGTCAATGATGGTGTCTCCTCCTAAATATACTACCTGCCCATTTTGATCAGTTATAAAAATGGCCGATGTGCTTTCACCAGTTTGATAAGTCACCTCTAATAAGTCAGCTTGCCCATCTCCATGGCAAAAAGTTTGGTTTTCCGTCCCCTCGTTTGAGAAAAGAGTTCCTCTGTCTATGGGAGTGTTGGAAACTTGAATAAAATTATTAGAAAGCTCATAGCATCTGGTAGCGAGGATGGCATCATCTAATGAGTTACCTATATTGGAATTTAAAGAACCTAAAAATGAAAAGGCATATACTTTTAATGACGTTTCAGAAAAACCTGAAAAATTAATAAATGGGCTGGTAGTCTGATGGATAATGATTTGTTGATCATTTACTACCAAAAAACCAATGGGAGTGGCCGCTGTATTGGTTCTAAACCTAACTATCTCAGAATCAATTCCATCAGATGAACTACATTTAGTGCTGATTGTTTCACCATTATTAGTAGATATGGTTAAGTTTTGTAGGCACTTTAATCCAGTTT
>JBEAPR010000012.1:0-2693 GCA_041164265.1 Bacteroidota bacterium | reverse complement strand
AAGTATTGCAGCAGGGAAGGCCACCAGATTAGTGGCTCAATAAATTAAGGAACCAATGGACAAATGGAAACAAAAAGGAATTGAACTACTTCAACAACTGGTTTCCATACCCTCTTTTTCCCGTGAGGAAAACCAAACAGCCGCTCTAATTGAGCAATTTTTGCTTGCCGAAGGTCTTACCCCTCAAAGGGTGGGAAATAATATTTGGTGCACACATGATTCCTATAATCCCAAATGGCCCACCGTATTATTAAATAGCCATCACGATACGGTTAAACCGGTAAGTGGTTGGGAGAGCAATCCTTTCGATGGCCATATAAAAAATGGAAGAATAACGGCTCTGGGCAGTAATGATGCCGGGGCTTCACTGGTTGCTTTGATCATGACCTTTTTATATTTTAAGGACAGCCCTCCTCGTGAATTTAATCTGCTTTTGGCAGCAAGTGCCGAAGAAGAAATATCTGGAAAAGGAGGGGTAGAATTACTGAGAGATCAGCTGCCTCCTATATCAGTAGGTATTGTAGGAGAGCCTACTCAAATGCAGATGGCCATAGCGGAAAGGGGGCTAATAGTGGTGGATGCCGAGGTGAAGGGAAGAGCAGGTCATGCAGCCAGAGAGGTAGGGGTCAATGCTATTTATCTAGCATTACCTGAAATTGAAAAATTAAAAAACTATCAATTTGATAAGATATCCAGTTTACTAGGGCCAGTAAAAATAGCTATAACCCAAATACAGGCTGGGGTGCAACACAATGTGGTTCCCGATTTATGTTCTTTTGTAATGGATATTCGAACGCAAGAACATTATACCAATGAGGAGGTGATAAGGGAATTGCAACAAATTACACAGGCCAATTTACGCCCTCGTTCGCTGCGGTTGAATGCCTCTGGAATTTCAGAAGAGCACCCTTTAGTGGTGGCAGGAAAATCTCTGAGGATGACTACTTTTGGATCAGCAACCCTTTCCGACCAAGCACTATGGCCTTTTGATACCATCAAAATAGGATGTGGGGATTCTGCGCGATCACATACTGCCGGGGAGTATATTGAAATAGAAGAATTTAATCAAGGTCTAGAGACCTATATCGCATTAATCAAAACGTATGAAAAAACTTTGGGAAAAGGATTATGAGGTGCTGAAGGAAATTGAGGCTTTCACTGTAGGGAAGGATCGAGAATTGGATATAGTATTGGCGCCTTTTGATGTCTTGGGATCTTTGGCTCATGTGCAAATGCTCGAAAAAATTGGCTTGATATCCAATGAAGAAAAAGAAGCGCTGACCCAGGAATTGAAAAAGATTTACCGACTTATTGAAGCTGGTGATTTTAAAATTGATCCCGCTGTAGAGGATATTCATTCTCAGATTGAATTGATGTTGACCAAAGAATTGGGTGAAGTAGGCAAAAAAATCCATACCGGTCGCTCTCGCAATGATCAGGTTTTATTGGATTTAAAATTGTATTTCCGCAATGAAATAGAAAATATCACCAATGAAGTCAAGGGATTATTTGACACCTTAATTCAACTCAGTAATCAACATAAAGAGGTATTAATGCCGGGTTATACCCACATGCAGGTGGCGATGGTTTCCTCATTTGGTTTATGGTTTGCCGCCTATGCAGAGACGTTTATTGATGATTTAACCGTCTTGCAAGGGGTGTATAAGGCCATCAATAAAAATCCGTTAGGTTCGGCTGCAGGCTATGGATCTTCTTTTCCATTGGATCGGCAGATGGTGACTGATTTGTTGGGCTTTGATACGTTAAATTATAATGTGATTCACGCTCAAATGGGTAGGGGAAAAGCGGAAACTTTCTTGGCTTTTGGGATTTCAGCTATAGCGGGAACGTTAAGTAAGTTGGCTATGGATATCTGTTTGTACATGAATCAAAATCACGGGTTTTTTAAATTTCCAGATGAGTTGACTACCGGATCCAGTATCATGCCTCACAAAAAAAATCCAGATGTTTTCGAATTGATTAGAGGCCGGTGCAATACGCTTCAGACGCTCCCTCAGCAGGTGCAACAACTGTGTACCAATTTGCCAACGGGTTATCATCGGGACTATCAATTATTGAAAGAACTGGTATTTCCAGCTATTGAGGAACTAAAAGCTTGTTTGTCTATAGCTCAATTTTCTATAGGAAAAATAGAAATCAACCCCAATATTTTGGAGGATGATAAATACCGGTATTTATATACCGTGGAGGAGGTGAATAAATTAGTCAATGAAGGGGTGCCGTTTAGAGATGCTTATCAGATAGTGGGCAAGCAAACAGAAATGGGGACTTTCTCCTTTGATGGAGCTATTGAACATACTCACCTAGGTTCATTGGGGAATTTGGCCAATGAGCAAATTGAAGATAAAATGGAGCAGGTTTTGAATTCTTTTTCGTTTGGGCGTGTAAAAAAAGCCCTTACCCCATTTCAGCTACCACTTCCTTAACTTCGGGAATCATTCTTTGTAACATTCCCTCAATACCGGATTTGAGGGTCAAAGTACTAGAAGGGCAACCGCTGCAAGCACCCTGCATAATTAGGGTAACTTTACCTTGGTGATAGGATTTAAATTCGATATTACCTCCATCCATGGCTACGCCGGGCTTGACGTAAGTTTCAATAAGTTCTTTGATTTTATTGACGATTTCCGCGTCGTCATCGGAATATTCGTAACTGGCTCCCCTTTCTTTTT
>JBEAPR010000011.1:0-13867 GCA_041164265.1 Bacteroidota bacterium | reverse complement strand
GCTTCGTAAAATAAAAATTCATCTCTCCAAGGAAGATGAGGATTGGCCAAAAGAATGGTTTCATCACCTATTGTCTTATTAGGACCTATAGCATAGGCATTTGATCCAGGCGCCCAGCTTTGAATTTTCCCCAGTTCTGAACCCCCAATAAATAAGGCATACATTCCATACAAGTAATGCGCCAGTAAATCTTCCGGCATTACCGGTAATAATTTTTGGAGACTATCTGCAATGATTTCAGGGTTTTCTGATACGTATTGATTAACGCCTTCGGCAAAAGCTTCTAAATTATCTTTAAAATTTTGAGGCTGCTGTTGTAACATCTCAAAAGAGCGGTCCGGAAAACCTAAAGTTTGCAGTAATATATCGGATTCGATATAAGATTCCCCCCAATATTCTGCAGCTCTTCCCCGGGATACTCCATATAGCCTCAAAATCAAATCCCCATGACTATGCATTTGCGCATAGCCAAAGGCTCGAAATAAATCCTTCTCATTTTCAGCATAAATATGTGGCACATTCCACTCGTCCCAATTGATGGTAGCCTGAGCACTTCCTACCGTATGTACTACAAGCCATAAGTTGATTAAAAAAAACGGCCTAATCATTGGCTTAAATATTAAATAATCTAAAAAATAATACTTTTTGGTTAATAGAGCATCAAAAGTAGTCAAGTTGCATGTAGAAACGAGGAAATATCTGAGGTAATTTTGTATTGAACAAATCGAAGTTCAATTAACCCAAACAAATAAATAAAAACCATGAAAAATTTTTTAACCACCTCAGTAATCGCTTTCCTCTTGGTTGGATTCTCCAATATGACCTATGGACAGAAAGCCGAAGTACTTATTCAAGATGGCAGACCCAAAGTAACGGTTTGGGTTTCAAAAGGACATTTGCCTTTAGAAGTTACCTTTTTAGACCAAAACAATAAAGTGGTCTTTGAAGATCGAGTTCTTAAATTGGTAAACTTGGGTAAAGTGTACGACCTAAGTGCCCTCCAAGATGGCCGCTATACGCTAAAAATGGAAACTAAGTTTAGAGAGGTCAATAAAGAAATTAATCTCTTCGGAAATGATGTAGTTATGAACGATAAAAGCCAGCGATTTTTTGCCATTCCGGCAATTGACCTAGGAAATGGGTTTTTTGATGTAAAATTTAACAGCACCAGGATCGCTAATTTAGACATAGCCATTCTTGATCGTAATGGCAAAGAAGTTTTCGAAGATAAAATAGGAGGAGTTGTAGCGGTAAATAAAAGATATCAAATAGGTTCAATGGACAGGGGAGAATACACCATTAAAGTGACAACTCCTGATAAGGTGTTTTACAAAGAATTGAGCTTGCGCTAAAAGTCAATAGTTTCTTCATATATATTAGAAAAGCCCGACAATTTGCCGGGCTTTTTTTATTTAATTCATCATCATATTATCACCTCCTCCACTTTTAACATCGTCATTTCGAATTTGACTGTTTCTCTGTCTTTGCCTAAAATCTAGTTTACCAAAACGGTAATTCAAGTTTAAGTTAAAGGAACGGAATGGAATGACATTATTGGCTTTTTGATAAAAATTAGCACCGGAATATTCAGAAGGCCAAGATTTATTCCTCACAAAAGGTTCAACCGCTGAAAAACCGAGCGTAAATCGGTCGGTAAACTCTTTAGTAACCCCCATTCTAAAAATGGAGAATGAAGCTCTAGAGCCCTGCAAACTCTGGTTGGGAGATCTGTAAAATCCACCTAATTCTACTCTTAAATCTTTTTTGAAATTAAATGTAGCGCTTCCCCTTCCACTCCAAAGCACTGCTTCATTACTTAGCGACAATCCTTCAATGGTACTTTCAGCATTGTAAGTAAACAAGTTAAAATTACCCCTCAAGGTGAGGAATTTTTTAACATTTACAGAGGCAAATAGATTGAAACCAATGGAATTGTTGACAGCAATATTTCGATAAGTAGTATAAGTTACTCCCTGCTCATCCACTTCCAACCAATTTTCTATCACATCGTTGGTTTTTCGATAGTAAACCGAAGTATTCAAAACGGTACCCTTTATGAAAGTATTCAGGCCTATTTCGTATTGGTCCGTAACCTCAGGCATCAATGATGGATTACCATAAGAAATGTCTCTGGGGTCACTCAAATCTACATAGGGATTGACAAACCTTAAGCCTGGTCTTGATATTCTTTGATTGTAGCTAAACTTCAGGTTAGAGAATTGGCTAAAATTATAGGCGAGGATAGTACTAGGTAATATATTGGTATATTGATTTTCGAAATCATTCTCTACATTTTCGAACCTTCCCTTAATTTGAGTTTGCTCTAATCTCGCACCAGCAACCAAAGCCCATTTGGGAGCTAATTGAATATTAAATGAGGCATAGCCTGCATAAACATCCTGGTTGTAGTAAAATATATCTGATCGCACGGGATCGAATACATATTGGTTGGCATTGAAATCAAAGGCATCGTATCTGAAATCGCTATCTATTCTTCGAAGCACTGATTTTACGCCAGTCTCCATTTTTAGTTTGCCTGAAAAAGGATGAACATAGTCTGTCTGTAAAGTATATTCTAAGTTTATCCCATCATTGGTATTGACTTCATCTCTCAAGAGACTTAGATCATTACCATCTTGAATGAAGTTATTAGTGGTATTACTGTTATTACCACTGACCTGAAAAGCCACTGAAAATTCTTGTTCTTTCTTTTCAAAAGTCTTTTTATAATCGGTGGTCCAGTCAAAATTTCCATTGAGGCGAGAATTCTCATTGGAGCGAGTATAATTCTGATAAATCTCATTGATGGGGTCATCAAAAGTGGCGTTAGTCTCTGATTCTGATCCTCCTCCAAAGCCACCAAAGGTAACGGTGGATGTCAAACTGTTATAGCCATTAATATCATAAAAAGCTGATAAGGTCCCTCTAGGGCCATAATTATAGGAAGAGTTGGTGCTTTCCTGAGATAAAATTCTCGTTTGATCACCCACATAATCCTCTCTATAAAAAGTATTGGAGCCTGGTCTTGGCCAAGATAACCAAACAGAGGTATTGGCATTAAGGCCAAATCGTCCTTTTGCCAAACTAACACTTCCATTAGCCCGGTTGGATCGAGTTCCAACAGAAATGTTCATAGAGCCGGTTATTCCTTCCAAATTTTTCTTTTTGGTAATGATATTGACAATTCCTCCTGCTCCTTCTCCGTCGTATTTTGCCGTAGGCGTAGTGATGACTTCTATACTTTTGATTTGGTCAGCAGGAATGGACTTGAGGGCATCTCCCACGCTACCCGCAAAAATGGTGGAGGGTTTGCCGTTGATTAAGATTAAGAGATTAGAAGACCCTCTTAAGGAGACATTTCCATCAAAATCTACTGAAAGTAAAGGGACATTTCCTAAAACATCCGTTGCGTCGCCTCCAACGGTGGTGGCATCTTTCTCGGCGTTATATACAATTTTATCAATCTTATTTTCCACCAAAGATTTTTGATCTACGACCGTAATTTCATCCAGCATCTGACTTTCTGAAGAAAAAGAAATATTTTCCAAGTTGACATCTGGCTTTTCCTTGGTCAGGGTAATATTGGGTATAGTTTTGGATTCGTAGCCTAAAAAAGACAATTCTAGGCTGTAAGTTCCAAGGGCAACTTCTAAAAGTTTGAAGGAACCGTCTAGATCAGTAATCGTTCCATTAACTTGTTGTTTGGTCCGCTGATTCACTAATACCACCGTGGCAAATTCTACTGGAGCCATGGCTGTTGAATCAAAGACCACCCCTTCAATTTTACCAGTGATGGAAGGAGCGCCTCCTCTAAATCCACCTGGTGGTTGAGCAAAAGTGAGAAAGGGTAAAAAAACATATACAAAAGCAGATAGTAAATACTTCATCGGGTCGTATTAAAATTTTATAATATTGGCGGCAAAAGTAATACTAACGCTGTTTCAGCAGTTAAGTTTTCTACCAAAGAGGGCAATAATTAGGAATACGACGCTTTTAAGGGCATTTTAGGACTAAAATGCTTAAAGGAGGTAGTTCTAGATCTAACAAAAAAGGCCTGCCATTCCATTCTTCACCTTGGGTGGGTATCTCTTCTTTGTTGAAGTTTCCCGTGCCTCCAAACCATTCATCATCGCTGTTGAGGAGTTTGGTCCAAAGACCTTCTTTAGGAACACCTACTTTGTAGTGATGCCGGGGAACAGGGGTGAAATTTAGGACGATCAATAATATTTCTTTTCCCTTTTCATCTTTTCTCAGGAAGGTCAAAACACAATTTTCATGGTCTGAAAGACTGATCCATTCAAAGCCATCATGAGAAAATTGTAAATCATATAGTGCGGAATGGGAACGATAGCATTCATTGAGAGCTTTAACCCACCTTTGGATGCCTTGGTGGGGAAGGTGATCCAGTAGGTGCCAATCCAATCCCTGGGTGATACTCCATTCTGAAGTTTGCCCGAATTCCCCACCCATAAACAATAGTTTGGTTCCCGGATGGGTAAACATATACCCATAGAGGAGTCTGAGGTTAGCGAATCGCTGCCAATCATCTCCAGGCATTCGATTGATCAATGCGCCTTTACCATGTACGACTTCATCGTGTGAGAGGGGCAACATAAAATTTTCCGTAAATGCGTAAACTAGACTAAAACTTATTTCATTATGGTGAAATCTTCTGTGAATGGGATCTTTTTGGAAATATGCTAAGGTGTCGTTCATCCAACCCATCATCCACTTTTGGCCAAATCCAAGACCGCCATCTGAGGTAGATCGAGAGACACCTTTCCAGGAAGTAGATTCTTCGGCTATGGTGATAATATCTGGAAATTCGCGGTAAACCGTTTCATTAAAACGCTGCAAGAAAGCAATGGCTTCTAAATTTTCATTTCCTCCATATATATTGGGAATCCACTGCCCCTCTTCTCTGGAATAATCCAGATACAGCATAGAAGCAACTGCATCCACCCGCAACCCATCGGCGTGAAATTGTTCTAACCAATAAATGGCATTGGAAATTAAAAAATTACAAACTTCATGTCTGCCATAATTGAAAATGGCACTTTTCCAATCTGGATGGAATCCTTTCTTTTCATCAGCATGTTCAAATAAATGAGTGCCGTCAAATAAAGCTAGCCCATGGCCATCAACCGGAAAATGGGATGGGACCCAATCTAAAACTACTCCAATGTCTTTTTGGTGAAGGGCATCAATTAATGCCATAAACTCTTCGGGGGTTCCAAACCGGCTACTGGGAGCAAAGTATCCAGTGATTTGGTATCCCCAGGAAGGGAAATAAGGATGCTCCATTACAGGAAGAAATTCAACGTGGGTATATCCTATTTCCGATAAATAGTCTGGCAGCTGCTCAGCCATTTCCAGATAGGATAAAGAGGCCGTTAATCCATCTTTTTTCCGCCAGGAGCCTATATGCATTTCGTAAACCGAAAACGGTCTTCTATGTTGTTTTCCCTGATTTTTAAGCCTTTTGTTCAACCACTTCTTATCTTTCCATTTATAGTCGAAAGACCAAACTATTGAGGCCGTTTTAGGAGGTATTTCCCAAAAAAGAGCAAAAGGATCCCCTTTTTCTAAGGCCTCTCCGGCTTTGGTCATAATTTGATATTTGTAAAGGGTTCCTTTGCCTAAATTGGGAATAAACCCCTCCCAGATTCCAGATTGGTCCCAACGGGGATATAGTGGATGTTGTTGACCCTCCCAATAATTGAATTCGCCAATGACACTTACAGCGTTGGCATTGGGCGCCCATACGGCAAAATGGGTGCCTTTGACCCCTTCTCTTTCGATGAGATGACTTCCTAGTTTTTCATATAATTTAAAATGATTACCCCCTTTGAATAAGTAGATGTCGTAGTCTGTAAGTAAGCTGTGAGGTAATACATTTTGCATACATTTTGCCTTTTCGTCCTTTTCCAAATATAGCAAAAATAAAAGCGAAAGGGGCATTACCATCCTACATATCTTGGGGGCTTTATCCCTAATATTCTCAAATACACAATTAACTGAGCTCGATGATGGGTATGGTGGTCATCCACCAGTTGTATTATTTGTCCCCGAGTCTTGGGTCCTGCGAAAAAATCTACTTTTTCGTCCCATTTTTCCATCGGTAATTCCTTTAGGGCTTGGTTGGCATTTTGGAATATGGTTTTCGCCAAACTGGTCAATTGAGTATGGTTATTGCCATTAGAATTGAAGTCGAATACTGTTTCCGTTCCTTCTAGGTAACTCCCTACCAACCAGTTCATATTCTTGAGTAAATGAAGGATTTGCTCTTCCGCAGTCATTTGAGCTGCTGTTGGGCGGTACGTCAAACTAGAATCTGGTAATAGAGATAGGACATTAAGTGTATATACTTGGGCATTTTCCCATTTTTCCAGCTGCTCCGCAACTAAATTTGTTTGACTCCATAAGGGGGTGACTAACGAGCAAAATAGGAGTTGTGTCCATTTCATGTCCTTATTTTTTTTATTATTTGAATAGCTAGGGAAGTAAAAGGCCAATCTTTATTCACCCCCTTTCTTCCCGTTATTTGTATCGCCCATTTAGCGGACCTTTCTACTCTGTAACCCAACTCCATAAGGTGAGGTTGGTCTCCATTGTTGAGATAACCAATGTATCCACCTAAACCCAATATAAAAGTCGAATACGTGTGATTTAGTTTAAGTTGGACACTGTATAAAAAGGCATCATTTTGACGATGAACTGGTGAATTATTCGTTTGCCAAATGTATAAGCCCGTCATAGCGGATAGGGCGAAATTCGCTTGGGTACTCAAGGGAAAGTTCCTGACGAAAGAAATATCGAAATAATATCCTGGGGTATCGGTGAATCTAGCAGCTCCAAGGTGACTAGAGGCGGCAAATTTATAGCCCAGTCGAAGGACAGCGCTGTAATGAGATCGATGTATTAAAGCATGAGAAGTTTCAAGATATACATCTCCCATAGCAGTTTGATCATCGTAAAATTCATGAAAGACTTTCCGCTCAGTTTTCAGAAAATGCGAGGTGCGGAACCATTCTAAAGGCATCCAAAACAACCTAAAACTCAGTCTATGGGGAAGGGGAACATATTGTGCTTCTAGAATGGTGCTATAAGTTGATTCCCCTTTGGTGAAGGTCAACTGATTGGTCCAACTGAGGTGATGACTGCTGTCCACCTGACCGTTGGAAAAAGAAGGGACAGGTAAGGCATTAGGTCCCATTCGACCAGGAGAAAAAATAAGATATTGAGTCCAAGCAGTTTCCCCATCCCAACCTACATTATCAACCCACCATTGGTGGTCCTGACTCCATAGCGCTGGTGCTATCATCCAAAAGTATAAACCCCAAATCCATTTCATCAAAATTTATTTTTCCACATCATACTCTCTACTGGTCTTACCGTACGTTGATTGTATTTGGCATCCCTTTTTTGATGGTAATAATTCTCAATATCCCCATCTACTGTAAAATAAATCAATTGACCAATTGGCATGCCATTATAGATTCTAACTGGCTGTGTACAGGATATTTCCAAAGTCCAAGTATTACAGAAGCCTACATCCCCCTTGCCTGCAGTCGCATGTATATCAATACCCAATCGCCCAACGCTAGATTTCCCTTCCAAAAAAGGAACAGCACGATGGGTTTCGGTGTATTCCTGTGTTACCCCTAAATATAATGTACCTGGTTCAATCACAAACCCCTCCTGAGGAATTTCGAAATGTTTAATGTGATTGTGTTTTTTGGCATCTAGGACGCGGTCTTGGTACACTGCTAAATTCTTACCAAGGTGCACATCGTAAGAGTTCGTTCCCAAACACGCGCGATCGAAGGGCTCAATAACGATACTTCCCGCCTCAATACCCTCCAATATTTTTTTATCTGAAAGAATCATTTGTTTTACTGCATTTGATAAGGTAAAAAAACAAAAAATTCGCGAGAGTCTTGAGATGAGGAATTTCAATTATTTTTGAGGCCTATGCCTTTATTGCTGAAAAAAAAATACCCACAAGAAGTGGAATGGAGCATTTGGCTCAAAACGGAATCTAATGAAGCTCTTTTAGATTTTATCCCTCAAGGTTTTACAGCGGATTTAAAACCTGAGGATTGGACCGGACTACCCAGTAAGTTAGGAGAGCGATTGGCAGCGAGGGCAGCCCTTTCACAACTCTTTGATCATTCATCTGGAGCAAAATGGCAATTGAACAAATGTTCTAATGGCAAACCTCACTTGGTCGCTTCGGAAGAAATTAAAATTTCTATTAGCCACTCTTATAACTTGGCTGCTGCCATTAAAGCACCTGTAGATTGCGGAATTGATATTCAGGCCATTCAAGATAAAATTTTTCGTATCCAATCTAAGTTTGCCACCAAAAGGGAAACAGGTTCCAACCCTTCGGCAGCGCATTTGCACGTTCTGTGGGGCGCTAAAGAAGCGATGTATAAAGCCTTCGGCAAAAGAGGCCTAGATTTTAAAGCAGATTTGTATTTGAAACCTTTTGAGTATCAGCCTAATGGAGGTGCCACCTTAGGGGTAGTAAACAAAGATGAAATAAAGGTTTCCTTTGAAATTCAGTATTTACCAATTCGCCATCAGATGTTGGTTTGGGCAATACAAAAAGTTGACGCCAAATGATTCCTTTTGGTTTGAAGTGAACACTTTTTCGATTGTTTTTTATTAGAATTTTGAACCTAGATAAAAATTTGAGATCAAATGAATCAGGTAAGAAATCAAGTAGTTTTAATTGGTCACCTCGGTGCTGATCCAGAGATTAGAGACTATGACAATGGAAAAAAAATGGCCAGAATTTCTTTGGCAACTAATGAGTACTACAAAAATGCAGATGGGGAAAAACTAACCACTACCCAGTGGCATAATTGCGTGGGATGGGGGAAAATGGCAGAGTTGATGGGGCAATTATTGGAAAAGGGAAAAGAGGTGGCCTTACAGGGAAAGTTAAATCACCGAAGTTATGAAGATGATACAGGCAGTAAGCGGCAATTTACCGAGATTATTATCAACGATTTTGTTTTGCTAGGAAGTAAAAAAGTAGAAGAGGTTTAGCTGATTCTACTCCACCCTTTAACGTGCTGGTAGTGTTTTTCGATATGCTTTTTTAGAGGAGCATTCATTGGAGTCATTAATTGGGGATCTTTTTCCGTAATGGTGTTGGCTAGATTTCTAGCTTGTTTTAAAAGGGCCTGGTCCTTGGAGATATCTGCTAATTTAAAACTGATAAGTCCACTTTGCTGCGTGCCTTCAATGGTGCCAGGTCCTCTTAATTCTAAATCAGCTTCAGCAATTTCGAATCCGTTATTGGTATCTACCATGGTCTTAATTCGCTTTTTGGCTTCATTGGAGAGTTTGAAGGAGGACATCAATATACAATAGGATTGGTCAGCTCCACGACCAACCCTACCTCTTAATTGGTGTAATTGGCTCAATCCAAACCGCTCTGTATTTTCAATAATCATCACTGAAGCATTAGGGACATTGACGCCCACTTCAATGACAGTAGTAGCCACCATAATTTGTGTTTGGCCAGTGACAAATCGTTGCATTTCGAAGTCTTTGTCTGCGGGTTTCATTTTTCCATGGACGATACTGATTTGATAGTCGGGCATGGGGAATGCTCGACTAATTGCTTCATAGCCTTCCATCAAATTTTGAAGATCAAGCGTTTCAGATTCTTCTATCAAGGGATAGACCACATAGATTTGACGGCCTATTTGAATTTGCTCTTGCATGAATCCAAAAACACGCAGGCGATTATTTTCCGTCTGATGAATGGTCTGTACCGCTTTTCTGCCTGGAGGCAATTCATCAATAACCGATACATCTAAATCTCCGTATAGGGTCATGGCTAAGGTCCTTGGAATAGGAGTGGCCGTCATAACCAAAACATGTGGTGGAAAGGGACGACTTTTATTCCAAAGTTTGGCTCTTTGGGCTACTCCAAATCGGTGTTGCTCGTCGATGATGGCCAATCCTAATTGTTTGAATTCCACCTTAGGTTCAATCAATGCATGGGTGCCGATTAAAACATCAATATGCCCATTGGCGAGCTCTTCAAGTATTTCTTTACGAGGTTTTCCTTTGACAGAACCCGATAAATAAGCCACTTGAATACCGAGAGGGATTAATAGTTCTCGGATTCCTTCGAAATGTTGTTTGGCGAGAATTTCTGTGGGAGCCATCAGACAGGATTGGAATCCATTGTCTAACGCCATTAATATGCAGAGTACCGCTACAATAGTTTTGCCGCTTCCTACATCCCCTTGCAGCAATCGATTCATTTGTATCCCGGCTTTAAGATCTTGTCTAATTTCCTTGATGACTCTTTGTTGAGCTTTAGTCAAATTAAAAGGGAGATGATGTTGGTAAAAATCGTTGAAGTAGGAGCCTATTTTTTCGAAAACAAATCCCTTGAGATTCTTTTTTCGGACTTTTTTCAACATGAAAAGCCTAAGCTGCAGAAAGAAAAGTTCTTCAAATTTAAGTCTAAAAATAGCTCTTGATAAGCGTTCATTATTGGCGGGAAGGTGGATATTTAGATAGGCTTCGTATCGATTAAGTAATTGTAATTCATTTAGGAGGTCATTAGATAAATTTTCAGGCAAGGCCTCCTTACGGATTTTTTCAAATAGGTGTTGAATTAATTTGCGCCGGTTTCTGGTATCCAATCCCTTGGCGTTCAATTTTTCTGTGCTGGAATAAACAGGTTCTAGTCTTTGGGCTTTTTTAATAGGCTGTCCCTCCAGGCGTTCTAACTCGGGATGGGGCATATTCACCTGGTCAAAATAGACCTGTATTTTGCCGAAGGCGATATATTCGGCCCCTTCTACTAATTGCTTTTGAATCCATGTTATGCCGGAAAACCAAATCAATTCGAGAGTGCCTGTTGGATCTTTCAATTGAGCAGTGAGCCGCTTTTTTCTGCCCTGCCCCAATAATTGAACTCGGGAAAGGACCCCTTTAACTTGAACGTGCCCCGTGTGATGGGGTAAAGACTGAATATCGAAAAATTGTGTTCTATCGATGTAGCGAAATGGAAAGTGATTCAGCAAATCTTCCAGCGTAAATATGCTGAGTTCTTTTTGAAGCAGAGCTCCCTTTGCTGGGCCCACTCCTTTTAAATATTCAATGGGGCTGGTAAGTTCCATGAAAATTTTTGACGAAGTCCAATATACTCAAAATTGCGTATTTTTGAATTTATAAAGTTAGAACAATGGCTTCCATAAGACAAGAACAAGCAGCGGAAATGATTAAGAGAAACTTTGGTTTGGTATTACAAGCTGAGGGAAGTTATGTCTATGGTAATGAAGTTTTGGTTACCGTGACGAACGTCAAATTATCTCCGGATTTTGGATTAGCTAATATTTATTTGAGTGTGTACAATACGGAGAATAAACAAGCGGTTATTTTGGAGATGGAAGAACAGCATGGTCGCCTCAAACAAGCGTTGGGAAACCGGATCAAAAAGCATATACGACGTATTCCGGAAATTGCTTTCTACTTGGATGATACCCTAGATGAAATGTACCGACTCAAAGGGATATTTGACCGCCTGCACGAGGATGATCAAATGGGTGACTAGAAAAAGTATAAGCCTCTTAGGGTAAAATTTTTGGGAAGAAGACCAGCTGCGCCTGAATCTGCTTGTAGGTCAGTAAATGCTTTAAACCATCTAAAGTCTAAGGCCCATGAGCCTTCTGGAACAAAGGAAACGCCAACTAACATACTCAGTGAATTTTCTCTCCAATTTTGCAAATCTGTCACGTCAGCACCTACGTAATCAATGGCTTTAAAGTTGATGAGTCTGGAGTAAAGCAATCCCCCGCTGACTTTGAATTTCCATTCGTTAAAGGAGACAAGAGCGGGAACTTCAACATAATTGAGACGGACTTGATCTAATGCTGCACTTTGTGGATCATTTACTGATTTATTAGACCCCAATTGACTGAAACCCATCCCTGTAACTAATTCCCAGCGGTCTGTTAAGTAGGTATAAACCCGAAGACCTGCATTTGCCCCAATTTGATGATAACCAGCAAGTTGATCACCGTCAATTTGGGAAAAATTAATTCCGGCAAAGGCTGCAGCGGTAAACCTTTGACTGGTAGCGAGGGTACTTAAAAAAAGGCTAAAAAACAAAAACCAACAACAGGTTTTCAATTCATATTTACGATATTGCAGCATAACGACGGATTGATTTATGAAATTTACCAAACACAATTTAAAAAAAGTACAGGAACTATTAGCGGAGTTGGGTTATGAAGTAAGATACGAGAAAGGTAATTTTCAATCGGGTTACTGTATAGTGACCCATAAAAAAATAGCGGTTATCAATAAGTATTTTGATACGGAGGGACGGATAAATAGTCTTATAGATATCATACAATCTGTTGAAAAAAAGGGAGTGGAATTGTCTCCTGTCGCTAAAGCAACATTAAAGGAAATTGAAAAAATAACAGTAGTTTGAAGCACAGAACTTTTACCTTTCTAGGAACAGGAACCTCTCAAGGAATTCCCGTAATAGGATGTGAGTGTTCAGTTTGTCTTTCTACCTCCCCTAGAGATAAAAGGCTAAGAACTTCTGGTTTGGTGCGATGGGGTGGAACTCATATTGGGATCGATTGTGGTCCTGATTTTCGCCAACAGATATTGGCTACCAATATCAATCACTTGAATGCCATTCTTATTACCCATGGTCATCAAGACCATGTTGCTGGTTTGGATGAAGTGCGTCCTTTCAATTTTATGTCCAGAAGTGCTATGCCTTTGTATGCAGAATCAGCGGTAGCAGAAGATTTGAAATCCCGGTTTGGGTATATTTTTTCGGAAAACAAATATCCGGGGTCTCCTAATATTGTATTTCGGCAGGTATACCCTAAAGAGTCATTTGCGGTAGGGGCATGTCAAATAAAACCCATTAGGGTTTATCACGGCGAATTACCTATTATGGGTTATCGCTTTGATTCTTTGGCTTATCTTACGGATATCAGCATTATAAAATCCCCGGATTGGGCAGATTTAGAGGGGCTGGATGTATTGATTGTCAATGCGTTACATCGAAAGTCTCACCATGCTCATTTGAATTTGGATCAAGCTATTGATTTGAGCCAACAAATTGGTGCAAAAAGTACCTATTTTGTTCACATGAGCCACCAAATGGGATTACATGCAGAGGTTAGTTTGGAATTACCACCAGGTATTCAACTGGCCTACGATGGCTTAACGATTGAATTTTAGGCATTTATGGGTCTTGTTTATTGCATTAATTGTCCTAAATTTGTCATAAAATTAAAACGACCAAAATGGCTAAACCTGATTTACTCACGATATCAATTGTAGTGGTGTGTCTGGCAGGATTGATTTTCTTAGTAGTAAGGACATTCGATTTATTAAAAAAGGACAATGAGCCAAGTGCTGGCGAGCAATTGATGGAAGAACCTATTCAAAAGGTGACACCTGCCGCGGAAGAGGAAACCAGTACCGATTATTATTTTGACGATGTGGAGGAGACTGGCACTTCTAATCAGGAAGTTACAGGAAGTCCAGAAGATTTTAGAACTATTCCTCCCAAGGATTCCGACATGAGTCTAGAAGAATACCAGGCCATCAATCAGCAAATAGATTATGGAAAATATATGGTTATAGCAGGCTCCTACAAGGTTAGGAGAAATGCAGAAAAAGAAGTAGCTAGGTTAAATAGTTTGGGATATTTAAACGCCCGTATTGGTATTTTCAATCAAGGAACCTATGCTTCTGTTTTGGTCAATGCCTATGATTCTAAATCGGAAGCTTCTGCTTTGGTGGCCGAACTGAAAGCACAGCATAATATTGCTTCCTATATTCAAGAGCGCCGGTA
>JBEAPR010000010.1:0-10139 GCA_041164265.1 Bacteroidota bacterium | reverse complement strand
CGAGCCAAACAAAAGAAAAATCCGCCTCATATCTTAATTACCACCCCTGAAAGTTTGCATTTACTCCTGGCCGCTAAGGGCTATAAGTCGTTTTTCTCTTCTTTGCGAACGATAGTGGTGGATGAGTGGCATGAGTTACTAGGAACTAAGCGAGGTGTGCAGGTAGAATTGGCGCTATCCAGGTTAAAACATATTCAACCGCAATTACGCATTTGGGGTATTTCCGCAACCATTGGCAATTTGAAAGAAGCTGGCCGTATCCTCACAGGAAAGGATTCTTTTACCATTGTCCGAGCATCCATTGAAAAGAAAATTTCAGTAATACCGGTATTGCCTACGGAAAGGGAGCGATTTCCTTGGGCGGGGCATTTGGGAATTAAATTGATTAAGTCGGTAATTCCAATTATTCAAGCAGGAAAAAGCACTCTTTTGTTTACCAACACCCGTGCTCAATGCGAAATTTGGTATCGGGCATTACTCAAGGAGGCACCAGACCTCGCTGGAAGGATGGCCATGCACCACGGTAGTCTGAGTAGTGAAATTCGAGACTGGGTAGAAGAATCCTTGCACGAAGGCACGTTAAAGGTAGTGGTATGTACCTCGAGTCTCGATTTAGGGGTTGACTTCAGGCCTGTTGAAACAGTGATTCAGATAGGCAGCCCCAAAGGGATTGCTAGATTTTTACAAAGGGCGGGAAGAAGTGGGCATCAACCGGGGGCCGTTAGTAAGATTTATTTTGTTCCCACCCATGCTTTGGAACTTATAGAGGCTGCTGCATTAAGAGCAGCTATCGTTCAAGAAGAATTAGAGCATCGAATTCCATATATCCGATCTTTTGATGTATTGATTCAATATTTGGTTACTCTAGCTATTTCTGATGGATTTAAAAGTGAGGAACTTTATCGGGAAATTAAATCTACCTATTCATTTGAATCTATCACTCCTGAAGAATGGGGATGGGTACTTGATTTTATTACCACCGGGGGAAGTTCCCTGCAGGCTTACGATGAATATGCCAAGGTATCTATTGATGAAAAGGGGGTATATCGGGTAGACAATAAAAAGGTAGCGATGCGGCATCGATTATCTATTGGCACCATAGTTAGCGATGCTGTCCTTCAGGTCAAATACCTGACCGGAGGATGGTTGGGAACTATTGAGGAATGGTTTATTTCACAGCTCAAACCCGGCGATACTTTCTGGTTTGCCGGACGCCCGCTTACATTGGTTCGGGTAAAAGAAATGACGGTTTTGGTTAAAAGAGGAGGCAGTAAAAAAGGGAAAATTCCAGCTTGGTTAGGGGGCAACCTTTCTTTGTCTAGCAACCTTTCTATAGAATTACGACGACAGATGAGTCGTTTAGCCAGCCAAACCTTCGATGGGGTAGAATTAGAAGCTTTAAATCCAATTTTAGAGGTTCAGGCTTACAGATCCGCAGTTCCCAAAGACGAAGAGTTATTAATCGAGTATTTTCAGGACAAAGAAGGATTCCATTTGTTATTTTATCCCTTTGAGGGCAGGTATGTCAATGAAGGATTAGCCTCGTTAGTAGGTTATCGAATTGGACAACAACTTCCTATTAGCTTTAGTATTGCGATGAATGATTATGGTTTTGAATTACTTTCGGACCTTCCGGTAGAATTTGAAGAAAAGGATATTCGGCAATGGCTGAGTAAAGACCACCTCACCAGAGACCTTCAATCGGCTGTTAATGCCACCGAAATGGCCAAAAGAAAATTTAGAGATATTGCTAGTATCGCTGGATTGGTTTTCAAAGGGTATCCAGGAAAGCCCAAAAAAGACAAGCACTTACAATCTTCTGCACAACTGTTTTTCGAAGTGTTCAGCGATTATGATGCGGACCATTTATTACTTTTACAAGCGTACGAGGAGGTCATGATTTTCCAACTACAAGAAGAACGACTTAGGAAGGCATTGGATAGAATGACACAACAGCAGTTGAAAATAACTTTCCCTCAAAAGGCAACTCCTTTTAGTTTTCCTATTGTAGTAGATCGGTTGAGAGAAAGTATGAGTTCTGAGAAATTGGAGGACAGGATTAGGAAAATGAAATTATCATTGGAAAAGGATTGACATGCAAGAAACCTTTAAACAATGTCAAGAACTGGTTATAAAGGGACAACACTTTTTGCTTCATCCGCAAAAAGCCCTTTTTTGGGTGGAACAAAAGGCTTTGGTCTTGGCCGATGCCCACTTCGGAAAAGGAAGGCATTTTCGAAAAAATGGGATTCCTGTTCCACAAATGCAGGCTGATGTAGATTATGACCGATTCATAGGCCTACTACTTGAATTCAAACCTGCTCAAGTAATTTTTTTGGGGGACCTATTTCACAGCTCCTATAATGAGGAGTGGATGGCCTTCAGTGATATCATTCAAAAATTCCAAGCCACCCAATTTATTTTGGTTAAGGGCAACCATGATATTTTAAATCCCACTATTTATGAGGAAGGGGGAATCATTATGAAAGAAGAGCCTTGGCGATTAGGTCCTTTTGCTTTGCGCCACCATCCTGCGGAAAAGAATGAAACAGAATATTCTATTGGAGGACACCTTCACCCAGGGGTCCTTTTGAAAGGAGCCAGCCATCAACGATTGAGACTTCCTTGTTTTTATTTTGGAAAGACCCAAGCTGTTTTACCAGCTTTCGGTTCTTTTACCGGATTACACCTGGTTCAACCCGAAACGGAAAGTAGGGTTTTCGTTATAGGAGATGGACAGGTTTTTGAAAAAAGCTAAGGGAGGGAATCAAATGAAATGATATGCTCCAAACTTTGTAATCGATCAGTAAATTCATTAAACAGAAAAAAAATGAAAATCATACCTTTCCCCTCTTTATATAAGGCTAATAGTTTACATTCACTATAAAAAGTACTACTGAATTTGGGTTTAAAAAAGTAAAGCCCGCCCCAATCGGCTTGATACCGTTGAATCAAGATGGAAGGATCTATAGGTACCCGGCTAATGACCCCTTCAGCATCATTACTGGCTATTTGTGCAAGCCATCTTCCCAATTGAATTGTAGGGTAATCCTGGAGTGCAGTATCCAGTACGAATTTTATTTCTATTTGGTCCCTTCGGGAAAAGGTGGAAAAATGGGCTCCCCAATAGGGTTCCTCCAATGATTTGATTGGAGAATAACCTGCATCCAAAGGAGGATAGTAGGATGCGCCTAAGGTTGAAAGCATGGGTTGCCATAAGGGTATTTCCTTTTGACCCTGAAGAGGAATAACCAAAGGAATCACAAAAATTAAAGGCAGGAGAACCTTTTTCAAAGGTTAGGAAGTAATCGGATTAATTTTTTGTTTGATTTGCTCAATCAACTGAGGAGAGGGTTTGGGACGGGTCACTTTTGCCTTTAGAAAGGTACTGAATTGTTGGTCGTGAGAAGGGTTGGTTTTTTTGGTAGTTTGGAATGAGGTATGGCCGAAGTTGGTAGTTGGTTTCATACTTAAGATTTATTAGTTCTTTTACTCCGGGCGTAAATTTAAACCTTTTTATTGGGTAAATCAAGAGCGGTGATCCTCATACCCTTGTTGTTTGGCGTAATCGTACAAAAGCTTTTTCAGGGCATTACGGGCTCTGAAAAGTCTAGAGCGTACGGTACCTAAAGGTATTTCAAGAATTTGGGCAATCTCCTCGTAGGAAAAGTCTTCTAAATCGGACAGGACAATAATGGTTTTGTAATCCTCTGGCAATTGATCCATGGCCATTGAAATTTCATCTCCAAGTATATTTTCAAAAATAGTTTGACGTAAATCAAAATATTGATCAGGAGTATGTGATAATTCTTCTGATTGATATCCCAATTCTTCTTCAAATTCTACGCGAGTTCCTTTTTTAGTTTGACTTCGGTATTTATTGAGAAAGGTGTTTTTAAGAATTCGGAACAACCAGGCTTTGGCATTGGTACCTTTTTCGTAACTGCTAATGAATCGCTGCGCCTTGAGGTAAGTATCTTGAACCAAATCCTCCGCATCTGTTTGATTTTTGGTGAGGTGATAGGCAAACGCATATAGGGCATCCAATTGTGGTAGGAATTCTTCTTGAAAAATATTTGTAAGTTGGTTATTGTCCATAAAGGAGTTTTCAACTTATAGGTATAACGCTTGTTAAAAAGTTGTTAAACGGGATTTTGTTTATAACAAGTCCAATATTTAAATGGTTATGATTTTCAAAAAATATACAAAATGAAGAATATTATTTCAACACTGGGTGCCGGATTATTTGGTGGATTAATTGTTCTATTAGGCATGTATTGGATGGGACTTACCCCACCTATAGAAAAGACTAATGAAAATGTATTCCAAGCTATGCCGGCTGTACATTACGCCAATAATACCACTCCGAAAATCAGCTCAGACTTGATGAATACCTTGGATTTTTCTGAAGCTGCTAAAATCGCTATGCCTGCAGTCGTGCATATTAGGGCAAAATCTAATGGGGTCGCCAGCACAGGAGACAAATCATTGGAGGGGTATACCAATCCGTTCAAATTTTTCTTTGGGGAGGGAGGAATGGAAGAGTATAACTATCCCAGAGCTGGAAGTGGTTCCGGAGTAATTTATACCTCTGATGGGTATATTATCACCAACAATCACGTGGTAGAATTTGCCGATGAAATTGAAGTAACCCTATTCGACAATAGAAAATTTGATGCAGAAATTATAGGGACAGACCCTAAATCAGATTTAGCTGTAATTAAGATCGAGGAGAAAGGTTTGCCTGTGTTACAAATGTCCAATTCTGATGAAGCTCAGGTAGGAGAATGGGTATTGGCAGTTGGAAATCCTTTTGAATTGACTTCAACCGTTACGGCTGGTATCATCTCAGCAAAAGGAAGAAATATCCGATTGCTGGGAGGAGGCGATGCCATTGAGTCGTTTATTCAAACAGATGCTGCGGTGAATCCCGGAAATAGTGGAGGGGCATTGGTGGATAAATATGGAAAATTATTGGGAATCAATACGGCCATCGCTTCAAGAACAGGTGGATTTTCAGGATATTCTTTTGCAATTCCAGTCCAATTGGCTCAAAGAGTCGTGGACGATATTATGGCATATGGAAGTTATCAACGACCTTATTTAGGGGTTGAAATTTTGGAACTCAATGGAGATTATGCAGAAGAATTAGGGGTAAACATTTCACAAGGAGTTGTTGTTGAGAACCTTATGAATGGAGGATCTGCGCAATATGCAGGTATTCAACCGAAAGATATTATTGTTAAAGCAGGTGGAAAGGAGATTAAAAGCGTAGCCGAACTGCAAGAAGTGGTAGGAAGAGCTCAGGTAGGGTCGCAAATGGAGGTGACGGTAAACAGAAAAGGGAAAGAAATAGATTTTTCTGTACAACTAAAAGCACAAAAAATCGAAGAATAGAAAACAAAAATGAAGGTTCTTGGTTATAATGGCAATTTTGAGGTTAAAGTAATTTTTTCTTAAGAATAAAGTTGGTTTTTCGTTTTGTTTTGTTCAATCTGTCTCGTTTTTTCGGGACAGATTTTTTTTTTGACTTTTATACAATTATAGTGCATTTTTAGGTAATGACTTCCAAATGGTGGGATGGATTTACCTCTTTGTTTATACCTAAGCTTTGTTTAGGGTGCCAATTTGAAGAAAGGCCTTCTAAACACATCCTTTGTTTTGAATGTGAATTGGAATTACCCCTTACCCAGCACTGGGAAATAATAAATAATGGCTTTACCGATCGCATTATGGGACGTTTCCCATTTGTAACGGCGGGTTCTTATGTGTTTTTCACGCCCGGTGGAATGGTTCAAAATTTAATCCACGAGTTAAAATACAATAGAAGGCATGAGGTTGGAATACAGTTGGGTAAAGCCTTTGGGCGTAAATTGAACCGTAGCTTGCACTATCAAAATATAGATGCCATTATTCCTGTTCCATTAACTCGAGAACGCCAATCATCTAGAGGGTATAACCAAAGTGAAGTTTTAGCTAAAGGATTGGAAATGGAGATGAAAGTACCGGTTTATCCTACTGTTTTAGAGCGGTTAAAATCCAAGTCAAGTCAAACTAAAATGGGGCGGGAGGAGCGCTTAAAAAATATCATTCAATCTTTTAGATTAGCAAATCGGGAGGCTATTAGAGATCGCCATATTCTATTAGTGGACGATGTGATGACTACGGGAGCCACTCTAGATGCTTGCTGTCAATGTTTACTTGGAGGTAATCCTGCGTCTATACGATTGGCAACACTAGCTATGGCTGTTAACTATTAATTAACCAGCAACTAGCGTACCGATTTTTTCACCTTTGGCAATTTTGAGTAAATTTTCCTTACTACCAATATCAAATACGATAATGGGTAAGTTATTTTCTCTACACAAGGTAAAGGCGGTCATATCCATAACAGAAAGGCCCAAACTGATTACTTTGGCAAAAGTTAGATGGTCGAATTTAGTCGCTGTAGGGTCCTTTTCAGGATCAGCGGAATAAATGCCATCTACTCGTGTTCCTTTAAGAATGACGTTGGCGTTGATTTCATTAGCCCTTAAGGCAGCGGCAGAATCTGTTGTGAAATAGGGGCTACCAGTTCCAGCTGAAAAAATAACGACTCTTCCCTTCTCGAGATGTCGAATAGCTCGCCTTCTGATATAAGGTTCAGCGACTTCTTTTATTTCTACAGCACTGACTAATCTAGTGTATACTCCCTGGCTTTCCAGTGCAGATTGAAGGGCCATCCCATTTATAACCGTGGCCATCATACCCATATAATCTCCTTGGACTCTTTCGATTCCAGCTTCGGCAGCTTGTAATCCTCTAAAGATATTACCACCACCAATGACGACCGCAACCTGCACCCCTTCTTCAATAAGTTGTTTGATTTGTACGGCATAGTGGTGTAACATATCGGGAACAATCCCGAAAGGTTGGTTGCCCATGAGGGACTCTCCACTGAGTTTGAGCAAGACGCGTTGATATTTGGCTGCCATCGAGTGCAAGATTATTTAGGAGTTTCAATATAAAAAAAAAGGCGGAAAATAATTTTCCGCCTTTTTTCTTTATCCCAGTTCAATGTGTTTGAACGCCGTAACAGTTAGTCCTTTATCGACACTGTTAAGATATTCTTTCACAGACATTTTATTGTCTTTTACAAAAGCTTGGTTGAGAAGGGTAGATTCTTTGAAGAATTTATTCAACTTACCAGTTGCAATTTTTTCTAACATCGCTTCTGGCTTACCCTCTTGTCTAGCTACTTCTTTTCCAATTTCAATTTCTTTCTCAATGATACTGGCATCAACATCATCTTGATCTACTGCGATAGGTCTCATAGCAGCTACCTGCATAGCTACGTCTCTTCCAGCTTCAAGATTGTTTGGGTTTTCACTGCTCAATCCCACTAGAACTGCAGCTCTATTACCCATGTGAATGTAAGGAGCAATAAATGGTGCATGAAGAATTTCATAACCACCTATATCTACTTTTTCGCCAATCACACCTACTTGTTCTGTAATTTTTTCGCCTATGGTGATATTTTGATAAGGCAATTGCAGCAATTCTTGAAGCGTTTGGGGTTGCTTTTCAAGAGCAATGGCACCGAATTCCTTGGCCAATGCAACAAAATCTTCATTTTTGGCAACAAAGTCTGTTTCACAGCTCAATCTAACAATCACACCAGTCTTGCCGTCTTCTGCAACTAAGGCAATTACCGCCCCTTCTTTAGCATCTCTGTCCGCTCTTTTGGCAGATAATTTTTGTCCTTTTTTTCTCAACTCCTCAATGGCTTTATCGAAATCCCCTTCAGCTTCTGTAAGGGCTTTTTTGCAGTCCATCATTCCAGCGCCTGTCATTTCTCTTAGTTTCTTGACATCAGCAGCGGAGATTGTTGTGCTCATTTTATATTAGTTTAAAAGGTGTTAATGGTTTTATTTTGAATTTTCTTTAGCGCTCTTGCGCTCGTTTAATCCTTCTTTGATAGCCTCCACCATATAATCTACAATCAATTTGACTGATTTAGAAGCATCGTCATTAGCCGGAACAGCGTAATCTACCAAATTAGGGTCAGAGTTCGTGTCCACTATACCGAAGGTTTTCAACCCGAGCTTGTGGGCCTCAGATAAGGCAATATGCTCGTGGTGAATATCTACGATAAAGACGGCAGCAGGAATTCTATTGAGATCTGCTATACCTCCTAATACCTTATCCAATTTGATACGTTCTCTATCCAACATCAATCGCTCTTTTTTAGTCACATTGGCTAGTGTCCCGTCCTGTAACATGCGATCAATATTTTGCATCTTCTTGACGGATCTTCTAATGGTAGAAAAGTTAGTCATCATCCCTCCTAACCATCTATCGGTGACAAAAGGCATATTAACCGTCTGCGCAGCACTGGAAACAATCTCTCTGGCTTGTTTTTTGGTGGCGACAAACATGATTTTGCGACCAGATTTAGCAATAGACTTCAGTGCATTAGCCGCTCTAGCCATACTATCTGCAGTTCGATTGAGGTCGATAATGTGGATCCCTTTCTTTTCCATGAAAATATAGGGAGCCATCTTAGGATTCCATTTTTTCTTCAAGTGACCAAAGTGTACACCTGCATCGAGAAGATCTTTATAATTCGGTTTTTCCATTTTCTGAAATTTGAATTGCTGTTTGAATGTTGAAAAATAGCCCAACGATTAACGCTTGCTGAACTGGAAGCTCTTTCTTGCTTTTGGCTTACCGTATTTCTTACGTTCTACCACTCTAGCATCCCGACTTAAGAATTTCTTCTCCTTCAATGGTTTTCTGAAATCCTCGTTGAGTTTGATTAATGCTCGAGAAATCCCCATTCTCACAGCTTCGGCTTGTCCTTTAAATCCTCCACCATTAACATTAATGTTCAAATCGTATATATTCTCAGACCCAATAGTTTGGAATGGAGCTACTACTGAATATTGAACATGGGTCTGTGGAAAATATTCCTTATAATCTTTTCCATTGACTACTATCTTTCCATTTCCCTTGGTTAAATAAACCCTGGCTACGGAACTTTTCCTTCTGCCAATGGCATTTATCATTTCTTTGCTCATTATTATTTATGCTTTATAGGGTTAATGGTTGTGGTTGTTGCGCAGCATGTGGGTGCACATCACCAGTATAAACGAAAAGTTTTTTATACATCGCTCTTCCTAATCGGTTTTTAGGTAACATCCCCTTAACGGCCATTTCAACAATCCGCTCAGGATGCTTTTGTAATACTTCTTTAGCTGTAGCGATTTTTTGTCCTCCAGGATATCCAGAATAAGTCTGATACTCCTTGGCATTCATCTTATTGCCAGTGAATTTCACCTTTTCTGCATTGAGCACGATGATATAGTCTCCGCAATCCACATGAGGCGTATAAGAGGGCTTATGCTTGCCTCTCAAAACATGTGCAATTTGAGTGCACAAACGACCTACGGTTTTACCCTCAGCGTCAACGACAAACCATTTTTGTTCAACCGTTTCCTTATTGGCTGATTTGGTTTTGTAACTTAATGTATTCATTTATGTTTTTTTATTAATTCATCGCTTTGCAAACCAGCAAGAAAAGACCCTTTTCACAAAGCAGGCACAAAAGTAATGATATCAGCTACAAATAGCAATAGATAGGGCAAAAAAAAATTATAACTGCTTGATAAACAGGCCTTATTTGGAAAAAATATTTTTATAGAACGGTTTTTAGGAAAGGATTTTCCATGATGAAGCAGCTATTTTTACCGAAGGGATAGTCAATAAATTATTGGATAGTCAACCAAAAAGAACCTCCGTGTCGTTCAATTTGCCGCCCGGGATCTAAAGCATTCCAAAATGGATGCATCTCGGAGTAAAGCTCGACGTGCTGACTGACATAGTAATTAGGCATTATTATCTTATATTTTTCGGGATTGGAAAGCAGTGCAATAGCCAAACCATATTGTTCGGAATACAACCGACGGCACATAAAATCCGGGTAATCATAAGGCCAATAGACATCGTGAATTTGAACAACCACCCCTTTAGGTAACCGGGGCAACCATTCCAGAAAAAAAACCGTAGCATCTGAGTTAGGCAAGATTCTGTGAGAGTTATCTACAAATACTACGTCGCCCGATTCTAATGAAGGAAGTCGATCCATGGAAAAATTTTCC
>JBEAPR010000009.1:0-2855 GCA_041164265.1 Bacteroidota bacterium | reverse complement strand
ATAGAAGAAATTAGAAATTTTATTAAGGAAGATAGAGTGCCTTCGGCAAAAGAAGCTATTGACCACGTGGTTTTTGGAATGACGAAGTATATGTTGCATACCACCCATCCAGGGTATTTTGGACTTTATAATCCGAAAGCCTCTTTTGCAGGAATTTTAGGAGATACCCTCACTGCAGCTTTCAATCCACAGTTGGCCGCTTGGAGTCATTCTCCTTTTGCACTGGAAGTCGAGCGATCGCTCTTAATCGCTTTCGGGGAGCGTTTTGGATATTCGGAATCCAAAATAGATGGAACCTTTTGTTCTGGAGGAGCTGAAGCCAATCATACGGCCTTGCTGTGTGCTTTAAATCATCATTTTCCACCATATGCCTCAGATGGTTTATTAGCTATTCAAAAGCCTTTAGCCATTTATTGTTCTGCCCAGGTTCACCATTCGATAACTAAAGCTGCTGGTGTGTGCGGATTGGGCTATCATGCTGTTCGGGAAATTCCGACCATAGACCTACAAATGGATGTGGAGGCACTCGAAAAACAAATAATATTGGATCAAGCTGCTGGAATTCATCCCTTAATGGTGGTCGCTACCATGGGAACTACAGGAACGGGGAATATTGATCCTATTGAATCCATCCATCAACTCAAAGAGAAATACGGTTTCTGGTTACACGCTGACGGTGCTTATGGTGGAGCATTGATCGTTAGCAAAACTTACCGTTCATTGCTCAAGGGAATTGGACTATCAGATTCTATAACTTTTGATGCGCACAAATGGCTATCAGTGCCTATGGGAGGAAGCTTGTTTATTACTCAACATTCCAATATTTTGAGTCAAACATTCAGTGTGCAAGCAGATTACATGCCAAAAGAAGCGCAAAAATTAGGTGTAGTGGACCCTTTCGCTCATAGTTTGCAGTGGTCTCGACGTTTCATTGGATTAAAATTGTATATGGCTCTTTTATTTTATGGTTGGGAAGGATTTGAGCAATTGGTGGATGGACAAATTGCTAAAGGGAAATTATTACGAGAAAAATTAATAGCCAAGGGTTGGACTATATACAATCAAACAGAGCTTCCGGTGATTACATTTGGTAATTCTTCCTTAGAGAAAAATCCCAATAAGGCATTGGAAATAGTTCAAAAAGTGATTCAAAAAGGGAATGCTTGGATTTCTGTTTACCGCACCAATGGAGTCAATGCCCTGAGAGGGTGTATTACCAACTATGATACTACCGAACGTGAAATGGATCAATTATTGACTGATTTAAATGAAGGATAATGAAAAAGAATTTTACGATAGGTGCCATTTGGCTCTTAGCCTTTATTGGGAGTATGAGTGGTCAGGATACTACAATTATTCCAATTTGGGGAGATTATATGCCTAATTATCAGGTAACGAATGAAAAGGAAGAGCGGACCAATGAGGGGATTTTAAGAATCGCAAAAGTCCAAACTCCTACTTTAGAGGTGTTTAAACCATCGAGTGGTTCAGGATCCAATGCGGCAGTGATCATTTGTCCTGGAGGAGGATACAGAATTTTAGCTTACGAATGGGAGGGGACAGATATTGCAAAATGGTTTAATACCAAAGGAATTACGGCATTCGTCCTAAAATACAGATTACCAGATGCTTCTTCTGTGGTAACGAGTTATGAAGCCCCACTTCAAGATGTCCAAAGGGCCATTCGTTTGGTGCGAAGTAAATCCGCTGAATGGGGGATTAACCCCGATAAAATTGGAATCATGGGATTTTCTGCAGGAGGTCATCTAGCTAGTACTGCAGGAACCCACTTCAATAATGCCAATACCTTTGAAGGAGATGCAATCGATGAGTTAAGCGCTCGACCAGATTTTATGATTTTAGGATATCCTGTTATTTCCATGCAAGAGGGCATTACCCATCAAGGTTCTAAATCCTCTTTATTGAGATCTAGTCCTACACCAGAGTTAGTAGCACGTTTCTCCAATGAAACGAGAGTGACCCATCAAACTCCTCCGACTTTTTTGGTCCATTCGGGAGATGACAAAGCCGTTCCAGTAGCCAACAGTTTGATGTTTTATGAAGCGCTAATTGTTCATGACGTTCCTGTAGAGATGCATATTTACCCTTTTGGCGGGCATGGATATGCACTAGCTTGGAATAAAAGACAACTTGAAAAATGGCCCGAACTACTTTGGGCATGGCTTAGAGGAATAATAGAATAGCCATGCGTTCTATACTTATACATTTAAGATTTCCGTTTAGTTTTTTTTTACTACCCGTCTTTTTATTTGCCTCCGTATTTCATTATTCCCAGATTTTCTGGAAAGAGTGGTTATTTCTATTTGGTATTCTGCATTTCTTGGTTTATCCTGCCAGCAATGCTTATAATAGTTATATGGATCAGGATGAAGGTAGTATTGGCGGATTAGAACATCCGCCAGAAGCTACCAAATGCCTTTTTTGGACGGCTAATATTATGGATATTTCAGCAGGTACTTTAGCTCTAATACTATTGAGTGAAACTACGGCCGGGATTTTACTGGCTTATATTTTAATATCCCGTGCTTACAGCTATCGAGGAATTCGATTGAAGAAATATCCTGTAATGGGTTTCATAGCAGTTGCCCTTTTGCAAGGGGCAGGGGTTTACCTAATGGTGGCATTTTTGCCAGGAGCGATTATTGATATAGACCAAGTGGTAGCCGGTGGGTTCTTGTCTTTTTTGATGATTGGAGCGGGGTATCCTTTAACGCAGATTTATCAGCATGAAGCAGATCAAAAGGATGGCGTAATGACTTTAAGCCGGTTATTGGGCATTAGAGGAACCTTCATTTTTTCCAGTATTTGTTTTATGTGCCTGGGCGTCGGTTGGT
>JBEAPR010000008.1:0-17666 GCA_041164265.1 Bacteroidota bacterium | reverse complement strand
TACCTGTAGCATAATAATTATCGACTAAGTAAACATATACTGCATCCATTCCTACGATATTTGATTTTGCATACTCGTTCAAATAGTGGACCAAGAAAAATTGAAAATTTTCCTCTGCGGGTTCCATCGCATCCAAAACCTTTTTTATAGCAGGTCCAATTGAATCAGGATGCTGAGCGTAGAAAGTTTTTAAAAAATAATTTACCTTTTCAAAAAAGAAAGGCGTCCTAATCATATTGGGATCTGCTAAGTCGATATTATCAAAATAATGAGATCGAATCCAATCCAACTGAGCCTTTTGTTTAATTTCTTCCGTTTCCCCATCTATTTCGGGAATATCAAAAGGCATATTAGCTTTTATAACGGTTGCAGCAAAAGTATTGGGATGTTCTTCTATTATATTGGTTTGGTAAGCCTTAACTATTTCATCAATTTCCTCTTGCTGTTTTTCAATTTCGGGTCTTTCCTCTTCTGATGCTGTAGCATATTTCTTTTTTAATTCTTGGGCAATTGGAGTTTGTTGCCCAATAAATTTTAAATATTCGTAGAATAATTCATTATCCTTATTGCCTTCAACCTTCATATTAGTTATGAGATCTGGGTAAGTAGTGCGTAGGTTAAAAGATTCATTTCCCTCTTTGAGTAAAATTTGAAAGTAATTATTATCGGGAGGAAATACCACCAAATAAATTCCCCCTGGAATGGCCTCCTCTGTTTTAAAAACCATTTCCCCTAGTTCATTTTTTTGAACTGTATCTCTCACATACATTTTGTCGGCATAGTAATAAGCCAAATAAGCTTCGTTGTTGGTATAGCCATTTACTTGAACTGAAATTTTTATTCCTTCTTGAGCATTTAGAGTCTGCAGTCCGAAAAGGAGAACAACCAAAGAAAAGCTCATTATAATCTTTTTCATTCTGATACTTTTTGGTATAACGAATATTAAGCGATTTAATTTTTATCTCTGCTGGCAGCTAATAAATAGAGAACAGCCATCCTAATGGCCACTCCGTTTTCAACTTGCTGAAGCACTACAGAATGTGGTCCGTCAATAACTTCACTTGTAATTTCTACTCCCCTATTGACAGGGCCAGGATGTAATATTACCTTTTTATCATCCATTTTGTTTAATAGCTCCTTTGTAATTCCATAATTAGAAGCATACTCTCTAATAGAAGGAAAGTATTTAATATCCTGCCTTTCCAACTGAATCCTCAGCACATTAACCACATCAGCCCACCTAACTGCACTTTCTAAATGGTAATTGACTTCCACTCCAAGTTCTTTCAAAAAAGGAGGAATTAAAGTCGGAGGACCGCAAACTTTAACATTAGCGCCTAATTTTTTGAGACAGAAAATATTACTAAGGGCCACTCTTGAGTGCATGATATCCCCTAGAATCAGGATGTTTTTACCATTTAAATCACTATTTAGGGCTTCCATCATGGAAAAAGCATCTAATAAAGCTTGAGTTGGATGTTCATGAGTTCCATCTCCTGCATTAATAATATTAGCATCGATATGTTTAGCTAGAAAAAAAGGTGCACCTGGGGCAGGATGTCTCATCACCACCATGTCAACTTTCATGCTTAAAATATTATTGACTGTGTCCAATAATGTTTCCCCTTTTGTAACGGAAGAGGCGGAAGCAGAAAAATTAATAACATCAGCTGAAAGTCTTTTTTCTGCCAATTCAAATGAAATCCTTGTTCGAGTAGAATTTTCGAAAAACAAATTAGCTATAGTGATGTCCCGTAAACTAGGAACTTTTTTGATTGGTCGATTGATAACCTCTTTAAAAGAGGTGGCGGTCTCGAAAATAAGCCTTAGATCTTTTTCATTTAATAATTTTATCCCCAATAGGTGTTTGGTACTAAGACTATTCATTGACTAGCGTTGAATTATTTTTAGTTGCATAAAGAATGACCTTGGCCTGAGTAAATTCCTCTTCCCAAAGGACTTTCACATAGGCTTGATCTACTGAATCCACTGTTATTCCTGAAAAGTCCGGTTGAATAGGCAAATGTCGGTTGAATCTTCTATCTACCATAACCACCAGTTCAACATTTGTTGGTCTCCCGTAATGATTAAGAGCAGTCATAGCTGCTTGAATAGTTCGACCTGTATATAAGACATCATCTATCAAGATTACCTTTTTATTGTCCACCAAAAAGTCAAATTCATTAGAATGAGGCAGCAAAGGCTTATCGCTCGTTCTAAAATCATCTCTAAAAAAGGTAATATCGAGTTTGCCGTATTCAATTTTCGAAACCCTTGTAATTTCCAACAGCCTTTGGTGAATTCGATTGGCCAATAAAGTTCCTCTAGGTTGGATACCCACTAAACACGTCTCTTTGAAATCATCATAAGTTTCTATTAATTGGTAACAAATTCTATCTATTGCCAATTTGAAACGACCACTTTCCAAGATTACTTTTTGATCATCCATGAAGCTCAGGTTTGTGGCTTCCAGTTATCTTTTAGGCCAATAGTTTTATTAAAAATCAATTTATCGCTATGGCTGTCCTTATCTATCGTAAAATAGCCATTTCTGAGAAACTGATAAGAATTATTAGGGTGAGATTTATTCAAAAATGGTTCTAATTTGGCATCTGACAGTAAACGCAAAGAATCTTCATTGAAAAAATCTAAAAAATCGCAATTCTCGTGACTATCAGGAGTGGGGTCTGTAAATAATCTTTCATAGAGCCTAACCTCTGCATTGATAGCATGGGGCGCGGATACCCAGTGAATCGTTCCCTTTACCTTTAACCCAGAGGTGTCCTCACCACTTTTACTTTCGGGAATATACCTGCAATGTAATTCAATAACTTCCCCAGAATTTTCATCTTTTATGTAGTGATCACAAACAATAATATAAGCGTTTTTTAGCCTAACCATCCCTCCCGGTGACAATCTAAAAAACTTTTTTGGAGGATCCTCCATAAAATCGCTTTTCTCAATATATAAGTTCCTTGAAAAAGGTATCATTCTGGTTCCATCCTCAGCCCTTTCAGGATTGTTTTGAGCAGGTAACTCTTCTGATAGGTTTTCTTCATAATTCGTAATCACCACCTTTATTGGATCTAAGACAGCCATTACCCTTAAAGCTGTTTTATTGAGAGATTCTCTTACAAAATATTCCAATAACTGAATTTCAATTAGGTTATCTCTTTTCGCCACACCAGCCCGCTCACAAAAATTTCGAATAGCTTCAGCTGGAAACCCTCTCCTTCTCATTCCAGCAATGGTTGGCATTCTTGGATCATCCCATCCTTTCACATATTTTTCCTCTACCAACTTTAATAACTTTCTTTTACTCGTAATCATATAAGTAACATTCATTCGAGCAAATTCAATTTGTCTAGAAGGAAAAATTTCTAATTTTTCTATGAACCAATTGTACAATGGTCGGTGGTGCATAAATTCCAAAGAGCAAAGCGAATGAGTAATCCCCTCAATAGAATCTGACTGGCCATGAGCAAAATCATACATCGGATAAATCACCCAATCCGCACCAGTTCTATAGTGTGGAACTTTGCGGATTCTATACAGTAGTGGATCTCTCAAATGCATATTAGAACTTGCCATATCAATTTTTGCTCTCAACACCTTACTTCCCTCTTCGTAAATCCCATTTTTCATATCCTCAAATAATTGAAGATTTTCTTCAATGGTTCTATTTCGAAATGGGCTTTCCTTTCCAGGTGCCGCAGGAGACCCCTTTTGGTTTTCAATTTCTTCAGGGCTTGAGTCATCCACATAGGCCAATCCCTTTTCAATTAAATTCACGGCAAAATCATAGAGTTGCTGAAAATAATCAGAGGCATAAAACTCTCTATCTTCCCAGTCGAATCCCAACCATTTTATATCGTTTTTGATGCTATCTACATACTCGATATTCTCTTTTGAGGGATTGGTATCGTCAAACCTTAAGTTAGTTTTGCCCCCAAACTTTTGAGCCAAGCCAAAATTAACGGTAATAGCCTTGGCATGTCCGATATGCAAATAACCATTTGGTTCAGGCGGGAATCGAGTATGTACTCTTCCCTCGTGTTTTCCCGCCTCAATATCTTCCTTAATTATCTGTTCTATAAAATTAGCATATTCCATATCGTTACATTTTTTCAGGCATTTCTATTCCCAATAAATCCATACCAGCAGATAGAACAGTTGCTACAGAGCTGCTCAGCTGTAATCTAAATCGCTTAGTATCCTCGCTATCTGCATTTAAAATAGGACAATCGTGATAAAACCTGTGATATTGCTTGGCAAGTTGATAACAATAATTAGCTATTAAGGACGGATCCATTTCATTAGCTGCCGATTGAATCAATCCAGGATATTGAGACATCAGAAGAATCAATCCTCTTTCAATTTCATTAATATCCTCGTAGGTATTACTGTAATCAGATTCTTTATATCTTTTTAAAACCGATTGAATCCTCACATATGCATTTTGTACATAAGGTCCGGTTTGACCTTGCAAATCTACCGACTCAGCTGGATTGAAAACCATCCGCTTTCTAGGGTTTACCTTTATGATGAAAAATTTCAAAGCAGCTAACCCTATTTTTGTAAAAATTTCGTTTTGAGATACTTCTGATAGGTCATCTAAAGACCCTCTTTCCAATGAATTGGCAGTTGCAGCTGCTATCACTTCATCCATCAATACATCAGCATCGACCACTTTCCCCTCTCGCGATTTCATTTTGCCGGTAGGCAAATCTATCATTCCATAATTTAAGTGATACAATCCATCGGCAAATGGAGCCCTAAGTTTTTTCAATATTTTAAATAGGGTATCAAAATGATAATTCTGCTCATCAGCGACAATATAGACCATTTTATCAGGAGAAAAATCCTCATTTCTCAATAAGGCAGTTCCAATATCTTGGGTCATATAAACTGAAGTCCCATCGCTTCTAAGCAACAACTTTTGATCCAACCCTTCGTCTGATAAATCTACCCAAACCGACCCATCTTCTTTTTGATAGAAAACTTCCTGAGCCAAGCCATCTTCCACTGTTTTTTTACCAAGTAAGTAGGTTTCTGACTCATAATATAATTGATCATAATCCACACCAAGTCTTCGATAAGTTGCTTCGAAACCTTCATAAACCCACTGATTCATCCTACGCCACAGGTCCAAAGTATCCCGGTCTCCATCTTCCCATTTTAGCAACATTTGCTTAGCTTTTTCACCAAGTGCACTGTGTTGATTAAAATACTCGTTTTTGAACCTACTCTTAAAATTATCTATCGTTTCATTATCCTCCTTCCTTTGTTTAAAGACCTGATGACCTTCATCACTAGCTAGCCAGATATTATATTCTTCTGTAAATTCCTGTTCAAATCGGACGTAATATTGACCCACAAAATGATCTGGTTTTATTCCCGAACTTGCAGGTGTTGCGCCTTCGGCAAAAAGTTGCCAAGCTAACATACTTTTACAAATTGCAATTCCCCTGTCATTGATAATTTGAACTCTTTTCACCTCAAAACCAGCAGCCTCCATGATTTTGTAAACCGACCAGCCCAATAAAATATTTCTAATATGCCCTAAATGAAGCGGTTTATTAGTATTGGGAGAAGAAGATTCTACTAGAACTTTCTGTCCATTGGTGGGAAATTTTCCAAATTCAGGAGCAAGAATGAACTGTTCCAATAGATTTTTGATTGCCCTATTGCTTAAAGTCAAGTTTAAAAAGCCCTTTATCACATTAAATTCTGCAAAGGATGGATCATGTTCTATCAAATAGTGACCCAGTACCTCACCTAATTCTTCAGGTTTAGCCTTTAATACCCCTGAGAACGGGAAAACGACTACAGTAAAATCTCCCTCGAATTCTTTTTTGGTAGGGGTTATTAAAATGGGTTGCTTGGTTACCGTGAAATTATAATGATGAGCAAGCCCAGCTTTGATTCCCCTTTCTATATTTTCCAATAAGGTCATACCTTGTTTTATTAGGACAACAAAAATAGTAATAATCAATTGTTTTGAAAGAAAGCAAAAATGGTTGTACCGTAATTTCTTTGCTCTTTATAGTTGGGATGTTCTGTAAAATCATGATTGGGATTGTGCTCCAAAACAAAAAGGCCTTCTTTCTTTAGTAGTTGATGCTGAAAAATTTCATCGGGAATGGTATCCAAAATATCTAAACCATAAGGGGGGCCAGCAAAAATATAGTCAAACTGTTGAGTACAATTCTTTATAAATTTGAAAACATCCGACCGAACAATGGTCATTCGATTTTCCAATTTTAATTCCTTCACCATTTTTTTAGCGAAAGAAATGCAGCCGGGAAATTTATCCACATAAATGGACGATTTTGCACCTCTAGATAAAAACTCATAACTGTGGCTTCCTGTTCCACCAAATAAATCTAACACCTCTAAATCATCAAAATCTAATCTATTCTGCAGAATATTAAATAAGCCTTCCTTTGCAAAATCAGTTGTGGGGCGTGTAGGCCAATTTTTAGCAGGGGGAATGAACTTCCTACCTTTAAATGCTCCACCAATTATACGCATTAGTCAATTATTATTCCCTTGAAAAATACGATATAACCAATCTGTCTCATTTTCCTCTACTTTTAAGACCATCTGTGAAAAATATTTTTTTAAAACAGAGAAATCACTGTAACCAAAACTATTGATATACAGCTGAACCTCATTTCCTTTAAGTTCAAAACTCTGTAAAGCTAAAGCTAAATAATACACTACATCTTCAATTCCTTGTATCTCAAACCAATTATACAGCTGAATCTCTCCCTTGGTCCCATAAACCAAGCAAAATTGATTTTTCCATAGGAAAACTGAAAAAAAGGTGGAATACCCTCCCTTTATGAATGCCATATCTGCAATTTGGGCTCCTAAAAAATTCCACTTTAGTTCCGGATATTGTTGAGAGATCAGTTGGTGTATGGCTAGCGGAACCGGCATCACTAAAAGGGCGCTTTGTTGGAATAGATTAATACAGTGATAGAAAAAATTTTCAGGATTTTCATTCAGCTCCCTATAGTAATCCCAATACTCAGGTGCCAATAAAAAGGACTCTGGAAAATCTCCCCAGAGCTTAACCGAATGATCTAAGTGATTTAATAAAAAATCCTTTAAGTCGCCCAAAGATCCAACTTTCAAAGGCTCCCCATTTGATGAATTAGCACCATAAAAAAAACTGTCCGCCCTAATCAGGACGAACAGTTCTTTTTTATTTTTTTGGGTTATCGCTCCCAATTACCTGCCAAATTTGGCGCATTCATATTACCAAACTTAATCACGCTTTTAGGTTCATATCCTGAATCATATCTAGCAAATCTTGGATCTGAAAAAGCACCCATAAAATTTTCTCGTCTAGTTCCCACTTCAACAACGGGCACATTGGTACTTTGATATTCAATAATATCCGCTTGAATATCAAATTTCATCCCATTGGAATAAGGAATTACATCCAATTTAGATAAATCAATACCCCTTTCTAATACCATCTCTATAGCTAGAGAATAGGTTGTATCGTAGATGATTTCACCTGTAAAATTGGGATCATCCGGATCTCCAATAATACTAACAATCATAAAACTGTCATTGGTCAATACATCCACTAAGGTATCAAAGGTTGGAGCAAATTCGCCTTTAATATCTCTATACATCTCCTGGGCATTGCGAATGATCATTAACTGATCGACAACGGCCTTTTCTCTTTTATCTTTTTCGGCTTTAAACGCAATGGGTTCTTGAATACTTCCAATAAGAACCCAAACCAATCCGGCAACTACAATTGCCAGAGCTAAATTGATAGCTAATTTCATTTTTCGGCTTGTTTTATGCAATAATAATAAATCTTTGATAAAGCTGATGTTTTTTTCCTATAACTTGGCGTTTGAATTCAAAAAAAAATGTCAGATTTTATTTTAGCTATTGAATCTTCCTGTGATGACACTTCTGCTGCAGTAATATCCAATGGCCAAGTTTTAAGTAATTTAACCCATACCCAAATCGATCATGCCAAATATGGAGGAGTAGTTCCAGAGGTTGCTTCAAGGAAACACCAAGAGATGATTGTACCGGTGGTTGACGCTGCCCTAGAGCAAGCTGGCATTGAAGCTAAAGAACTTAAAGCCATTGCACTAACTAGTGGACCTGGATTGGTAGGTTCTTTATTAGTGGGTATTTCTTTTGCTAAAGGAATGTCTCTAGCTTTGGATATACCACTAATAGAAGTAAACCACATGCGAGCTCATATTCTAGCTCATTTTGCAGAACCTCCTTTTCCTGAATTTCCCTTTTTATGTTTGACGGTTTCAGGAGGTCACACCCAGATTGTCAGGGTAGATAGTCACTATGAAATGCAAGTATTGGGAACCACAATAGATGATGCCGCCGGAGAGGCATTTGATAAAAGTGGAAAATTATTAGGCCTGCCCTACCCAGCTGGCCCTCATATAGATCGACTGGCTCAGCAAGGAACTCCAAAATTCACTTTTCCAGAACCTCAAATACCAAATTTAGATTTTAGTTTTAGTGGTTTAAAAACATCTATCCTTTATTTCTTGAAAAAGGAAATCCAAAACCATCCTGAGTTTATCGAAAATAACCTCGCTGACATTTGTGCTTCTATTCAAGATAGAATCGTTACCATATTAATCAATAAAATATCCAAAGCCTCCCAATTACAACAAATAAATAATATAGCTCTCGCAGGCGGGGTCTCTGCTAATAGTGGCCTTCGAAAAGCCCTTGAAATTTGGGGAAAAGAAAACGGCGCACAAATTTTCATTCCCGCATTTGAATATTGCACAGACAACGCAGGTATGGTTGGAATTGCAGGCTATTATAAATACTTAATAAAGGATTTCGCTACAGACGATCTGGTACCTCAACCCAGAATGAAAATTAATTGAATAATTTCTTTTTCATTTCTGTAAACTCCTCTTCGGTGAGGACTCCCTTTTCTTTTAATGCTGCCAAATCTTTGAGTTTATCGACCAAATCTGGCGTATTTTTAGGTTCCTCCTGATCTGTAATTTCATGCTTCATATCCTTGGCCACTTCTTTACCTTTTTCAAACTTCTCTTTGTACATGTTTTTGAGGCCTTCTACATCAAAATCTAAAATAGTCCCGCCTGTTTCAAAATGCCTTTTAAATACCTCTCCTAATGCATAAGTAGAAGCCCCATTAAAGATAGAAACCGTAATGCCTCCGATTAAAGTACCTAATCCAGGAACTAATTTAATCAAACTCCGAGCTCCAGCTCTAGCTAAAGTAGAACTCGTTAACGCACTGACAATGGCCTTGCCCTGAGTTTCAGAAAAAGGAACTCCATAAGCCCTGCATAATTGTCTAATCATATCTAACTGTAGTGCGCCTACGGCAAAAATATCTGCTATTGGAATAGGTACTAAAAAACTAGCGCCCATAGACCAGGCAATATGATTCCTTATAATGGTATCGGCATGTTTGGCCTTATCTGATTTGCCATTTTCTTTTGGATCACTCATTGCATTTTTTATTTTTTTCTTGGTATAATCCAATATTGTTTTCTTTAAATCTATCATTAGAACAATTTATTCTTTATTTGATATTCCACCTCATATTTTCGTCAAAACTACCAAAAGTTTCGTCGTAAGCTGAGGTGATGGTACTAATCCCCGTATGAAAAGAACCACTTCTTCCCAATTGAAATTTATAGCTTACTTGATGACTACCTCTTGGCAAATCATCAAAGTAGAACAACATAGCATCCCTATCTCTAGTTTGATAATAGCTAACATTTCTATGCCACCTATAACTGCTAGGTTCATAGGGAAGCTCGGCAGAGGCGGGAAATTCATCTCGCAAGACAATGGTCTGCATGGGAGATTCATTCTCTATATTCAAAACCACCTTAACTGTTTGGCCCACCTTCAACTCCTCTCCATTATTTAATGGCAACCACTCTTCATTAAGCTCATAAAAATAGGAACGCTCTAATTTTAATGGACCTTGTCGGTAAGCCTCCACTTCATCTATCGGTTGGGTATAGTTTTGTAATATAGATCCCCAAGCAGGAACTGCATTGGGATTAAATATTTTAATGCTGGATTTTTCACCATTATCGATCCATTCAAATTGAATTTCCTGAATGGAAGCGTTTACAACCTCAGAAAAAGTAGCCCAAAGGCTACTTATGGCCAGAGCAGATGCTTTGGAATTTCCCCAACCATTTAATCTTTTATGTTTTAGGATTTCCATTTGAAGTCCTTGAATCCATTCTTTTTCAGCTTTCATTTCAACAAAAAACAACAAAGCATCGCTTGCCAATTGAAGGGCACCTCCCCAAGATTCTTTGGCCCAAAAAATTCCTGTATTAAAATTCCCTAGTGCCGTTTCTTTCAAAGAACTCAAAATTGCTTGCGCTTCTATCATTTGATTGGTTAATAAATAATACCTACCCAACATGATTTTTTGTAAAGGAGGAAAGTCAGACCAGTCATCTATCGACAATGATTGATTTTTATTTTTAAGACTCCATAGCGCGTTGATATAAGCTAAATATATTTCAGGTAATTTAGATTCATTCAAATACTTCAAGGCATTTTTAATTACCTCTTTAGGCAGAGGTTGTTTGTCCATTCTACTTGATAAATCTAAAAGGTAAAAGGTGATATAAGGATTGGATCTACCATTGGGAAACCAACTAAAACCTCCATCTTTATTCTGAACCTCCTCCAACCACTCGTCAATGATAGCTATTTGTTCAAAATAGGCTGTCTTCCCCATTTGGTGAGCTATAACGGCAGCCAATCTTTGATTGACTAATTGGATGGTATTATTGGAGGCCTCCTCCTCGAAAAAAGTGGGCAATACTTCCCACACCCAATCTAGTGGCTGGTTGACATAAGTAAATTTAGGATTTGCTTTCCAATCAAAAGATATGGTATCAGAAAAGAAAGGAGGCATAAAAATGGGTAAGTTTTCCGACAAACTAACTTGGTCGGTAAGAATAGGAATATTGCTTTTAACTCTATCTTCAAAAATTGAGGAAGATGCACTCATCACAAAATCAACGGATTCAAAGTTTGCATTATTTAAATCTATAACCCAATTAAGATAGGTTTCACTATGGGTTTCAACTGTAAAATTCAGGTCGGCTTTAGCTGAAAGTGCACTGGTTATATTCTGTTTGGATAAGGGATCTACAAGTAGTAGACTAGCTTTCCCTTCAATAACATCATCAGTAAGATTAGCTAAAGGCGTCTTCCAAAAAAAAGTGTCCCCACGCCTCAAAAATTGGGGCAAATAAGGATCTAAAAAAAATGGCTTGAAAGTAGATACCATTTGTTCTTCAGCTGCCCCATTCAATTTTTCATCTAGAGCTAATAATTTAAACTTCCATTGAGAAAGGGTTGTTGGTGCATTGAATTCAAGGGAAAATTGACCTTTTTTGGAGGTCATAATGGATGGTTTAAAAAATACTACTTCCTCCCCTATTCTTCTGGGATTATCCATTTGGTTAAATGCCTCACCGGATGAATCTTCAATAGGACTTTCCTCAGGTATAGTTGCTATTTTTTCTTCCATTCTCTGATTCGAATTGGTACGCATCATTAAAGGAGTTACCCCATAAACTGGAATAGCATAATCTTGGATGATTGGTAGGACCAGAGGTGGATAAAAGATGGGCTTGTCCTTACGGTTTTGCCAGGAAACCACCTGGGCATTTTGAAATAATCCACTACTGACGTACAAAGACGGATAATTTCGGTAAAGTATAGGGGGAAATTGCCATTGTTGAACAGCTCGCTCATCTAAAGCTTTATTATAGAGTACCGCAGCAACCTCTGATAAGGCAGCTTTTCCTTCAGGATTGGTTAATGAAAAATCCCACCTTACCTTTTGACCAGGAATCAAGGTGGTCGCAAACTGGTCATATTTTACTATCAGGTTTTTTTCAGTTTGACTGACCTCGATAGGTTCTTGATGATAAAATAATCTATGATCTTTTACCCCTATCAAATGAAGGATTCCTTTACCTTCATTCATAATTTTGGTAAAAGAGGCCTGATTATGTTCTATCCAGACTGTTTCTGAAGCTCCACTGGCTGATTCCCAGATCAAATAAACAGGTATATCACTAGCTAATTTTAAGTTTAACGCATCCCCTTCTTGAAGATGATTACTTTCTAAGTAGTACAAAAAACCCTTTTCTTCATCTCTATATTTAAAATCGCTATCGATTAAAATAAGCGATTGATCCACACTTTCGAAGGTCCCATCCTCTTCATAAATTAATAACTCCGCGATTAAAGGACCAGAGCAATTTTCGCTTATAATTACTGGAAAAGTTTGGGATTCCTTGAGCAAACCGAATTCTTGAAACAGTATTCGACCTTCTTTTTCGGAGCGAATAGAAAAATGAAAAGGCGCTTCACCAGGTATATTTAATACATTCAAGAGGTTGAGTTGAGCTTCAAAAGGTTGATAAGCAACGACTTGATCTGGAATATTTATAGTTGGTTTCCATTTTTGGATACCCAACACAATAGGATAAAGATCATCGCAACTCGACCCTGAAAGCGTAACAGCTTCTCCCCTAATTTGAAACCGGCCTGGATCTGTTTTAGTGGGTACTTCAACCAAAAATCTACCGTTCACATCAGTATAAACCACGTTATTCCAGAACGGCTGGCCCCCATTTCCCGAAGGGGGTAAATTCCTTTTATACCAAATATCCTGAGGAAGCAATGAAATTTTGATTTTTGCTCCCGAGGGGTTCCTTCCAGAATAGGCTGTCAATTGGCCAGACAGTAATAGAGTATCCCCAGCTTTGGGACTTTTGTTTAGAATGGTCATGGTCAACTCCACTTCAGGAAGGGTATATTCCTCTACGAAAAAGACTCTGCTAGAAGCGTTTTCTTCTACTTTTAGGGACCAATTTCCACTCCGCTCTCCTTCCGGAATGATGAAAGTCCCTGAGGCTGTTCCAAATTCATTAGTAGTAACCTTTTGTAAAGATTGTACCTCCCCCTTGGTATTCAAAAGAGAAATAGTAAGGGAAACTGAGGGAAGCACTTGAGCAGGTTTTGCCTTTATGGAGCGGTAATGAATAATTTTGAAAGCAACTTGATTACCTGGCGTATAAATAGCTTTATCTGTTACGATATAGGTCTTAGCCAACGTATCTGATAAGGTAATTGGTTGAGGGTTGTTGATCAATAAATCGTCATGGTAGAGCGTATCTGCTCCATTAATCATTCGAAAAACAGTACGGGCAGGTAAGGAAGAGGGAATAGTAATAGCCCCATCTTTATTGGAAATTAATACTGAATTTGGACGTTTTTTCATAAATCCATCGATGGAATAATTCTGATTTTCGAAAAACTCGAAAGAAATTCCTTCAATGGGCTGACCGTTAAGGGCATTGGTAACTATTAATTGCTTTTGAGCCCCTTTGGTGGTTTGAAAAAAGCTCAAATCAGAAACTTGAAAAAATAAAATTTTGAGTTCTTCTGTTTGTTCTGTAGACAAAGGACTAGGGGAATCAGACACCAACAATACATATTGGCCATTTCCCGGGTTAGGTAATAATGTATCCTTAGGCAAAAGAGAAAGTTGTGGCTTACGATTGGGTAATTGTTGAAGAATTTCATTCGGAGGTTTTCTTTTAAAAGACATCCAGTTTGAAACCTCCATTGGAAGGATGGAATAGTAGAGTTGTTGGATATTCTTGGAAGTGAAAGTTAGTCTGATATCCTTAGAGGAGGTTATCACCTCAGGAATTTGGACATTGAAAAATGGCTTATTGATTTGTTCCAAATTTTTTTTGGCCATAGCAGCTTCATAAGTATGCCGATATTCTTGAACCAATCGCTCAAAAATGGGGGTCGCTTTTGGGCTATCGTTGTGGTTCCAGTAATAAGTACCAAGTTTCAATAAGATTTCTGGTCCTGGAAATTTTTCATAGAGCTGCAGAAGTTCAGAAAGTTCATAATGGCTATATTCCAAAAGGTTGAATAACCAAGCAGTAGTGTCCTGATTCAATTGGTGAAAAGAAGCTGCTGTCTGGACGAATCTTTTTTCTAAAGTGTAATCACTCAATAAAGGATGTTGGAAGATTTTATCTGCCTCTTTAATTAAAACATCCATGAGCGTGGGTTGGCGACCACTTCCGTCTCTGGAATAGCTGGTATCAATCTGCCAATACGTTTGGTAATCCTCAGGATTAAAATTATCTTTTTGAAAAATGGGGGCATAGTCTCGGGTTGCCATCTCAAATAATTGGGGATTCGACAAACTACCATTAATTAATTGCAAGGCTCTATCCACTGCGGCGGAGGTTCCTGAACCGCGGTCCAATTCAATATTTAACAGGCACTTTGCTAAAGGAAGGGCAATGATTTCTTTGACTGGAAATGGAGCTTCATCGTATTTTTCATTTAAGTATTTGAGGTATTCTTGTTGAGGATTTTGCAAATATTGATTGTAGAGCGCAAGTCGATAAAAATGTGATTTGATTAGGTATGGAAAATTATTAGCGGCCGCAGAGATTTCAACTATAGAATCCAAAAGTTGGATAGCTGATTGAGGCCTGCCTAATTGTTCTAATTTTTCCAAATCATTCCAAGCATCTGTAAGGCTTTTTTGGGCATGTAATGCAACCACTGTCAGATGACAAAAAAGAAAAATTAATAATCTTTTCATGAAGTAGATTTTATAAGATAATGCCTGAGCTGCTCGATTCATTATAAATGAAATGTTAAACTAAAGAAATCTATGATAATTAACGGTGGGGTCCAATGGTTGGTTTGCTAGGATACTATCAATAAGGCGTTGAGCCCAATAAGGTGCTAGGGAGGCGCCTTTTGTCCCCATCCCATTGAATAAATGAATACGAGGGTGGTTAGGATGGGTACCTAGTGCGGGTCGGCGGTCTCTTACGGTGGCTCTAAGGCCTGTGAGGTGATTGATGATTTTATACTGAGGTATAAATACTTTTTCGAGTTTGCCGAGCAATTGTTCTTTTCCTTCTGGGGTGCAATCAATAGTCTGATAGTTATTTTCATTAGTGGATCCTATCCAGTAGGTATTTGGTTGAGTGGGCACAAAAAAAATAGATTGCTTGACGATACAATCAAGCGTTTCCATTTCATCTGTGGTTTGAATAATGAGTACTTGTCCTTTATTGGGGCGAATGATACCTTCTGGAAAGAATGGGTTGTTTTGAATACCGGCGCCTTCGGCAAAAATGAGGTGTTGGGTTTTTATATTTTGGTAGGTAAGGTAATCTGTGTGGATTTGAACTTGATGGTATTGAAAAGGTTGAATGGATATTTGACGGTGTTGTAAACAATATTCTTTAAATAAGGCAATTAGAAGAGCTGTATCTACCCGAGCAGATTGAAGGACTTGTCCATAGCCTAAGGGTGATTGGAGGAAAGAGGGCACGTTGCCTATATGGGGGTTTTCAGCCATAAAAGGTTGATAGGAAGATTGCGATAGTCTTCCTTCCCAATCGGAGAATTCACCTTGGGTAGCGAAAGAACGCAGCGCTGGAATTGGAGAGATAAGGGGAGATTTAAGCAGGATTTCCATTTGATGATAGGTCGAAATAGCATGAGGAAGAAGGGTTTCTATCATCCAGGATTTGACGAATTTACGGCCAGTTATGGGATTGATAATGCCGGCTGCAACGGAAGAGGCGTTGGGAGTATTGGTGGGTTGATCTATTAGGTGGAAGGAAAGATTATTCTGCAATAGGTGAAATGCAAGGTTGGTACCTGCAATACCCTGTCCGACGATTAAGAAATCGACCTCTCTCATAGTTTGGTATTTATAGGATAAATATAAATTATTTAACTTTGGGACATGGCCCCATAGTTCAAGGGATAGAATAGAAGTTTCCTAAACTTTAGATACAGGTTCGAGTCCTGTTGGGGCTACCAATTTTAATCTAACCCTCTGAAATTCAGTATCTTTCATTTTGAAGGGGACAATTTTGGGGACAATTTTCCTTTAGTTTAATTTATCCAACTTTACCGTTTTTTATCAAAGAACATTATCTCTTAGGGCTACAAGTTAAGTCTAATCAAATTAATTTAGTATCTGGGATGGAGAAAGATTTCTAATTTAAAAAATTATAAACTAGGTCAATTTGGCAGAGACCTCGTCTATATGCCTGGCCAATTTTTGTGTTTATTAAGCTATATACTGTGTGTAACCTTCCCCATTTGCCTTTGACCCATTCATCTCTACAGATTAAAATTAAACGACTAAGTTATTGTAAATCAATAATGAATCATTTCTATAATCAAAGAAGGGTTGGTTGGTGTTAGTTTAAAAAAGCAGTACCTAATGCGTAGGTTAATTGTGTTGATATTTTTTACCAAAGTTTTTTAACATTCAAAATTCGTATCCCCTCATTTGAAATCTTATATTTGATAGAAGAGAAACTTTAATTTTTTTTAAAGAGTTGCTGATGTTAAAAGAAATCATAAAGGCTAAAGGGTTGAAGAATAATTTCATTAGTCAAAAACTTGGGGTAAGCGAAGTTTCTGTTAGCAATTGGGTAAAGGGGAAAAGCACACCAAGTAAAAAACACTTAGAAAAATTAAGTCAACTCTTGGAAGTACCAATAAGTGATATTGTTAACTAAAACATGATAGAAACCCAGAAATATAATTTCTCATTTACTGCTGGTTCTTTAAGGTTCAGAGAGCTTGAAAAAGTCATTAAACATCTTGATACTGGTAAAAAACTGAACGTTGTAGAAGAATTTGGTGGAGGTAAATCATAATATAATGCCATTGTAAATAAGTTAAATAAAAAATGGAGGACAAACGCCCTCCATTTTTTTAAAATCAACCGCTTCGCGGTAAATGGTTAAATAGATAAATAGTTAAAAAGCCCGAACAGCCCTTACTCTGCTGGTGTTGTACTTAGCGATGTTGGCGCTCTGGATGCCATTGGTGAAATCCTGGTCCCACGCGTCGTTACTATCGTTCTCAGTAGAACTCCAGTAGAACGTATTCGCAAAGCCGCTGCCTCCGTTAGCCCCTGCGGTAGCATTAATAGTTGCCCTGTTTTGATACATTAAATCCAATTCTTTTTTTGAGGGAAGGTACCAGTCGCCATAGGTAATGCCACCTTCGGTAATTTGTAGCTCATTACAAATACGCGCTGCATAAGTGCTACCGTCATCACCAATAGCTGCTCGAACTGCAATAATTATTGAGGTATTTGCTTCACCTGCGTAAGGACCGTCTCCTTTTGCCTGTGTATTACCATTAGTACCGGCATACCATCTTACCGCTGTGCTTTGGTCTTCTTTAGCAGCCACCAAACCATGCTGTCCTGTTTCATCTACCCAGAATACGATACCGCCTTGGGCAAAGTCACCGATTTGAACTCCGCTTGTAACAGTTTCCGCCGTCTTCGCATGTAAAGCATAAGGCACACTCATTAATTGACTTGTCCCAGAAATCAAGTAATTAGTTCCTCCTGCTGGGTCAACCTCTCGCTTTAAGTAATAAGGACCATTAGACCAATCTATACTACTGAAAGCACCCGTAATAGTCGTTCCTCCTCCAATCTCAATGCTTATTAGTCCACTCGAATTAGTAGTGGGGCTATGTGTCTCTGTATAAACACTACTACCACTAACACTTCCTTGTAAAATACTCATTTG
>JBEAPR010000007.1:0-2828 GCA_041164265.1 Bacteroidota bacterium | reverse complement strand
TAGGAAATTGAATTGGTTGTGGTAATTTTAAATTGAACAGAGCTAGTTCATCAAACTCCATCTATAGTTGGCAATTCATCCAGATCCAGCAAGTATTTTATCTGCTCCTCTGTCATTCCTTTGCTTTTCATTTTGGCAATGGTCGCCTTTAATTGGTTGAACGCTCCTTCTTGCATCCCTTCCTGTTCCCCTTTTTGATATGCCATAATTTCCTTTTCTACAGCCTCAGCTTTTACCTCAGCTTTTACTCTTTCTACTGCATCGGCTACTTTCTCGGATGCCATTTCGGCTGCCATTTCAGCCGCCATTTTGGATGCCATTTCGGCTGCCATTTCAACTTCTGCCTGCTTAGCCAAAATTTGAATACCCTCCTGCACATACCTATTATTGTCTAGTTCTTTCTTCCAATCCTCCGACTGCTCCTTCGGTAAAGTTTTAATTCTTGACATATCCATCATTTTTTCAAAAATCGTACCCCGAAACACCTCGGGCACAGACTTCAACTTAGTAATATTCTTAAACAAAAACAACCACCGGTCCAACCCAGTATCCAACTCCTCCAACGGTTTGTCAAACCAACCCAATTCTACCGTCACTAAAGCCCCTTCATCAAATCTATAAACCTTAACCACAGAATCCTCTGGAGAAGTTCCCCAAAACCCGGAAAATTTAAAATTCATCAGCGCAATAAACACATGCGAAACGCCCCCAGAACTTTCAATCCCCCGAATCAAATATTTCAACATTCTAAGATCCAACCCCTTGTGCGGTGCCTTTTGCATTTCTATAATCACCCGATTTCCACCCGGCAACGCCACATATACGTCAAATAAAATTTTCCGAATCGTCTCCTCTTCTTCTCTAGTAATCAACTCCACATTGTGGTAAGCCAATTTGATGCCATCACTTACTTTTTCATCCGGAAAATTCCTCCCCATCTCCCCTCCTAATATTGAGCCCAGCCCCAGTACATTAACTCTTTGCCTAAGGCCCTCGTCTTCTTGATTTTCCTCACTGATGTCCTCTTCCTCGCTTGATAACTCCCTCACTTTCTCCTGTACCTGCATCTTCGCTTCAACCTCCTCAGTCAAATCTCTCAAAAACGCCACCAAATGCTCCGCCACCGTATCTCTGGCAAACAACCACTTAAACCCTACATCAGACTTCCAATCTATAAAAACAAGTTCTTCCACACTTTACTTTCAACAGTTCAACTACAAGTCTAATCTCACCCTACCAAAAAGTCAAGTTTATGACGCCAATTGAATCCAAAAGACTCGAAAATGTGAATTTTTTTTTAAAAAACAACTCTTAATCAATATGGTAAATCATAAATCTCAGCTTTGTTTTAATTAATAATTATATCCTATATTAACAACAAACATCTTGTCTCTCAAGAATTTTATAATATTTATCCTGTATGGAGTCATTAGAAAAAATAATACAAGAGCGCCGACCTAAAAAAGAAATTCTGGAATACCTCCATATCAATAATCTTTGGGATGAATTACCAAACTTATTATTTAATGAAGATGCGCACCTTTCCTGGAGAGCTACTTGGCTGTTGTCACTAGCAGATGGCCCTATTGTACAAGCATTAAATTTGGACCCACACCGTTTAATCACACATGGGAAAAAGTGCCCCTCCTCTCAAAAAAGAGAGATACTCCGTCTTTTAGAAAAATTAGAAATTCCCGAAGCGCTATTGGGAACTTATTTTGACTGGGCCTTGGAGATGTGGACGGATCTTAAGTTAAAGTCCTCCTTGAGAGTGACTGCATTGCAAGCCATGAGTAGAGTCGGCAAACTATTTCCGGAACTAAACCGTGAAATTATGGAATTAAATATCCCCGAATTATTAAATCCACTTACCCCTGCTATTAAAAAACAAGCGGTAAGAATATTCCAAACTGTTTCTAAAAAAATAGTTTAACGCTCCAAATCATTAGCAGCCTCCAACATTTGCCTTGCCACTGCTGAGGCGTGTATAGGTCTGTACTTTTTGGGCATTAAAAAACTAAAGAGGGGCATTAGCCTTATTTATATGGATTTTTTACATATAAGACCTAATAATTTTAAAATTTTGACTTACCTCAACAAGCAGGGAGATCTAAATTTCAACTAATCAATCCCGAAGGCAACGTACGGAGATTCCAGTTCTCTCCCCGAGGCTGGTGTGCACCAATGTATTACCGCTGCCACCTTGCATATCCATATGACTCTGATCGCCAGCAGGTGGGTTAGGATTCAGACTTGAAAATAATCCATAGTTCTTTAGATCACCGAAATTCCCGCTAGATCCTGAGCGATATCCACCACCTCTGGCAGTGAAACCCACCTCATTGGTAGCCCCGGTATTACTATTCCATGTTGAAGTCCCTATTTCTTTTAATTTATTACCTGCTCCAGTTGATCCTCCTAAATAAGTTTCTAGTATTCCCCATTCCGCATCAGTTGGCACGTGCCAACCCGTCGGACATATACTATCCCCCATTGTTGCAAACCTATTGTATAATGCTCCATATATAGGTGCATTGGTTGAAGAATCATTGTTGTAATAAGTCCTTGCTCCTGTAGTTAAATCTTTCCAATTGGTACCTGTTACAAGAGGTATGGGAGAGCCAGTATTATAACGGGATACATTTAAATTTTGCTTCATCCATATTTGCGTTCCTATATGAACTGTATCATAATTATTGCCATCAATGTCCATTGGAGGATAATTTGTATCACTTATCCCTGGAACTATAATGTAATTTCCCGCGCTGATGTACAAGGTATCTCCAGTAATGGACACGCTTAAATTTTGTATTTCATTGGTTGAGGAG
>JBEAPR010000006.1:0-5716 GCA_041164265.1 Bacteroidota bacterium | reverse complement strand
CGAGAAATACAAAATCACCTTACTGATAGTCACGATATTGATGTTCAAATTTTTCCTCTTGATATTAAGAACATTGAATCAATTGAAAATTTAAAGCTCGAATGTGCTGATACCGATATTCTAGTCAACAATGCTGGTGATATTCCCAGCGGTAATCTATTTGATGTCGATGATACGAAATGGCGTGAAGGTTGGGATTTAAAGGTTCACGGTTACATTCGTATGTGTAGAATCTTCTATATACTTTTCAAGCAAAGAGGATCTGGAGTAATACTTAATAATATCGGTAATGGTGGTGAAATTTTTGACTCGCGCTACATTGCTGGAGTATCGGGAAATGCCTCTCTGATTGCATTTACTAAGGCTTTAGGTGCAACAAGTCTTAATGATAACATTCGTGTACTTGGTGTTAATCCTGGCCCAGTAAATACTGAGAGAATTTTTAAAATGTTGAGAAAGCGGTCTCTTGATCTCTTTGGCACAGAGGATCGGTATAACGAACTCGCCAAAAAATATCCCTTAGCACGACCTGCACACGTTCATGAAGTCACAGATGCAATAGCATTTTTGATCTCAGATCGTGCTAGTTATATTTCGGGGTCGGTTCTAACAATTGATGGGGGAATATCATCCAATAATTCAATCGTATGAAAAATTTTAAAGTTAGCACTTCTGACAACGTTGAGTTGGATTGTAATATTTCAGGAGAAGGAATCCCACTGGTCTTTGTACATGAATTTGGTGGTGATCAGCGCAGTTGGCAGAATCAAGTAAATTATTTTTCTCGCAAATACCAATGTATCACTTTTAATGCTCGTGGCTATCCACCATCTGAAGTTCCTAATTCTGTCGCGTCCTATTCTCAAAGCCGCGCTGTCGAAGATATTATTGATGTTTTGGATTATTTGAAAATTGATGCCGCGCACTTTGTCGGGCATTCGATGGGTGGATTTGCCGTTTTGCACTTATTAATCAATTATCCACGTAGAGCTATTTCGGCTTCTATCGTTGGGGTTGGTTATGGTGCAGAGAAACAACACGAAGACTACTTTCGGGGTGTTTCAATAAATGTTGCCAAGCAATTTCTCGAACTAGGAAGCGAAAAGTATTCTCATATTTACGGATCAGCTGCATCAAGAATTCCTTTCCAAGTCAAAGATCCCGTTGGTTGGAGTGAATTCAGACTTAGGCTTGGACAGCACTCCATGATTGGGGCTAGTAATACAATGCTTGGTGTTCAGGCCCGCCGTCCATCACTTTATGATTTAGAGTCAGAGCTATCTAACATTGAAACACCATTGTTTATCGTTACTGGGGACGAAGATGATCACTGCCTACAGACGAGTCTATTTTTGAAGAGCACAGTAAAATCGTCTGGATTATTAATTCTTCCAAAGACTGGGCATACGGTACCTTCAGAAGAGCCCGGGATGTTTAATATCCATCTTTCAGAATTCCTTTCATTAAATGAGCTTTCCAGGTGGCCTAGTCGTGATCCAAGATCAAACCCCTCAGAAATCATGAAGATTAGCTGATGCTCGAGAAAATTATTGAATCTGTAAACCTTGCTCGTCTAGTCGAGAGGCACGATTCGCTTGCAAAGTGTACAACTGATTCATCCTTGGGAGTCAATAGACAAGCTCTCTCCCTTGAGGATATAAATGCTCGTAAATTGCTGATTCAGTGGGCAGAAATGATTGATATGCAGGCATTTACTGATGCCGCATCAAATCTTTTTTTGCGATACGAAGGCAAGTTTCCTAATTTACCATCCGTAATTGCTGGTTCTCACATAGATAGCCAACCAACTGGGGGAAAGTACGACGGAGTATTTGGTGTTCTATCCGCGCTTGAGGTTGCTGAATCGTTTTACAAGAATCAGTTCAAACCTGATCATTCATTTGAGGTTGTATGCTGGATGAATGAAGAAGGCTCTCGTTTTGCTCCTGGTATGATGGGTTCATCAGTATTTTCTGGCTACAAATCGCTCAAAGAAATCCTTGATATTGTCGACGATGATGGAGTTTCTGTAGCATCAGGTATTGAATATGTACGTTCTGCCCTTCCCGCTGTTCCTATCAGGGAGTTTGGTTTTCCGATCAAATGTTATTTGGAACCACACATTGAACAAGCACCATTCTTGGAGAGAGCGGATGTTGTTATTGGCGCTGTTACAGGCATGCAAGGCAAAAAAACTTTCTCGGTCACTGTAACTGGCCGTGCGGATCATGTTGGAACTGTCCCTTTGTCGGAGCGTGATGATGCCCTTCTGTGTGCAACTCAAATCATGCATCAGTTGTATTCTGCAGTCATTAATGATGATGAAGATGTCAAATTTACCATTGGTAAACTTATTGTTGAGCCAAATGCACCTTCAGTAGTACCTAGTAAGGTTACATTTTCTATTGATCTGAGACATCCTCGCCAATCATCACTTGATCACTATGAATCCTTAATAAATGCAGTAATTAGCAAATATAACTCCAAAAAATCAGTTAAATTAACCCCCCTAGTTAATGATCCTGTCGTAGAATTTCCAACTGAATTAATCTCCTCAATTATATCGGCAGCTAAGGAACTCGAGATATCATCTACCACAATTCTTTCTCTAGCTGGTCATGATTCAAAATTCCTTCATAAAATTGCTCCAACTGGAATGATATTTATTCCTTGTTCTGAAGGAATAAGTCATAATCCTGCTGAAGATGTTCAGCCGAATCATCTCTATGATGGCACTCGTGTTCTATGTCACACACTTTATCACCAACTGCAGTTAAGTAGATAGTCGAATAGTGAATATTTCAATTAGTAACTACGCTGATAAACCAAAAAATACCACTATCACTAACTGGATTACCTCTACCCTCGAAAAGTTAATCATCGAAGGTAAGCTTAAACCTGGTACAAAAGTAGATGAAATCAGCCTTGCTAACGAATTCGATGTTTCAAGAACCCCTGTCCGTGAAGCACTTCAAAACCTAGCTGCTGCAGAATTGATTGATCTTAAACCTCGACATGGAGCAGTTGTCAAAAAACTTCAACTTTCTGAAATTATTGAACTCTTTGAATTGATGGCTGTGCTTGAAGCAACTGCAGCTAAATTCGCTGTTCTGCGGATGTCTAATGAAGAACTGCAAGTTATAAAAGTTGCGCACGAAAAATGCCGTGCCGCAGCTTTGGAGAATGATATTGATCTTTTCTATAACCTAAATTTTGATTTTCATAGATGTGTTCATGCTGCTTCACGAAATGGATCTCTCCAGAAGTATGCCTACTCAATTGATTTAAGATTAAAGCCTTATCGCAGACTTATTACATTTCGAAAAGGCAGAGTTGTAAATTCAATTGCTGAGCATGATCTCATTATGAATGCCCTGAGTGATAGAGATGAACAATTGGCTTACGAATCAATGTTTAATCATCTACAGATTCTATCAACCGATGCAGTGTTGATCGCTTCTACTCTTGAAGAGTCTAATTAATAGACCTTCTTGTATCGTAGCTTTTTCTCATAATTTACCCATTCAACTATCTCTGTTTAGTATCTTTCAAAAAATCTCAATTCTTATACTTTCCAAGCGATTTTAAAGCATTTCTATTTACTCTGCGAAACTGTAATTTATTTCAAATCTATCTGGTTTGTTTTCCTAACATATGTTTTCCTCCAAGCCTTTTGAGTCTAACAAAGTAATCATCGCCTCCTGAGCCTTGTTGGCAATACTTTGTTGAGCGGCTGGAATGAACTTGGCGTAGCGCCTAGTCATTGGTGAGCCTGGGGCATGTCCTAACTGGTAAGCGACTTCCGCTAAGGTAGCCCCATTTGACAACATCATCGAAGCAATCGTGTCTCGTAGGCAGTAATTTGGTCGGAACTCTTTTGGGATACCAGCTAGATCCCTCAGTTGGCTGAAACGCTTCTTCAAACTATCCAATCTTCGCAAACCACCATCGCTTGCCGTGAAAACATAAGAACTCTCCTGCAAGTCTGCCGAACTACTATTCAGCAGTTCCCTCTGCCGCAACAGCACCTCATGAACCTTCTTATTCATCGGTTGGATCAACGTCTTGCCACTCTTGGTGTCGCGTTTGACGTAGTTCCCCCGATCAAAATCAATGTCTTTCCAGAGCAACTTCAGTGCTTCTGAAGGCCTTGAGCCTGTCCAGCCAATGAATTGATGTAGATGCGAAAGTTGGCGGTCCGGATAAGATTCCCATACCTGCCGCAGGTTCTGGAACTGCTCCGGGGTTAAGACTTCAATGCGTTCACTGGTGGGATCTTGTTTGGGGAGTTCAATCATCCAGTCAAGAGCAGAACAATGATTCTCATTTGCCCCGAAGTTGATAAGACAACTTAATTGTTCGTAAAAGCTGTAAAAGAAAAGCTTACTAGTTATATAATTTTCGCTATTATCAGCAAAATTTCTTATAAATATATGATTTTATATATTTTATTTTGTATACATTAACGATTTTTAATGTATAACAGACTTGACAACTGAATTGAAACTATTAAAAAAGGATTTTTCTAACCATCCGTTAGAATTTCCAAAATTCTAGTCTCTTAGAGGGATGTATGTATGATTCTGACTGAAATTTGTCGATCAATACTACAATTCTACGCATAGTTGGGTCTGGGAGAGTTTCGCTAATTCAAAGTAAGACTAGTCTTGGGCACAAAAATAAGTGATCTCTAAGGATTTGGAATTAACAATACTATCTAATAGAGGTAGCAATGAAGAGAATCGTACTCGCAATTGGGTTAGTTTTAGCAGTATTCGGCTTCAACAGTGCAGCTGTGAGTGCTGCTGAGTTCCCGGAAGAAACAATCACAATTATTTGTAACTGGTCACCGGGAGGGGGTCAGGACACAGTATCAAGACTGATTGCAAAGTATGCGAGCGAGAGAGCTGGGGTACCGATTGTAGTCAATAATGTAACGGGGGCAGCCGGTGCTGCAGGGGTTAGATTTGCAGCGGAAGCGACCCCTGATGGTTACACGGTTGGGATTATAGGATCTAGCTTTGTTGCAAGAAACTACAGCAATGCCGAAGCAACAGAATTGAGCGAAATTGAGCCGCTGGCATTCTTTGGACCTGACCCAGGAGCTCTAACAGTCCGAGCTGATACAGGAATAAATTCGCTTAGCGAGTATTTTGATAAAATCAAATCAAGTCCTGGGGATCTGATGAATGGTAACGACCCACCTGGAGGATCATCAGCCGTCGTTGCATCACTGATCGAGAGTACATTTGATGTGAATATGTCTCAGGTGCCGTATAAAGGATATGCGGCAACAAAAGCAGCACTATTATCTGGTGAGGTTCAATCAGCAACGCTACCTGTTGCTCAGGTGTCTGAAGAACACAAGGCAGGAAGTGTCAAAATACTTGGCGTCACATCAACCAAAAGGCATTTCAAGGCTCCCGATGTTCCAACATTTGCAGAACAAGGCTTTGAGCTAGTAGCGGGAGATTGGCGAGCTTTGTTTGTGCCAAAAGGAGTGCCCTACATGAGGCGAATGGTTTTGGAAGATATCTTTCTAAAAACTATGATGGATCCCGCATTCATGAAAGCCGCCGAGCAAGCAGGCTATGTGGTAACACCTATGAACTCTGTAGATACACTTAGTGCGATTAATAATCATGACCAAAACGTATACCCAATTCTATTGGAGGCTGGTCTAGTCACTCAGAGGAAAAAATAATTAAAGGAAGGG
>JBEAPR010000005.1:0-8366 GCA_041164265.1 Bacteroidota bacterium | reverse complement strand
AAATTTAACTGCCGATAATTATGTGGCCTTTGAAAATTAGTGCTGTATAATTCAAGCACATTGCAATCCTCGTTCCTGGGGTTGCAAAGCGCTTTCAATCCTTCGCAAACTAAATGGAAAGAAAAATAAAAACGGGGCACAACAAAACCTATACGCAATGCCCTTCGGAACACTGCGCATAGCCAAGCCGTTATCTCGGATTAGAAAAAAGATATAGAAAAAGTATTTATGATTATAATAAAATCCATACCTTTACCTTTAAATTATTCTAATCACCTAAATATCTAAAATGGATTTTTTCTCACACGTTCTAACAGCGAATTTAGGTGGTATTTACCTTTCGGCAAAAAATCCTTCAATTAAAAGGTATCCTATTATTGTTGCAGGTGTAATTCCTGATATTGGAGAAATCATGATCCAAACTCAGCTTTCTCGAAAATTTGGTACTGAATTTGGAGTTTATGATGCAAGAACATCAGACATTTCTATTGCATCACAACTATCAACAACATGGCTGTATGATGCACTTCATTCTCCAATGCTTGTATTATTTTGCTTCGTAATATCAAAAATATGTAATAATAAATGTAAAAATATTTTGCAATCTTTTGGTTATGGTTTGTTTTTCCATATACTATTAGACTTTTGTACTCATGGAAAAGTATGGGCAATGAAATTATTTTTCCCATTTTCAAATCAGAGATTTCCAATATTTGCTGAATCGATTGGAAATTGGTGGGATTGGACACCTAAACTTTCTTTACCATTAGTATCTTATGGTTTCCCGTTGTATAATATTTTATATATTATTTTTATTTTATCACTGACAATATATTTTCAAAAATGTCAACAAAACTTAAAACAACTTTAGCGTTTACTAAAAATTTATTAACAACAGGAGCGTTTACTGAAACATCCAAAAACGTAGAGAAGGAAATTATAAGATATGTTAATTTAGAATCAAGTAAATTAGTAGTGGAATTTGGTATGGGACATGGCAATTTGACAAATGAAATTTTAAAAAATATGCCTTTGGATAGCAAGTTATTGGCATTTGAAGTTAATACAGATTTTTGTAACCATGTAAAAAACTACATAAACGACGACAGATTACAAATAATTAACGATTCCGCTGTAAATTTTAAAAAATACTTAAATTATCAGCCTGTTAATAATTTCATTTCTTCTATCCCATTTTCGTTTTTATCCAAAGAAGATACTTCTTCGATTTTAAATGAATCTTATCAAACTTTAAAATGCAATTCTTATTTCAGCCAAGTTTTATATACTAAATTTAACTTTAAAAAGTTTCAGAATATATTTGATGAAAATGAAATTATTAATTTAGGTAGTTTTCCTACTGAGTATATTTACCATTGTAGAAAAGTCAAATAAAGAGTCAAATATTGAATGGAATAAAACCCGAGATAACACAGGCTTTGATGAACATGCCGCCCTATCGGGACGGCACGTCACAAAGCCAGACCGTTGTGCCCCATTAAAAAAGAGAGCCAACGCACAAGCAAAGAGTGCTAACGCACACATTGCTTTTTGCCGAAACTCTTAGAAATTAGATATTGTATTGAAGAAATAATGAAATAAATGGCAAATAGTAATCTGACCGCTGCGAAAAAGGCGAAGAATGATGAGTTTTACACCCAGTACTCTGACATACAAAAAGAAATTCAAGCGTATGTTGACTTTAATCCTGATGTATTTCGCGGCAAAACTATCGCAAGTATTTAACATCATGGATGACCCCATCATTGACCTCAAGGGTTGGACCATTTTTGTACACCCGGAGTTGTTACTAAAATCGGAGCTTCATAAAGCGATACAGCACTACAGCTTCTTTTCGTATGATGTAAATGAAGCCTTGCATATCTCAGAAAAAGAAAAAGTGATTTTGACCGAATTTGTAAATAATATCAAAAATGAAATTGCTCAAAATTTAGACCGTCATAGCCAAGATTTGATTATTCATAATTTGCAATCCATTTTAAAATATAGCCAACGATTCTATGACCGACAATTTTTAACCCGATCCAGTAAAAACAAAGATTTTGTAATTCAATTTGAACACTATTTAAACGATTATTTTAATGCTGATAACATAGCTGACAAAGGGTTACCAACTATGGTACAATGTGGCAATGCGTTAAATATGTCGGGACATTATTTAAGTGATTTGTTGAAGTTGGAAACAGGTAAAACCATCAAGGAGCATATTCATTTAAAAATCATAGAAAAAGCAAAGTATCAATTATTGAATTCAAGTATTTCGGTTAAATCATTGGCTTATGATTTAGGGTTTGAATACCCACAGTACTTCAGTAGACTTTTCAAAACCAAAACAGGATTGAGCCCAAGTAAATATAGAAGTTTAAATTGAATGCCAGCAGAGTACATTGTATAAGCGATAATGCTGGCTAAAGTGTTTAATTTGAGCTTATTAACTATTAATAAATAGATAGGTAGAGTGGAAAGTATAGCCTTGGAAATCCCGCACCACACCATACACTAAACGTAGGCGGTAATAAAAGAACTTCATCATTCAATTGCAGGCGTGTTTAGATTATCAAATTCAGCTTTGAATTCATAAGAGGGTTTACAATAGAATTAGTCCCATTCAGATAAAAACATCCAAAAACAAAAAACCCTTTGAAATCTAATGTTTCAAAGGGTTTTGTACCAGAGGCGGGAATCGAACCCGCACGATATTGCTATCACTGGATTTTGAATCCAGCGCGTCTACCAATTCCGCCACTCTGGCTGAAAGCGATGCAAATTTATCTAAATATTCGGAACAAGCAAATATTTATTTGCCGAAAAATCCTCTAAGTATATCCAAACCATTGGCATATATGACTAAGCCCAAAACTATAGCAAATCCAACCATCGTAGCCACTTCCATAAATTTGTCGCTGGGCTTTCTGCCAGATACTATTTCGTAAAGCAGAAATAATACATGACCCCCATCTAAAGCAGGTATCGGTAACAAATTCATAAATGCTAAAATTAAAGACAAAACCGCTGTCATCGTCCAAAATCGCTCCCAATTCCATTGAGCACCAAACATTTTACCAATAGAACCAAATCCCCCCAAACTTTCAGAAGCTTTGATTTTTCCCCTAAACATTTGACCGAATGCTTTAAATTGGTCATTCAAAAAATTAGCGCCTTTAACAAATCCAGCTGGTAATGCAGCCGCCAAACTGTATTCTTCTCGCTCCATTTCAAAGAAATAATTTGGACCCAACGGCAAAACACCTATTTTACTTTCTTCTGTTGGCAATAACGTTAAATTCAATGTGTCAGTACCCCCTCTTAGCACAGTTAGGGTAACTTCCTGACTAGGATATTTCTTCATAGCCTCATAGAAATCTATGTAAAAGGGCATCTTAACACTATCTAAGGCCAAGATTATATCCTCAGGCAGCAATCCTGCTTTTGCCGCAGGCATACCTGCTGTTACCTCAGCCACAACAAATGGAAAACCCGGAGTAAACAACCCCGCATTTTTATTTTCGTGGCTAGATAATATTCCTACAAATTTAGGGTCAATAGATAGGTCTACCTCAATGCCTCCACGCTCTACCGTTAATTGGCTGACATTATTAATGACTATTTCTCTAATTATCGTTCTATCATTGAATTTCTCAAACGGCAATTCCCCAATCCTAACAATTTTATCACCGTGTTCCAAGCCCATCTCTAAACCCAAAGAATCAGCATAGATGCCATAAGAAGCCTGCTCATTAGGCAGAAATTCTTCTCCCCATTGCCATAGAACCAATCCGTATAATAAAAAACCTAAAATAAAATTAACCGTTACACCACCTAACATAATGATCAATCTTTGCCAAGCTGGTTTGGAACGGAATTCCCACTCTTTAGGCTCTTCTTTCATCTGCTCTCTGTCAAAACTCTCATCCACCATTCCTGAGATTTTTACGTATCCTCCCAATGGCAACCAACCAATCCCATATTCCGTATCGCCGATTTTTTTCTTTATCAATGAAAAATAAGGATCGAAAAACAAATAGAATTTTTCAACCCTAGTATTGAACCACCTCGCTGGGAAAAAGTGGCCCATCTCATGTAAAACAATGAGAATCGACAAACTGAGCATCAACTGGCCAGCCATTATTACTATATCCATAAATATATGCTACTTTTGATTCGGTAAACAAATACCAATAATGTTTGGTTTCACGGCACAAATGTAACAATTAATTATGCCTTCGGAAAAACCCATTTTTTACGCCCATCATATTAGTAATCATCTAGCATTTTTGAATTCTGAAGAAAGTCAGCACGCTCTAAAAGTTCTTCGGTTAAAACCTCTTAATGAAGTTATGGTCATTGATGGAATAGGGAATTTTTATGAGGGGCAAATAGAAAGCATTTCAAAAAAAGAAACTACTGTTCTAATTTCTGAACCTATTGAAGACGTTAAAAGCTTATCAAGAGAATTACACCTTGCTGTTGCTCCAACCAAAAATAACAGCCGAATGGAATGGCTTTTAGAAAAAATGACCGAAGTAGGCCTGCGGTCATTTACCCCCGTCATCACCCAACATACTATTAGAAGAAATATCAATAGCGATAGGCTACAAAAAATTTTACTTGCTGCAACCAAGCAATCGCAGAGGGCTTTGATTCCAAAATTAAATCCCTTAACCATATTTGATGATTTTATTCGGCAACCTTGGGAAGGAAAAAAGTATATTGCTCATTTTGATCCAACAAAGTCAAAAGAGTGGGCAAGTATTAAACTCACCAATAGAAAAGTTTGTATTCTCATAGGCCCTGAAGGGGATTTTTCCCTGGAAGAGCTGAAATTGGCCATTCAGGCTGGATTTGAACCAATCAGCTTAGGACCCAATAGACTACGAACAGAAACAGCTGGACTCTATGCTGGAATTGTATATCAAACTAAATTATTATGAAAGCTAAATACTACTTTTCTTACCTATTTTTAATTTTGGCATTTTTGGGAGCCCAATCACAACCTCTAAAATTGGGCCTTCTAAAATACAATGGGGGAGGAGATTGGTATGCCAACCCCACTGCCTTGGGAAACTTGGCAAATTTTTGCAACCAAAACTTAAAGACTAACCTAGCTACTGAATACGAAACGGTGGAAGTTGGTTCTGCACAATTGTTTAATCACCCTTTTATCCACATGACTGGCCACGGCAATGTAGTCTTTTCAGATGCTGAAGCAGAGAATTTAAGAACGTTTCTCATGGGTGGTGGCTTTCTGCATATTGATGACAACTATGGAATGGACCCCTATGTGCGCGTAGCCATGAAAAAGGTATTTCCACAACTAGAATTTATAGAAGTCCCCTTCAACCATCCCGTTTATCACCAAAAATTTGACTTTGACAATGGATTACCTAAAGTACATGAACACGATGGATTACCTCCAAAAGGCTATGGACTATTTTGGGAAGATAGATTGGTTTGTTTTTATTCCTTTGAAAGTGATTTAGGCGACGGCTGGGAAGATGAAGATGTACACAACGATCCAGAACCTGTAAGAAGAGCCGCCCTGGAAATGGGTGCTAATTTGATTCAATTCGCTTTTACTCAATAATTAATGCCAAATCAACTCCTTGGTATTATGCGCGTATCTCTTAAAGTTGAGCCAAAATGCCATAAATAAATAGATAATTAAAGGAGAACCCAAAGTTATAAACGAAGAATAAATAAAGTATAACCTCACATTCGAACTGGCAATTCCCATTTTTTCACCGAGATAAGAGCAAACCCCAAAAGCAGATTTTTCTAGCCAGGTAATCAGTTTGTTTTTCATGGTAAAAAATTTAAATCCCAACAATTAATACTTAAAAAGGTTTACATAAAATACTCTTTTCTATAGCTTCGGCAGCTCTTTTACTAGCTCCTGGTCCCCCCAAACGCGTTCTCAAAAATTGATACTTAGCGTTAAATTCCATCTTATTTTCTTCTCCTAAAACTGATTGTAATACCTCAGCTAAATTCTTTGGATGGCACTCTTCTTGAATAATTTCACGAACTAATTCTCTTCCAGCGATTAGATTCACTAATGAAATATAAGAAACTTTTATGAGAGTTTTATACAACCAGTAATTGATAGAATTACTTTTATATACGACTATTTGAGGCACTCCTAATAAGGCCGTTTCAAGAGTAGCTGTTCCAGAGGTAACTATAGCAGCCTCAGCTTTTTTTAAAACACCATAGGTATCTCCAACTACTTTTTCAATATTAGCTGTGCCTATAAATTGATTATAGTATTCCAATTCAATTCCTGGGGCACAAGCCAAAACGAATTTTTTATTGGGGAAAAAAGTAACTACCTGAGCCATAACTGGCAATATTTTATTGATTTCTTGCCGCCTGCTCCCCGGTAGCAATGCAATCCAATTAGAAGTGTTTAATTGCTTGCCGGTGTCCATTTGGATTTCATCTAGCAAGGGATGCCCCACAAATGTTACAGGGTAGTTATACCTTCGGTAAAAATCTTTTTCAAAGGGTAAAATGACTAGCATCAAGTCTATATCTCTTTTTATAGCGTGAACCCTACTCGTTTTCCAAGCCCAAATCTGTGGAGAGATATAATAAATAGTTTTAATCCCTTGGCTTTTAGCCCATTTGGCTATCCGTAAATTAAAACCAGGATAATCGATAAAAATTAGTGCATCAGGTTTGAATTCAAGAATGTCAGTTTTACAAAACTTAATATTCCTAAGAATAGTACTAAGATTGGTTAGCACCTCCCAAAATCCCATAAATGCAAGAGATTTGTAGTGCTTGATTATGTTTGCACCAGCAGCCTCCATTTTATCTCCTCCCCAAGCTCTAAAGATTCCATTGGGATCTTTGAGCTTCAACTCCTTGATGAGGTGGCTTCCATGAAGATCTCCTGAAGCCTCTCCAGCTATTAGATAATAGCGCATTTTATAGAATTTCTTTTACAAATAATACCATCCATGCTATTGCGTATATGGTGGTGGCTATAACCATCCCACGCATGGAAAGGATTTTTTTTTGCTTATTATACAGCTGGAATGGGATGATATTAAAGATAATGGCTATCAAATAAAGCGTTCGATCTTTAAAAGATTCACTAAGTCTATTTCTTGCTTGTTGGAAAACCAATTCATCAAGTTGTTCCAAAAGTAATTCTAATACTGCAAGGCCTATAAATGGAACCAACAATCCCACCAGTATTCCTACCCAAATTTTATTTTTTTCCCAAAACATATTTAATGGAATATATTAGCTGCCTTTTGTAAATCTTGTAACATGGGATAATTGGTTAAATCGTGCATAGAGGGAACCACTGAAATATAACCGTCTTCTAAAGCATTTACATCAGTATCTTTTTCCTCATCCTCATTAATAAAGACTCCGGTAAGCCAATAATATTTCACTCCTCTGGGATCAATAGCTTCGACAAATTCTTCCTTCCATCGAGCATTAGCTTGCCTGCATATTTTCATCCCCTTAATCTTCTGATTATCTTTTGGAATAGGAATATTTACATTAAGTAAATTGCCTTTTTCCATTCCATGTTTTAAAACAAAAGCAATTAAATCTCTTATAAAAGGAACCCCCGGTTGAAAATCAGCTCCATAAGTATGATCTAATAGGCTGAATCCAATAGATGGAATTCCCTCCAGACTAGCTTCCATAGCTGCTGAAAGGGTTCCTGAATATATGATATTTATGGAGGCATTGGAACCGTGGTTGATTCCTGATACGCATAAATCTACCTTCCTATCCTTAAGGACAATGTGCTTGGCTAGTTTAACGCAATCTACTGGTGTTCCCGAACATTCATAAGCTTCTATGCCGTCGAAAACATCTGCTGGATGTAATCTAATTGGATCACTAATGGTTACAGCATGCCCCATTCCTGATTGAGGAGAATCTGGCGCAACCACCACCACTTCTCCCATTTGGCGAGCTATGTCAACTAAAACTTTAATTCCTGGTGCCGTAATTCCATCATCATTAGTTACCAAAATAAGAGGTCGATTTGCCATGGTTTTAATTTATTTGGGCTAAATTAAAGATATTTGAGGTGCAAAAAGTAATTATGGCCGAATTTGAACAGATAAAATCAGCAATTCTAAAAAAGGAACTGCAACCTGTATATTTTTTGCATGGACTGGAATCCTATTACCTAGATCAGTTGATGCAATTATTTGATAAAAATATCCTGAAAGAAAGTGAAAAAGCTTTCAACTATACAATATTTTATGGTAAGGATAGTAATGCCCAAATGATTGTAGATACTGCTGTAAGACTTCCCATGATGGCTGAAAGGCAATTAATAATTGTAAAAGAGGCCCAAGATTTAAGAGATA
>JBEAPR010000004.1:0-13950 GCA_041164265.1 Bacteroidota bacterium | reverse complement strand
CCCTCTTACGTGGATTTAATTGAATCTAATATTACTATTTCGACTGCTCCATTTAGTGGATGGGCTGGTTTTTATACGATGATTCACAGAGTTAACGATTTTCTCATCAATGTTCCAAACGTAAAATTTACAAGCGAAAGCGTTAAGAATCACATGATTGGCCAAGCTTTAGGAATCCGTGCTTTTTATTACTACAATCTATTGAAAACATGGGGAGCTGTACCCATTATTTTGGAACCTTTTACTGAAATTGATCCCAGTGGTTTAAGTAGAGCGCGGTCTTCAGAGTCAGAGGTGATGCAACAAATTAAATCTGATTTGGAGGCCTCTCTACAAGCTTTTGGTTCCGACAATAGTTTGTTTAGAGGTTCAAAAAATTACTGGTCTAAAGCGGCTACATTGGCATTGAAAGGGGATGTTTACCTCTGGTCTGCTAGTTTACTTGGTGGTGGTTCAACAGACTACAATGAGGCTAAAAGTGCCCTTCAGCAAATTGGTTCAATGGGGTTCTCATTAGAAAGTAGTTTTGAAAACTTATGGGGAGTAGAAAACGAAAATAACTCAGAGTTTATTTTTGCCATACAATATAAGAGAGATGAGGCCTCTAATATTTATAACTTTTTTACTGGTAGAAGTACTGAAATCAATCCACAATTTGATGAAGAGGGCAATTCAATGAGTTCTTTCATCATTGCTGGAGCTAATCGTTTTGGTCAATCAGAAAAGACTATTCAACTTTTAGAGGATGAGGCTGATTCTAGGAAGAAAGGCACTTTCATTCGATTATATACTGATGATAATGGAGGTGCTGGTTATACCAGTTACGATGAGTCCAAATATTTTGGTTCAATTCTTAAGAAATTTTTGGGAAGAGTGGATGGTAGCGATAGAATTTTCGAAAATGATGTTCCAATTTACCGATATGCTGACGTTCTTTTACTTTTAGCTGAGGCCAAAATTGGGTTAGGAGAAGATCCCTCTGGAGAAATTAATGCAATAAGGCAGCGGGCCTTTGGAGATAATTTTGACTCAGCTCTTCACGGATTTGTAAGTGGGAGTTCAGAGGACAACAAAAATGCCTTATTAGATGAACGCTATAAAGAGTTTATCGGCGAAGGTAAAAGATGGTGGGACTTAAGAAGAGCAGGTAATTCATACGTTATTGAGAATATTTCATTCCTCAATCCAGGGGATGAGTATAAACTCGTATTACCTGTTAGTGAGTCAATGATAGGACGTAACCCTTTATTGGAACAGACCCCTGGATATACTAACTAATGATATATCGCTTTTGAAACTTTTTTGGTTAAAGAGAGTTGCAACAACTCTCTTTTTCTTTTTATCATTTTAAAATAGTTGATTTTGGAACAACCAAGAATCATTGCTGCAGCTTTTGCTCCTATGTCAGCTGATAATAACATAGAAGTAAATGCTATAAATAGTTACAGTAAATATTTGCAGACTCATAAAGTTAGTGGCGTTTTTATCAATGGATCGACAGGCGATTTTCCTTCTTTGACCACAGAGGAGCGAAAATCAATTACCCTTGAATGGTCCCAATATCGCTTGCCAAATTTCAAAGTAATCGACCATATAGGTCATACCAGTTTAAAAATAGCAAAGGATTTAGCTCGATATGCAGGGGATAAAGTGGACGGGATTGCTGCTATTGCACCCTATTATTTCAAACCTAAATCGATAGATAGTCTTTTAGACTATTGTGCTGAAATAGCAGCTTGTGCATCTCATTTACCTTTTTATTATTATCATCTACCAATCTTGACTGGGGTCGATTTTATAATGGCTGAATTTATGGAAAAGGTTATCACCAGGATTCCAAATTTTAAAGGGATAAAGTTCACTCATGATAATTTTGATGATTTTGTTATGTGCCGAGAATTAGGGAATGCTGGATATGAAATGCTTTTCGGTTTCGATGAATATTTTTTAGAAAGTTTGGGGAAGGGGGCTAATGGTTGGGTAGGAAGTACTTATAATCATTTAATGCCCTTATATCTTGAAATTTATCAATTATCCCTGACGGGAAAAGTGGATGAAGCTCAGAAGCTTCAATTAAAAGTACTGGAATTTGTATCAATTCTGAATTCGCATGGCGGCTATAATGGTGCTTCCAAAGGGTTGATGCGGTACCTTGGGGTGGATGTTGGTCCTAGCCGTTATCCTCATCAAACCCCTAGTGTGAATACGCTGAAAAAAATACTAACCCAGTTAGACACAGCGGGTATTGCCCAATATCTTCCTTTAAAAGAGGGAAAAAATATTTAATTAGTCGCTGGTAATAGGATTGAAGTCAGGTTGTAGGGTTTTTAGGAATTGAGGTTCCAGATGTTTTTTCATCGCCAAACGGAAGGCATCTGGATTCTCATTTTTTAGGATTTCTAATAAATCTCTATGGGTAACAAACTCTTCAATAGAAATTTTCGGGCCCTCAAATTTATCCCCCTTAAGTAGTTTGTCGTTAACAAATTGAAAGAGGGGCAATAATAATTTCTGAAATCGCTCCAAGGTTTTATTGCCAGTCATTTTGTAGAGTGCTCCATGAAATTCAATTTCATTTTGTAAGGTTAAAATTCTTGCATCCTTTTCTTCTCGTTCTTGTCTTTCAACTATTTTCTCCAGTTTTTCAATGGCCTCGGATGTTTTCCTGGCAAATAAAACTTCGGATATTCCCATCTCTACAATTAATCGAAATTCAAATATATCTTTGAGCGTTTGGTCTTCAAATAAGTTGAAATCAATTACTTTTTCAAAGTTTTCAATAAAATCTGGTTGAGTAAGAACCATTCCTCGATGTTTCTTCGAGTCTATCACCCCTAAAGTCCTAAGTCGCAAAAGAGCTTCTCTAACTACCGTTCTGCTAACTCCTAATGATTCTGCTAGATCAATTTCTCGGGGGATAGCGTCTCCTGCTTTTAGTTGATTTGATTTAAAATATTCTTTTAATCGTTCTTCGACCTTGTCTGCTAAGGAAATATTGTTTAAAGGAGATATACTAGGAAGCTTTTTCATCTTTAAATATACACAATAAAAATGAATTTTTGTATTATGTATTACATAATAAAAGTTTACTTTTAACTGTGATTTAATTTTTATAGTTCATTAATAAGCGCGAAGATAATTTTTTTGTTTGACCTTTCCTTAAAGCCCTAATAATATGCTCACCTTCAGACTTTTTCTTTTGGTTATAATGGTAGATTTAGCATGCTCTGCCGAGCGGGTGGTTGCTCAAGATGCAGGCGATAACTCCCTTAAAATGATAGATTTGTTTAACGCCAGCACCAACGAGGATGTGGCTTGTTACAGGATTCCTGCTTTGGTAACGGCCGGCAATGGAGATTTATTAGCAGCAATTGATGAGAGGGTTCCTTCATGCGGTGATTTGAAGTGGAGTGGGAATATCAATATTGTGCTTCGAAGGAGTATAGATCATGGTGAAACTTGGTTGCCCATTGAAACTTTGGTAGATTTTCCCGAAGGGCAATCTGCTTCAGACCCTTCGATGATTGTAGATCAAATGACTGGAGCTATATTTTTATTCTACAATTATATGGATTTGGAACGAGAGCGGGATGTTTACTATTTACACATGATTAAAAGTGAAGATAACGGTTTGACTTGGAGTGAACCTATTGATTTGACCGAGCAAATAACGCTGCCAGAATGGAAAGATGATTTTAAGTTTATTACTTCAGGTCGAGGGATGCAAACAGCTGGTGGAAAGTTGGTTCATTGTTTGGTAAACCTCAATAATGGCATGCATTTGTTTGCCAGTGATGATCATGGGGAGAGTTGGTATTTATTAGAAACACCCATTCGACCTGCAGATGAATCAAAAGTCATAGAGTTAACTGATGGAGCCTGGATGGTGAACGCAAGAGTTAACGACAAAAAGGGTAGCAGATATATTCATATCTCCCGAGATGAAGGGAAGAGCTGGGAGTCTTTTCGATCCCCAGAATTAACAGATCCGGGCTGTAATGCTAGTATTATTAGATATTCATCTGTAGCATCAGGTGGGGAGAAGGATAGAATATTATTTGCGAACGCCAATAGTGCATCGGGGAGGCAAAATATGACAGTCAGAATTAGTTATGATGAGGGGCAAACATGGTCAGCGGGAAAAACCATCTACAGTGGATTATCTGCTTATTCTTCGCTTACAGTGTTGGCTAATGGAGACATTGGTTTATTTTTTGAAAAGGATGATTATACCAAAAACGTGTTTGTTAAATTCTCTTTAAGTTGGTTGACCGATGGGATGGATTCTAACTAAAATAGGAGCTTTTGTCTCATTGTTATTAGTTATTGGGTCCCTTGGCGCTCAAACCTCAGATGAAATAAAAAAATCCTTTCCTATTATTCCAAGCCCCAAACAGATGATCTACAGGGGAGGGACCGTTTCATTTGAATCCATATTTTGGTCTGATACTTCAGACCGCAGACTATCCGATGGATTGAATAGGTTTTTTAAAGATAGAGCAATTCCATTAGATTCAGAGGGTTTGGAAATTCATTTAGTCCATTCAGATTTAAAAGATTCCTCAGCTTATCAGTTGGAAATCGCAGAAAATGTGACTATTAAAGCTGGCCATTCTTATGGTTTTTGGTATGGCCTTCAAAGTTTGTTTCAACTTTTTAGAAAGGATCAGTCAGGAAGGGGAATATTACCTAAAGTGGTGATATATGATGCCCCATCCTTCGGAATTAGAGGATTTATGCATGATACGGGGAGAAATTATCAATCACTGGAACAATTGAAGGAGCAGATTGAGATTTTGGCATTATATAAATACAATGTTTTTCATTGGCATTTGACAGATAATCCAGCCTGGAGGTTAGAAAGTAAATTATATCCTTTTTTAACTGATGAAGAAAATTTTACCCGTAATAAGGGAGCATTTTACACCCAGAAAGAATTTTTGGAAATTGTTCAATTTTGCAAGGATAGATTTATCACGGTGATTCCCGAATTTGATATTCCTGGACATACAGAAGCTTTTAGACGAGCGTTTGGAATAGACCAAATGAAAGAGCCTCAAACTTTAGAAGTGTTGAAGAATCTTTTTAGTGAATTGATGGACTTAGTAGATCCTGCTGATATGCCTTATATTCATATAGGTACGGATGAAGTACGCAATGATAGTGAATGGGTTCCCAATTACTTTTTGGAAGAAGTTGTTCAGATGATTAACGACAGCGGAAGAAAAGCCATAGTGTGGAGAAGGGGAATGGAATTTTCTTCAGATTCCGATGGATTAATTCACCAGCTTTGGGCCAATTATCCTGCGGTGGATGGTTATTCATTTATTGATTCCAGGAGCAATTATATTAACCATTTAGACCCTTTAGCAGGTGTTCCGAGGTTATTTTTTCAGCAGCCTTGCCGGCAAAAGATGGGAGATAGTTTGGCTTTAGGAGGAATTTTATGTGCATGGCCAGATAACGCAGTAGGTGATGAAATGGATATTCTACGCCAGAATCCTATTTACCCAGCTTTAGTTTTTTATTCGGATGCGATTTGGAGCGGAAGAGAACGGGATTATCCTGAATATTGGGCACAATTACCACTCTATGGCACGACTGAATGGAGACAATTTGCGGATTTCGAAAACGATGTTATTCTTCATAGAGATTTGTTCTTTCAAGGAAAGCCTTTTCCTTACATTAAACAGCAAAATTTGGTTTGGAGTCTGATTGGGCCTTTCGATCATCAAGGAATACTAACAGCTGGTTTCCAGCCAGAAAAAGAAATCCTGCCTAATTATACTGTAGGAGATACTTCTTTTCAGTGGAGTAATGGGCATGTTGGGGGAACCATTCATTTAAATCATTTTTTTGGATTCCCTTCCGTCACTGACATTAAAATTGGAACTTACTACGCAGCCACTCAGATTTATTCAGAAGAAGCTAAGATTCAATCTTTTTGGATTGGTTTTCAAGGTTGGTCTAGATCTGGGAGGCGGGGCGGCCCTACTGCGGCAATTGGTGAGTGGCATAAGACAAAACCCAAAGTTTGGGTCAATCAAAAAGAGATTCACCCTCCGAATTGGAGGCAACCAAGATTAGGAGAAGATACCTCTGAAATACCATTTGTCGATGAAGATTATTTTTACAGAGTTCCTACTCAAGTACCATTGAAAAAAGGATGGAATACGGTTCTGCTTAAGATACCTAATGATTCCTCTAGTTGGAAATGGATGTTTACCTTCATTCCTGTAGAAGAGAATAATCAATCGATAAAAGAAGCTTCTAGTATTCAGTTCAATCCTCGCTTTGCAGTAGAAAAAAATTAATAGCTTCGCGGATAATTTTACACTTAAAAGAATTGAATCAAAATAAGATGGAAGTATCTGCAGAAGTAGCTCAAGAGCGGGCCATTAAGATCAAAAGTATTTTGGTTTTAGCTTTCTTAAGTTTGATGTGGGGTTCATCTTTTATTTTAATCAAACGAGGGTTAGAAGTTTTTGAACCTATTCAAGTCGCTTGTTTGAGGATTTTAATAGCTGCTACTGCTTTCATTCCAATATTGGCGTGGAATTTCAAAAAAATTGATTGGAGTAGATGGAAATTATTGGTCTTGGTAGGACTTACAGGTAGTGGGTTGCCCGCGTTTTTATTTGCCTTTGCTCAAACAAAGATAGATAGTTCGATGGCTGGAGTATTGAACTCTCTTACTCCTTTATTTACTTTGCTATTGGGAATTGGACTTTTTGGTATGCGCGCTGGTTGGCAAAAAGTTTTAGGCGTATTTTTTGGATTGGGTGGTGCCTTATTATTGATTCTTTTGGGTAATCGAGGCGTCCAAGATTCTGGAAGCGAACCTCTTTATGGATTGTTGGTGGTATTGAGTACTGTATGTTATGCAACCAGTGTTAATTTGGTAGGAAAGTACCTGCACAATATGAGTTCAGTTTTAATTTCAGCTACCTCTTTTGCTTTTAATGGAATTCCAGCTTTATTGATTATTGTATTTACTGATTTTACGGAGGTGGTTCAAACTCATCCCAAAGCATTGGAGGCTATTGGATACTTATCCATTTTATCATTAGGAGGTACTTTTATAGCCACCATGATATTTTTTCAATTGGTTAAATGGACAGGGCCATTGTTTTCCTCCATGGTCGCTTATTTAGCGCCGGTGGTTGCTTTGATGTGGGGATTATTTGATGGAGAGATTATAACGCTATTCCATGTTGGAGGCCTGTTACTTATATTGGTAGGAGTATTTTTAAGTAGAAGGAGTGGTTAATTAGCAGGGCTTAATTATGTTAAACACCATATATATTTGGAGGAATCTATTCAAATTGATGGTAGAATTTTTAAGCAGAAGTGAAGAAAAAGAAGCGGGGAAGCTTTCCTCAAAATAAGGGTTTCCTATAAAACCAAGGTGAATCCTTAAATAGTAAGGAGCGGGTCATTTGCAAGTGGGTATTTACAAGCAGAGGAAGTCGGTGTTTTATTGGTTAGAGTCCTTAAGGGGATTAGAATGTATGAATAGTAGAGGAGAGGTAGATTAGTGTTAAGATGGCAATAATTACCTATACCAAGAACTGTAATCTACATAGGCATGAGCTATTCTTTGAACAGTATCCTTAAATACTTTTGGGGATAATGGTTTTATTTTTTTTGCAGGCACTCCAGCATAGATGTATCCAGATTCTAAGTGGGTGTTTTCCAAAACTACTGCACCGGCCCCAATAATTATATTTTCTTCAACTTCCGCATGGTCCATTACGATGGCTCCCATTCCAATTAGAACATTACTGTGAATGGTACAGCCATGAATCAAAGCCCTATGGCCAATGCTCACAAAATCGCCAATTTGAGTGCTTGCTTTTAAGTAGGTACCGTGTATGATTGCCCCGTCTTGTATGTTTACTTTATCACCAATCCTAATAGCATTGACATCGCCTCTAAGGACTGCGTTAAACCATACACTGCATTCATTGCCTAAAACTACATCACCCACTATCGTTGCGTTATCAGCAATAAAAGCGGGTGAGCCGAGATGAGGAACATGTCCTCTTAGAGGAATAATATTGGACATTTATGGCAGGAGATTAATCCTGACCTTGGGTCATCTTTCCTTTATAGATAGCTTTGAGAACTTGGCTTCTCTTTTCAATAGAAGGCTTAACAAACTCTTTTCGCTTGCGTAATTGTTTGATAATGCCAACGTTCTGATATTTTCGCTTGTAACGCTTTAATGCGCGATCAATGCTTTCTCCTTCTTTGATGTCGATAATCAACATACGTTTCTTAGTATTAAGTTAGGTTAAAAATAATGCGGTGCAAAGGTAATATTTTTTATTGAAAAATCATTGTTTCTTTTAATTAAGCGAAAATTTATACCCTACGCCATAAATGGTTTTGATATAATTTCCACATTGGTGAGCTGTAAGTTTTTTTCGAATGTTTTTTACGTGTGCATATATAAAATCGTAGGAATCTACGTCATCCATATAATCTCCCCATAGGTGTTCAGCAATGCTATCTTTAGTCACCACTCTATTTTTATTCCTGATTAGGTGGATTAGAATATCAAATTCTTTACGGGTTAAGGTAACTGGGGTTTCGTTGATATTAACTTGTCTTTGGTCAAGTAGAATAATCAAATTTCCAATAGTTACGATTCTTTCGGGTTGCCCTGTTTTTCTTCGGAGTATAGCTTTAATTCTAGCAATGAATTCAGGAATTTGAAAAGGGAGGACTAAGAAATCATCTGCTCCTTTTTCTAGATAAACGGTTCTTTGAGCACTATTATTCGATTCAGAGTACAATAAAATCCCTGTTGTGGGCATGTTGGTCTGAAGTACTTCAACCAGTTCTAATGTATTTCCGCCCTTTATGATTTCATTTAGGATAACGCAATCGTACTCATAGTTGATAATTTTGAGCAAAGTATTTTTAAAATCTCCGGACTGTTCACAGACAAACCCCTCTTTTTTTAGAGATGTAATCCATTGATTTCTAATTGTTTCTGAGTCCTCAGCAAATAATAGTTTCATACTTTAAAAATCATTTTTAAAAGTAAGCATAACATTCAAATTTAATTCAGAATTGGGGTGGTATTTCGCACTCTAAATTAATTGATTTGGAATCATACAAGCAATTTGGAGATGAGATTGCTTTGGCGCTCGGTCATAAAGGGTACTATTATATTGACCAATTTTTTATGACCGAAGAAATCAATCAATTGAGAGGATTTGCTCAAGATTTATTTGCATTGGGTAAATTCAAATCTGCTGGTATTGGCAAAGATCATTCCTTTCAACATCACAAAGAAATTAGAACTGATTCTATCTATTGGATGGACAGGGATAGTTTACCTAAAGATCTTTTTTTCTTTTATCAGCGTTTTGATGCTTTTGTGTCGGAGGTCAATAGGTCATGTTATTTAGGCATAGTAGATAGTGAACTTCATTTGGCTGTTTATCCAAAAGGAACTTTTTACAAAAAGCATTTAGATGTTTTTCAACATACCTCTGCCAGGAGACTTTCCTTTATTTGTTATTTGAATGCGGATTGGAAACCTGAAGATGGGGGTCAGTTGAGACTTTATCCTCAGCCATTAGATGAGGAAATTTATTTGGATATTGAGCCTATTGGGGGGCGAATGCTTTGCTTTTTGTCAGGAGAAATTCCCCATGAAGTTTTAGTTTCCCAAAATGAACGGTGGAGTATTACTGGATGGTTGAAAGGGCCTTCTTATTGGTAAAATATTATTGATTTATATGATCCATCCTTCTACAAAGTTACAATACATCAATGACCAAATGGGATATGGTGTATTTGCTACTCATCTTATTCCAAAGGGAACCATTGTATATGTAAAGGATCCTTTAGAAATTGAGATTGAGCCCAATGATTTCAATACCTACCCATCTGTATTACAAGAGCATATTGAAAAGTATTCTTATATAGATGAAAGAGGTATTAGAATAATCAGTTGGGATTTAGCAAAATATGTTAACCACTGTTGCCAGTGTAATACGATTAGCACTGGATACGGTTTTGAGATTGCTATTAGGGACATTTATCCAGGAGAAGAAATTACCGACGAATACGGGTTGTTTAACATGTGTCAGGAAATGGAAATTGGATGTTGTGAATCTGGATGTAGGGGAAGAGTTTCCGCTTTAGATGCTGATTTATATTGGCGGGAATGGGATGAAAAAATAGAAGATGCGTTACAGCATTTCCAGGATATTGAACAGCCTCTTCTCCCTTTGGTAGATGGGTTTACCAAAGAGCGTTTGGAAGCTTATTTAGGTAGATTGGCTCCTTATGAGTCTGTACAAAAATTGCGATACAGAACCAATATAGCCTCCTGAGGCAATACTAAAAAAATATTCAAATGGCTCCCTTCAAAAATCATAAAATTCCCGAATCTAAAGATTTTCTTCCTGGAGAATTTGAAAACTACAAATACTGGTTTCCTAAGGCTTTGAATGCCACGATTCATCCCATGATTCATTTTTTTATGAATCTGGAGCAGAGTAGAATCATTAATAGGTATTGTCATTTACATCCTAAGGTTAATTCGGCAGTTTTGAGAGAAATTCTAATGTACAAACCAAAATATTTTCTTTGGGCAGGGGCTGATTTGTTGAATGTAACATCTGCAAGTGCTAAGCGGCAAATGGTAATTATTGAGAATAATTCTTGTCCAAGCGGACAAAAATCAATGCCTTTATTAGACGATACACGCGAACAGGGGGGGTATCGCCTTTTGGTGGAGCGAACTTTCAAGCCATTGGTTGATAAACGAAATACCATTCAAGGGGGACTGGCAGTTCTTTATGATAAGAATGAAATGGAAACTTCTGGATATGCCGCTGTCATTGCTGATGTTTTCCAGGAACCTGTTTGGTGGGTTCCATTTTTTCAAAACGATGTTGATCCTCCAGTTAGATTTGTCGAGGGTGTAATGGAAATCAGAACATCGGAAGGGGAGTGGAAACCTATCAGGGCGGCTTTTAGATACGTCACTCAAAAGCCATGGAATAGAATTCCATTATACTGCAAAACTAAGATATTAAACCCTGTTGTGGCTTGTTTGGCAGGTGGAAGAAATAAAATGGTGGCCTCCAAGGCATACGATCTTTTCAATGGAGAGTTGAATGAGAATGGCCTTCACATAAATACTCCAGATACTATTTGGGATGTCAGCAAGAACGAAATTCCATTTTGGGTTAAAAAACTTGGAGGGCAAGCTGTTGTTAAGGTTCCCTATAGTAACGCAGGTCAAGGTGTTTATACTATAGTTAGCGAGGAGGAGTTGAATGAGTTCATGTCTCTTGATTTCACCTACGACCGATTTATTGTTCAAAGTTTGATTGGGAATTATCAATGGTCTTCTTCTGGTAAGCAGGGGAAGTTGTATCATGTAGGGACGATTCCCAATTCTAAGGGGAAAACCTATGTAGCGGATTTAAGAATGATGGTAAGTGCCACGGAAAATGGAATGCAACCCTTGGCTGTTTATGCAAGGCGAGCATCTAAACCCTTGGAGGATGTCATTGAAAAGGGAGTTGATTCATGGTCTATGTTGGGTACTAATTTATCAATTAAAAATGAGGATGGAAGTTGGGGCAGTGATTCCAGTAGATTAATTTTGATGGATCGGAGGGATTTCAACCGCATGGGGTTAGGGCTAGATGATTTGATTGAAGCTTATATTCAGACTGTTTTATCCATGGTTGCTATTGATAAAATGGCGATAAATTTAGTTTCCAAACAAGGAAAATTTAAATATCGGCTCTTCAAGGCCTTTAATAATGATGATGCTTTACTTGATGAAATTCTGAAGGAGTAATGGTTATTGTGGTGGGCAGGATTATTTAGCTGAAGTGATTACTAGAGATTAGAATTGGCGTTGAGTGATGAATTGGAACGATGTATGGCTGGATGAAATTCTGAAGGAGTAATAGTTATTGTGGTGAGTAGGATTATTTAGCTGAAGTGATTATTAGAGATTTGATTTGAGGATGAGGAATTACCCGTGTTGATATTAGGCTTGATGAAATTCTGAAGGAATAATTGTTATTTTTGTTTAGAGCAACTGTTTTCAGCAAAAGTATGATAGACGTCAGAATTAAAGAAGAGGCTTTGTCGATAAAGGAAATTGAAGAACTTTGCGCTGATCCTGGTGTCGGAGGATTGGTTATTTTTTCTGGAACGGTTCGAAATCAGACGGAAGGTAGGGTAGTTAAATATTTGGAATTTGAGACTTATCAAAAAATGGCCTTGATAGAGATGGAGAAAATTGCCCAATTTGTAGTTAGCCAAATGAATGCTGGTTTTGTTGCGATACACCATAGAATTGGAAGGCTAGAGATTGGTGAAGTAGCAGTTTTAATTGGGGTAGCATGTCCTCATCGCAAGGCTGCATTTGAAGGTTGTAGTTATGCTATTGATACCTTGAAGGAAACGGTTCCTATTTGGAAAAGGGAATATTTTGAAGATGGTGCTGTTTGGGTAGCAGCACATCCTTAACTTATGGATTTGGATGATTTAAACATAAAGGCGGACTTCCCTATTTTTCAGCATTTTAAAAATAAAAATCTGCCATTTATTTACTTAGATAGTGCAGCGACAACTCAATTGCCAGGGGTGGTCATCAATCGGCTTCAACAATATTTTGTTGAGGAAAATGCCAGTACCAATAGGGGCATTTACCCTTTAGGTTGGGGAGCTACGCAACTATATGAATTGGCCAGGGCGACCGTAGCTAAGTATTTAGGAGCGAGTCAAATTACGGACGTACTTTTTACCGCAGGGGTAACTCACAGCATCAATATAGTGGCTTTAGGATATTTAGAGCAAAGATTAAAAGAGGGAGATCAAGTGGTAGTTTCCGTTATGGAACACCATGCAAATTTTATTCCATGGCAGCGGTTATGTGCAAAGAAAGGGGCTCAATTATTGGTCATGGATATAGACCCATTGACGGGGGTTCTTGAATGGGAAGAGGATAAATATTTTAGTGATCGGGTTCAATTTATAGCAATGGGATTGGTTTCCAATGTCACAGGAAATCGGCAGCCGATTGAAAAAATTGCTAGTAGAGCAAAGGAAAAGCAGATTCCAGTTTTGGTTGACGCTGCTCAGGGATTAGGTGATGGGGCGGATTTGATAGGTAGGTTGGGAGTTGATTTTATAGCTTTTTCGGGCCATAAAATGTTTGGACCAACTGGTACGGGAGTACTGTGGGTGTCTCCAGATAGGCAATCAGAAATGGAGCCAGTTATTTTAGGAGGTGGGATGGTTGAGGAGGTCCATATACACCATACCTTTTTTGCGGAGTGGCCTAGGAAGATGGAGCCTGGAACGCCTAACACAGCTGGGGCTTTAGGATTAGCTACAGGTTTAGAATATTGGAGGAATCATATTGCAATATTGGATTATCGCAGGCATCTTTTTAGGCTTCAGGAGAAGGTAGCCCACTTTCTTTTGGACTTAGGAGGAGTACAAGTTTATTCTAATCTTGAGGATAGTAGAGGGATTTTATCCTTTTCATGTGATTGGGTGCATTCGCATGATTTGGCAACTTTCTTAGGTGAAAAGGGCATTTGTATTCGAGCTGGGCATCATTGTGCGCAGCCCCTTATGAAGAGATTATCAGTTGAAAGCCTTTCAAGGGTTAGTATTTCATATTACAACGATGATGCTGATTTGGAGGTGTTTATCCAACAAATGGTGCGGGCTCAAAAATTTTTTAAATGAGTATGGATTGGGACGACGAAAATTTGGATAAGCTTTATCATAAGGTGATCAGGATACACGATCAAAATCCTTATAAATACCTCGAAAAGGATCAGGGTAAAGAGGCGCCAGTAATGGTTAATAATCCCATGTGTGGTGATCGTTATAAATTATGGGTAGCGATAAATCGCGATAGGGTCGAGGTAGGTGGTTTTTATGGAT
>JBEAPR010000003.1:0-4196 GCA_041164265.1 Bacteroidota bacterium | reverse complement strand
ACTGGTGGACATCGACCCGGAGTATTTGAAACTGGAGTAAAGAAATTAAATTTATTACAGCCAGAATTCGTTTTAAGTGTGGGAGATTTGATTGAAGGTTATACGGAGGATTTAACAGTATTAGAGCGGGAATGGAATGAATTTGACGGTTTTGTGGAAGCTCTTGATATGCCTTTTTTTTATGTGCCGGGAAACCACGATATTACCAATAAGGTGATGGAGCAAGTTTGGAAAGACCGCTTAGGACTTACTCATTATTACTTTATTTATAAGGAGGTACTTTTTTTAGCTTTAAATTCTGAGGATCAATATAGAGGAGCCGGAAGAGGATCTATTACTACTCCTCAATATGAATGGATAAAGACAGTTTTGGAAGAGCACCAAGAGGTGAGATGGACCTTGGTGTTTATGCATCAACCTTTGTGGGTGCAGGAAGTTGACCCAGAAAGGTGGATGGATGTTGAAAAACTATTATCGGGGAGAAAACATACTGTTTTTGCAGGGCACCGTCACAACTACCAAAAATTTGAACGCAATAACGCCAATTATTTTATGTTAGCGACTACGGGTGGTGGTAGCCCATTAAGAGGACCAGAGTTTGGAGAATTTGATCACGTGGTCTGGGTTACTATGACTGATGAAGGACCTATTATGGCAAACTTACAATTGGAGGGGATATGGGATGAAAATGTAATGACTGCGCCAACCAAAGCCGCTATAGACCGACTTACTTATGCTGCTCCCATCGAAATAAGTCCTATATATGGTGCGGAAAGCTTTAGTAAAATAAAATTAACTAATGATTTTGATGTTCCGTTAAAAGTGTCTTTAAATACCAAATTCAGTTGGTCCTATCAATCGGTTTTGGAAAAGAATGAGATAATAGTAGGTCCAAATTCCGTGGAGGAAATAGCACTTTCCGTCTTGCCTAGAACGGAGCGTTCTAAAGAAAACGACCCTGTTGATTTGAATATTAAAGTGAGTTACGAATCCGAAATTTTGCCTAAAGTAGGGGTGCCATTCCATTATTCTATAGGTCGGGAAACTGCCTATGAACTCAAGTTCCAAGAAAAAAATATTACAATTGATGGGGTTATGGAGGAATGGTCTTCTCTGCCTTTGAATTTTTCAGGAACAGAACGAGGTGATCTCTATGGTGAGTTTGCTGTTTCCTACGACACTTCGTACTTATATATCGCTGCCCAAATTACAGACGATGATTTGGTCTTAGATCCAGAAAAATCTAGTTGGCAAAACGATAATATAATTTTTGTAGTGAATGCAGATCCGCTTCCTAAGAGTGCCATGCAAGATGGATCTGGATATTATCGCGGATCATCTATTTTAGCCATTTCACCAAATGAAAAAGGAGGGGGATTCCGAACGTATTTTGATAATCGAATGGCAGCAGGTACAAAGGTTGCTTGTCAGTTGAATGATTCTGGGTATTTTTTAGAAGCAGCTGTTCCCATAGAATATATCAAAGAAAAACAAGGTGAAAATTGGAAATCATTAAGAATCAACCTTGGAGTGAAAGACGTTGACCTAGGAGATGAACAATCCTCTTTGCATGTTTGGAACCCCAATTGGAAGTACGTCGGTTCTGGAATGTTTTTCAAAAAATAAATAAGTTGGGTGAGATTACGATTGTTATTAGTTAGTCATTTATATTATTAGATTATTTCATGACAAAAAATGCCCAGGTAGACAATTATCTGATTAATGGATGTATGCGCTGTTCTTTGGGAGGCACCCCTGATTGTAAAGTACATCAATGGACTGCACCCATTATTGAGCTAAGGGAGTTGGCTTTAGACTGTGGATTAACGGAAACCCTTAAGTGGGGAGTACCTTGTTATACCGTAAACGGTAAAAATGTTTTTATAATCAGTGCTTTTAAGAATTTCTGTTCAGTTAATTTTTTCCAAGGGGTATTGTTGGAAAAGGAATCTGAATTAATGGTCCAACAAGGGGAAAATATTCAAACTGGGCGGATTATAAAAATAGATGAATCGGTCAACCTGAATGCGATTCTTCCACAGATAAAAAAGTTAATGCTTAAGGCAAAAGAAAATGAATTGGCGGGCTTAAAGGGAGCCACTCAAAAAAATCCTGAGCCTATTCCGGATGAATTAGCTTTAAAATTCAAAGAAATTCCAGAGCTCAGAAAGGCTTTTGAACAACTAACGCCTGGGAGGCAGCGAGGTTATATTCTTTATTTTAGTCAAGCCAAACAAGCCAAGACTCGAAATGCTAGGATTGAAAAATATATAGATAAAATTTTCTCAGGCAAAGGGTTTCACGATTGATAGAAATTAATTTAAATAATTCCCTACAGTCCTTTTTGGCTTTGAACATTAGTAACCATTTAGCATCCTGAATTTTAAACTTTCTGATTCAAATAAAGTTTGCCGAGGAAACCTTTAGAAGTTATAACAACCCATTTTTTTCCCTTTAAAATTCCCCAGTCTAAAATTGTTGGTATCCTTTAGAGGAATAGAAAATATGAATAGGTGGATTAAATTTAGGTTGCAAAAATCTGAGAGGGATCTTTGAAGGATTTAAATTCGAGGGCGTTGCCACTGGGATCTAGAAAAAACATGGTAGCCTGTTCCCCTACTTCACCTTCAAATCGAATATAGGGTTCAATGATAAATTCAATTCCGTGGTTTTTTAGTTTATCTGCCAATTCGTGCCATACTTTCCATTCTAGAACGGCTCCAAAATGCCTAACTGGAACATTTTTACCGTCTACTACATTTTTTTCTGCCAATTTTAATTCTTCTGGTTTGACGTGTGCTGACAATTGATGGCCGAAAAAATTAAAGTCCACCCATTTTTCAGCCTCTCGGCCTAATGTACAACCCAAAAGATCTCCATAAAAGGCTTTAGTTTCTGATAAATCTTTTACAGGAAAGGCGAGGTGAAACGGTGGATTCATATTCTTTGTTTTGCACTAAAATTAGGGAAAAGCAAAAATATAAGCAACTAAAATAGATGCCCTCACTTCGAAATACATTACTTACTCAATCGAAGTAAACAAACCATTGATAATATCCGCTATTCGTTGCGCAAAAAACTGAATTTGGAACAAGAGGCTCATCTATCAGCTTTCATCATTTCTGTTTAAATACATTAACATCTGGTAATCAATTATTTAAAGTAATTTAAGTAGAAAAATAGTAGTCGTTTAAACCCGATGTAGTAGTAAAACAGTAGTTCAAAAAAGGCATGTCTTGGGGGTTAATTTTGATTTTGTTGTAAAAATCAATAAGTTCATGAAATTAAAATTACAGTTTAAATTTTTGGTAATCCTTACAGCCTTTATTGAGTTAGGATTTATTGCAGACCATAGTCGTGATGCAGAATTATCTACTACGTCTACTTCATCATTTTATGATTACGATTATTTTTCATCGGATTGGTCGCCTCAAATGGCTGCAAACATAGGTGTTTGGCGTTCAGTTACTTATGGTAATGGTTTGTTTGTTGCAGTTAACCCGGATGCTAGATTTACTCAAGTAATGACAAGTACGGATGGCATAACCTGGACGTCTCGAACTGCTGCAGAAGCTAGTGCTTGGCAAGGTGTCACTTATGGTAATGGTTTGTTTGTGGCTGTTTCGTTGAATGGTAAAGTAATGACAAGTACGGATGGGGAAACTTGGACCGCTCGAATGGCTGCAGAAAGTGGTCAATGGGGAAGTGTTACTTATGGTAAAGGTTTGTATGTTGCTGTTTCAAGAGATGGCAAGGTGATGACAAGTCCGGATGGGGAAACTTGGACCGCTCGAATGGCTGCAGAACTTAATTCATGGTATAGTGTGACTTATGGTAATGGTTTGTTTGTGGCTGTTGCGACTTTAGGCGATAACCGAGTGATGTATAGCACGGATGGTATTACATGGTCGAAACCACAAGTGCCTCCACCAACCAATCAATGGACTAGTGTCACTTATGGGAATGGAAAATTCGTGGCAGTTTCCGCAGATGGTACTAACCGAGTGATGACGAGTCCGGATGGCGAAACCTGGACGGCTCGAAGTGCTACAGAACCTAATCTATGGTGGAGTGTCACTTATGGGAATGGAAAGTTCGTGGCAGTTTCCATAGATGGCACTAACCGAGTGATGACCAGTCCTAATGGGATTACCTGGACGGCTCGAAGTGCTACAGAAGCTAACAGTTGGAATAGT
>JBEAPR010000002.1:0-6833 GCA_041164265.1 Bacteroidota bacterium | reverse complement strand
ATTCCGAAGCTGACCTTTCCATCACTTGCCAGGATGGGATTCCATCTACCCTATTTATAAAAAAAGAACTGGGCACTTCCGAAACATGATTAGGAGGTTCGTACCACTCAATAATCGCTATTTGACCGGGAATAGCACCTACCATCAATCGTCCACCTGGGGTATTATTTTGATGAGTATATGCTCCTAGAACGGTTTGTCGATCTTCTGAAAAAATAAATAGCCTAGCGCCTTTTCTGAGGTAAAACTTTTCAAAAAAAACGTATAATCCTTCCGCTCCCTCCGATTGAATTTTGAAAGTTCTAAGGGTTCCTCCATCTTTTAGTGCGGTGGTATTAGAAGCATCTTTAGCAGATATGTCTACATAGTGGGGAATAGAAAAACCATTATCCATGGTGGGCTTTTGACCACTAATATTAGGCAAACTAATAGGCTTACCTGATAATGCTTTTTTGCCGTAGGCTAATTGAAAAGAAAGTGGGCTTCCTCCATAGGTACGTTGTCCCCAGATGATTATTGGAAAAAATAAACAGACCATGGCAAGCACCCTTTTCCCCATATCAGATCCTTTAGAAAGTAAGCGGCAAGGTAAGCTGTTCTTCTCCTCTTTGTATGACAATGGTGGTACTTTGATTGGGTTCAAAACTACCTAATGCCTCCATATAGGCATATATGTCTTCAATATCCTTATCACCTATTTTGAGAATCACATCTCCTTGCTGTAATCCTGCCTTTTGAGCCGGTTTGTCCTCAGAAACGCCATCTATTCGCATCCCTTTTTTACCGTAGGTGTAATCGGGAATGACGCCTAAGGTTACCTTAAAAGAAGAGGCTCTGGTTCCCTGACTTTGATCTTTAGTCTTGGTGAATACCAGTTTCTCCTTCCCATCCAAGGCGGTTACCAATTGATAGATATATTGACTGACTAAATCTATTCCTTCGTAATTGATCAATTCTGCATCATCTGATGGTTTGTGGTATTCACTGTGCTGGCCGGTAAAGAAATGTAAAACGGGTATATCTTTCAAATAAAAAGAAGAGTGATCAGAGGGACCAAAACCAGATTCAGTGGTAGTAATTGAAATAGGATCAATTTGAATATCATCTAGAGTGGCCGTCCAAGAAGGGGAAGTCCCCACTCCATTAATAACAAGCACATTTTCTTCGTTCAATCTGCCAACCATATCCATATTGACCATATAATTGACATTATCAATTGGAAGGGTGGCATTAGAGGCGTAATATTTAGAACCAAATAAACCAAATTCTTCCCCAGAGAAAGCTAGGAATAGATAATTGTTGGCGTTAGGTGCGCCTTCTTTGGATAACCATTCAGCTAATCTTAGCATAGCGGCTACTCCACTGGCATTATCGTCTGCTCCATTGTGAATCGCAGGTTCTCCCCTATGCAAAGACCCACTGCTCCCGTAGCCTAAATGATCGTAATGTGCCCCGATAACTACCGTATAATCTGCTCCATTATCTAAATAACCAATGACATTTTTACCAGTTTTAGGTGTACTTTCCGTTGCGTGGGGATGTGCTTTTACTTCAAAATCAAAAGATTGAAAGGAAGTGTTCAGTCCCAATTGGTTAAACCTATTAGCTATGTATTGTGCAGCCATAGCCTCCCCTTCCGTGCCAGTTTCCCGGCCCTCTAATAAATCAGAAGATAGATAGACCACATCCACTTTTATGGAGATTAAATCATCGTTTTGTCCAGTCAAGGTCCAAGCTACAATCATGGAAAAAAGAGCAAATAAATATTTCATGCTTAATTTAATTTTTAGAAGTAACAAAATCACTTTTGTGGAAGTTTACCGTGCATATAACATAACGCAATCTCTTCCTTCTAATGTCAATTGGGGTTGACGAAATGGTTTGCCTTCGTACCAAATATACGATTCAAGTACCATATACCATTCTTCATTAGGCAAAACCATATTAAAAGTTTCGGGACTGCTATTGACAACCAATAAAATTCTTCTCCACTCGTCCCCATTGGCATGTGGAGAAAGTTCAAAGGCTAATATATGTGGTGGTAAATCATTCAAAAAATAGAGGTGTGTTCTAATTTGATTACCGGTTTGACATTGGAAAGCAGGATGGGCTTTTCTTAAAGCTATTAACTTTTGGAGATAGGTAAATACGTCCTTATATTTAAGTTTGCGGTGCCAATCAATTTGGTTGATAGCATCTCCGTCTTTGTAGGAATTTTCCCTTTGAAATTTGGTTCTCAGCATTTCTACACCTGAATGTAAAAATGGTATGCCTTGAGAAAGAAGGAGGATGGTCAATCCCATTTTATGGATTTTTATTTTTTCCTCTTCAGGCAAATCTGGTTGAACTAAATTGATTTTATCCCACAAAGTGAGATTATCGTGACAGCTGATGTAGTTAATACATTGAGTTGGTTCCACCGCCCATGAACCATCGGAATAATTGACTTTGGGGTAATCGATTTGAGGGTGATAAACCGCCCCAGTTATTCCAAATTGTACGCTGGGTCTACAATGATTTTCTCCGTTGATGAATCCACCTTCTTGGCTGGCAAATACATGCCCCTTTACTGCATCTCTAAAATCATCGTTAAAGACCCCTACCCCTTTTATTTTGTGGATATTGGTTTTTAATGCTAGGTGTTGCTGATCCATAGGAGTGGCTCCCCCCGTCCAACCTTCACCATAGAGGTAAATATTGGGGTGAACAGCATCAACTGCTAGTTTGATTTTTTCTAAAGTTTCTAAATCCATCAACCCCATCAGGTCAAATCTAAAGCCGTCAATATGGAAATTTTTAACCCAATATAGAACCGTCTGAATCAGGAGTTGTCGGGCAACTTTTTTTTCAGAAGCGACTTCGTTCCCGCACCCTGAACCATTGGAAAAAGAGCCATCTGGCCAGGTTCTAAACAATTCATTGGGGTATAGATAAACCAGTTCTTGAAACCGGTTTTCTGAAAAATGATTCAAGACCAAATCCATGATTACCCCGATTCCAGCTTGATGAAACGCTAAAATCATTTGTTTGAATCCAATAATTCGGTCTTTTGCTTGAGAGGGATGGTCGCTATAACTTCCTTCCGGCACCATCCAGTGATAAGGATCATAGCCCCAATTATAATTTTCCGCAGCTTCATAGGATTCATCTACAGAATCAAAGTCAAATACAGGCATCAATTGGACATGTGTAATACCCAGTTCCTTGAGGTGGTCTAAGCCAGAGGCAAGCCCATCAGCAGTTAAAGTTTTCGGTTCCACCAACCCTTTATACTTGCCTTTGTGCCGAATACCACTATTGGGGCTGATGGAGAAATCTCTGACATGAAGTTCATAAATAATGGCATCAGAAATGGGCAAAGGATTTTCAAAATGATCCGACTCCCATCCCGTTACATCATTTGCAGAGGGAGCTAGAATTTGCGCTCTTTTTCCATTGCAACCGGTGCTTTTGGTGTAAAAATCTAATAAAGGAGGTGACCATTCTCCATTTTGAAAAAAAGAAAAAGCATAATATTTATCCACTAAATCTCCTTTACATTGACTTTGAAAAAAACCATCTTTCCCCTTTTCCAATGGTATTTTTTGAAAAGGTAATGTTGCGTGGTCATTTTCATAAAGCAACCATTCTACTTGAGTAGCGTAGGGAGCAAAAACAGATACCCAACTGCATTCCTTTTTATACACCAAACCTTTATGGAGAAAAGGGGAAGCATTCTTTAAAGTCATATCGAAGGGGGTGAAAATAAAACTGCCGGAATGTGTCCGGCAGTTGTGTTGTAGCCCGTACGGGAATCGAACCCGTGTTACAGGAATGAAAATCCTGCGTCCTAACCCCTAGACGAACGGGCCATCTTGCTGTAAAGCGATGCAAATATAGAATGTTTCTTAAAATTACAAAACTGCCCAAGAATTTTTTTTTACATTTGCCGTCTAATCAAGTATAAACCGCAGGTCAATATTAATTAACTCAAACTTTAGTATCATGTCAAAAAAAGTTGCCATCAATGGGTTTGGACGGATAGGTCGTCTGACATTCAGAAATTTAATGAAAATAGATGGTGTAGAGGTAGTTGCCATCAACGACTTAACAGATAATGCCACCTTAGCGCATCTCCTTAAGTACGACTCTGCTCAAGGACCTTTTGAGGGAACGGTAAGTTCCACAGATGAACACTTGATTGTAAATGGAAATAAAATTATTTGCTCTGCTGAAAGAAATCCAGCTGCTCTTCCTTGGAAGCAAATGGGCGTAGATGTGGTTTTGGAATGTACCGGAATTTTTACCAGTGCTGATAAAGCAGGTTTGCACATTGAAGCCGGTGCTAAAGATGTGATCATTTCTGCCCCAGCTAAAGGAGATGGGGTCCAAACAATAGTCCTTGGGGTTAATGATCATGAATTGAAAAAAGATCATCATATTTTCTCTAATGCTTCTTGTACGACAAACTGTCTATCGCCTTTAGCCAAAATTATTCAGGAGAACTTTAATATTCAGGTAGGTTCTATGACTACTACCCATGCTTACACCTCTGACCAAAATATTCAAGATTCTCCCCACAAGGACTTGAGAAGGTCAAGAGCAGCAGCTTATAATATCGTTCCTACCAGTACTGGTGCAGCTTCAGCAACAGGTAAAGTTGTTCCTAATATTAGTGGTAAATTATCAGCTATTGCTGTAAGAGTTCCTGTAATTACAGGATCTATGGTAGAGTTAAATGTTGTGGTAGAAAAAGCAACTACCGCTGAAGAAGTTAATGGCTTATTTAAGGCAGCCGCAGATGGCCCCATGAAAGGGATTTTGGAATATTCTACTGACCCATTGGTATCTAGCGACATTATGCGCAACCCACATTCTTCTATCTTCGATTCATTGATGACAGAAGTTAATGGCACTTTCGTAAAAGTAGTTAGCTGGTACGATAACGAAGCGGGTTATTCTGCTAGGTTAGCTGATTTAACCATGAGGGTATTAAACAGATAAGCCATTATGAATTTAGATTGTGAAGGCAAAAAAGTTCTTGTTCGGGTGGACTTTAACGTTCCTCTGGACAAGGACTTTAACATTACCGATGATACCAGAATTAGAGGTGCCCTACCCACTATCCAATACATTTTACAAAATGGTGGATTACCTATTCTGTGCTCCCATTTGGGAAGGCCCCTAAAAAAACTAAAGGAGGACGGAACCATTGATAGGGATAAATTTACCCTACAACACTTGGTCGAACACCTGAATAAAGCATTAAACACTGCAGTCCACTTTGCCCCAGATACGGTTGGTCCTAAAGCGGAAGCAGTAATTGCAGCAGCGAAACCAGGAGAGGTGGTCCTATTAGAAAATACGCGATTTTACCCAGAAGAAACCTCTGGAGATGAAGCATTTGCACGGAAAATGGCTGATTTAGCGGATTTATATGTCAATGATGCTTTTGGAACTGCACACAGAGCACACGCCTCAACGGCAATTGTCGCTCAGTTTTTCCCGAAGGGAGCCAAGCAATTTGGATTTCTTATGGAAAAAGAAGTCACCAATGCTGAAAAACTCCTCCATCATCCTGAGCGTCCTTTCACAGCTATTGTAGGAGGGGCTAAGGTTTCCGATAAAATTTTATTACTCGAACGGCTCATAGAATCCGTAAATGATATTATCATTGGGGGGGGAATGGCCTATACTTTTTTTAAAGCACAAGGAGGTCAAACAGGCAATTCCTTGGTAGAGGAAGACAAACTAACTTTAGCGTTGGAAATCCTCAAGAAAGCTGAAGCTAAGGGAGTAAACATTCACCTTCCTGAAGATTCTACCATAGCAGATGCTTTTTCAGCTGAGGCGACTACCCAAACTGCCCCAAGTGATGCTATTGAAGCTGGTTGGATGGGGTTGGATATCGGCCCTAAGGCAATTGAGCGTTTCAAGAAAGTATTACTACGGTCCAAATCTATTTTGTGGAATGGTCCCATGGGCGTTTTTGAAATGGAAAAATTTGCTCAGGGTACCAAAAGTATTGCAACTTTCGTAGCAGAAGCCACCGCTCAAGGTGCTTTTTCACTTGTAGGAGGAGGAGATTCTGTAGCTGCAGTTAATCAAATGGGATTAGCTGATCAAGTTAGCTATGTTTCCACTGGTGGAGGAGCTATGTTGGAATTTCTCGAGGGTAAAGAATTGCCTGGAATTGCAGCTATCAAAGCTTAAATATTAATCAAACGGATTGCTGAAGGCAGGGTTATTCACAAAGGAAGTATCTGTTAAGGTATGGAGAAATGCGATTAAATCTGCCTTCTGTTGTTCGTTCAGGTTAAAAGGAGCAATATTTACATCTTCGTTGGCTACCCCATGACCACCTTTACTATATTGATCTAATACTTCTTCCAAGTTTTCAAATCTCCCATCGTGCATATAAGGAGCAGTTAAAGTTATATTTCTGAGGGTAGGTACTCTAAACTTCCCATTATCGAAAATATTACCAGTGATTTCACCCCTGCCAATATCTACAAAATCCGTCAAATTCTCTACAGCATCTAATCCATTATTCCGGTAAGAATTATCGCCAAATAAAGGGTCAAAGTGGCAGTGGGAGCACCCCGGATGATTGATCAACTGAGATTCCTCAAAAAAGAATAGTTGTTTGCCTCTCAACTCGGCATCCGTTAACCACCCTTTATTCTGCCAGACTACCTGATCAAATCTGGAATTACTGCTGATGAGGGTTTCTTCAAACTGCGCAAGGGCTCTTACGACCAATTCTTTAGTAATCTCTCCTGGTGAACTGATTCCAAATGCAGCCCTAAATAACTCCGGATAGGTCGGATGATAGGCCAATTTAAGCACCACCT
>JBEAPR010000001.1:0-33861 GCA_041164265.1 Bacteroidota bacterium | reverse complement strand
AATACTACTTAAAAATATCTGATTATATTGGCAGGTACTAAAACTTAAACGAAAAATTACCATGGTAAACGACAAGAGATTATTTTACGGTAGTTGTTTTGCCCTTATCACTACCGCTTTTTCATTCAGTATTAGGGCAGGTATTTTGCCTCAATTGGGAGAGGAACTCAATCTGACTGCTGAACAATTGGGCTACATCAATTCCATGTGGTTTTTAGGTTTTCCTATTTCGATGGTCATAGGAGGTTTAATCTACTATACGGTAGGGCCTAAAAAGATTATGCAATTTGCCTTTTTCGCTCATGCAGTTGGTATTATACTGACTATTTATGCGGGAAGTTATACTGGTTTATTACTCTCGACTTTTTTGATTGGTTTGGGTAACGGCTGCACGGAAGCTGCTTGTAATCCGATGATTTCGGACACCTATGAAGGGGTGAAAATGAGTAAAATGATGAACCGATTTCACATGTGGTTCCCAGGAGGAATCGTTATTGGAAGTTTGGTATCCAAATTTATGACCGATGCCTCCTTAGGTTGGCAGGCACAGATTTGGTTTATATTAATCCCAACTGTTATTTACGCTTATTTATTTTGGGGACAGGATTTTCCAAAGCCTAAAGTAGCCTCTTCTGTTAAAATTGGGGAGAATATTAAATCTATGCTCACGCCCCTATACCTCTTCATTTTCTTTTGTATGGCCTTGACTGCCATTTCAGAATTTGGACCACAGCAATGGGTAGGATTAATTTTAGCTAAGAGTGGGGCTCAACCGATGTTGATTTTAGCCTTAGTTACTGGCTTGATGGCAGTAGCCCGATATTTTGGAGGAGAAGTAGTTCACCAATTAGATCAAACTGGCGTTTTGCTGGGATCTGCTGTTTTGGCGACTATTGGTGTGTATTTATTTAGTACACAGACCGGAACTATGGCTTATGTGGCTGCGGTAATTTACGCCTTAGGAATAGCTTATTTCTGGCCAAATATGATAGGTTTTGTAGCTGATAAAATGCCTAAAAGTGGCGCTTTAGGTATGTCAATAGTTGGAGCGGTAGGTATGTTTTCTACTTCCATTTTCCAACCTGTTATTGGAAGATGGATTGACGAGGACAGAGCTAGTGCTGCAGCTACAGGTTTGACAGGAGACGAATTAGATTTGGTTGCAGGACAGATGACATTAGGAACGATGGTCATTTTACCTGGCATTCTTATTGTCTTGTTTACCTTCCTCTATTTTTGGATGAAGAGAACGGGACAAGGCAAAGTTGCCGTAGCATAGTTTGGTATATCATATTAGTTAAAAAAGAATCTTTTGACTTCGGTTGAAAGATTCTTTTTTTGTTTGTCCCCACCAACTATTTTATTTATTTTTTGGCTTTATAAAATTTTAGAAATCATAAATACTTCTGCTATGAAGACAAACAATTCATTTGGGTTCCTTTTGTTTTTAAGTTTAGTTGCGTTCGCTTGTACTGATACCCCTGAAAAGGTGGGTATGGTAGAGACCGAAGAGGTGACGGAGGAACATTTGGTCATTATTTCTGAGGATGGAGCAGATAATACCTTGACACAAGAAGAAGCGGACAATGGCTGGACCTTATTATTTGACGGTAAGTCTATGGATATGTGGCGGATTTTTAATACAGATACTTTGTTTGGTTGGGAAGTCAAAGATGGAGAGATGGTCGCTTTGGGAACGGCTGGTTTGGAGGGGTTGGGATCGGATATAGTATCTAAGGAAGAGTTTACCAATTTTGAATTGTCACTTGAATGGAAAGTTTCTGAGGCTGGCAATAGTGGGGTTTTCTTTAATGTGGTGGAGGGTGAGGATTTGCATGCCGTTTATGAATCAGGTCCTGAATATCAGTTGATAGATGATATAGGATTCCCAATGAAATTAGAAGAATGGCAGAAAAGTGGTGCCAATTATGCCATGCATCCTCCTGTAGTGGTCAACAGTAAAGCAGTAGGGCAGTGGAATCATACCAAGATAACGGTCAATAATGGAAAAGTTACTCATGAGTTAAATGGTATGGAGGTAGTATCTTATGAACTATGGACACCTGAATGGGAGGCTTTAAAGCAAGAGGGAAAATGGAAGGATGTGCCTACCTACGGTGCGGCAAAAAGTGGGCATTTAGCCTTACAAGATCACGGCAATCAAAGCTGGTTTAAAAATATTAAGGTAAGGCGATTAGATTAAAAAAAGAGAACAAAACTAAACTCTTGGATGCTATAAATTAAATAGAATAAAATGAAAATTAAATACGGAATCTTAAAAATATTAATGTGGGTTTTGTTACCTGTTTGGGGTATTGCTCAAAATCCCATTTCACTGTTTAATGGAGAAAATCTAGACGGTTGGGTGATTCATGGCACTGAAAAATGGTTTGTCGAAGACGGCTTTTTGGTTTGCGAAAGTGGGCCTGATAAAGGTTATGGATATTTAGCTACTGAAAAGGAGTTCAAAAATTTCGATTTATCGGTTGATTTTCTTCAAGAATCCAATGGGAATAGCGGGGTGTTTTTTCGGTCTTCCTTAGAGGGCACTAAAATTTCTGGTTGGCAAGCGGAGGTTGCTCCTCCGGATAACAATACTGGAGGTATTTACGAATCTTATGGAAGAGGTTGGTTGATACAACCGGATGCGGAAAAATTAGCTGCTGTTTTCAATTATGGAGAGTGGAATACTTTAAGGGTACGAGTTCAAGGAGGATTAGTAGAAACCTGGGTAAATGGAGAACCAATGATTACTTTACAAGATGGTAAAATTGCGAGGGCAAGAGGTGTTATTGCATTGCAAATACACGATGGAGGAGGTGTGAGGGTAAAATGGAGAAATTTGTTGTTAACAGAACTATAAAAGAGATTACTATGGCACGGAAAATAAGAATGGGGATGGTAGGAGGAGGTAGAGGAGCTTTTATCGGAGGTGTTCACAGAATGGCTGCTGCCCTTGATGGACAAATTGAATTGGTATGTGGTGCGTTCAGTTCAGACCCTGAAAGGTCCAAATTGTCTGGGGAAGATTTCTATTTAGATCCATCGAGAGTTTACGGCTCTTATGAAGAAATGATTCAGAAAGAGCAACAACTACCCGAAGATATTCGTATGGATGTAGTATCTATAGTGACTCCCAATCACGTGCATTTTGGACCTTCTAAAATGGCTTTAGAATATGGTTTTCACGTGGTTTGTGACAAACCAGCTACTTTTAATTTAGAGGAGGCACTGGAATTGGAGCAGTTGGTTAAAAAATCTGGACTTATCTATGCTTTGACTCACAATTATACAGGATATCCGATGGTCAAACATGCTAAAGCTATGATTCGAGATGGAAAATTAGGTCCCATTCGAAAAGTAGTGGTAGAGTATCCTCAGGGATGGCTGGCAACTAGGGTGGAGGCTACGGATTCCAAACAAGCGTCTTGGCGAACGGATCCATCCAAATCAGGAGCAGGTGGTGCTATGGGAGATATTGGAACACATGCCGAAAATTTGGCGGAGTACATCACTGGTTTGAGAATCACCGAAATGTGTGCTGATTTAACCTCTTTTGTGCCGGGTAGAAGATTGGATGACGATGGTAATATTTTACTTCGGTTTGAAAAAGGGGCGAAAGGAGTTTTGCATGCCAGTCAGATTTCTGTTGGAGAGGAAAATGCTTTGAATATTAGGGTCTATGGAGAGTTAGGGGGATTAGAATGGCACCAAATGGAACCCAATACCCTAAAAGTGAGATGGTTAGACCAACCAGTGCAACTCTTGAGAACGGGAGTAGGAGAACTAGCCCCTGAAGCTACTGCACATACCAGGATACCTGCAGGGCATCCAGAAGGATATCTTGAAGCATTTGCCAACATCTATCGCAATGTAGCCCATTGTATTCAAGCGCGACTCAAAGGAGAAGAGCCTGATCCATTATTGGCAGATTTTCCAACTATCAGCGATGGGGTAAGGGGAATGAAATTTATTGAAAAAGCAGTGGAATCTTCTAATTCTTCTGAAAAATGGTTAAAGTTTGATTAATATGAACAAATATTTTCTTGTTTTATGTGCGATGATCTCCTGTAATCTATATGCACAAGTAGATATAATGGATTCAGGTGGTCCATTAATGCCGGAACAAGCTTCTTATGATGTTACCTTTTACGATCTTGAATTGGCAATTGACCCGTCTCAAAAGTTCATTGAAGGTAGGGTGTTAGTTGTAGCGGAAGTCGTTCAACCTATGGATGTCATGGTTTTAGATTTGGACACGTTACTAGAGGTAACTGCGGTACAAGAGGTTCGATCAGGGGAAATGGGTATCGCGAGAGATTTTTCCCGAAGGGGGGGAAAGATTTATATCCCTTTAGGGAATACCAGGCAAATGGGTACTCAGATAAAGATCCAGGTGGATTATGAAGGCCACCCAAGAGTGGCACCTAGAGCACCATGGGATGGGGGTTTTACTTGGGCAAAGACGCCTTCCGGTGCGGATTGGATTGCCACTACTTGTCAGACCAATGGAGCTGATTTGTGGTGGCCATGTAAAGATCATGTGAGCGATGAACCAGAGAATATGGCTTTGCATATTACGGTTCCTGAGCCTTTAGTAGTTGCTTCTAATGGTCGATTGAATCGAATAGAACAGCATGGGGACGCAACAGTGACTTACCATTGGGACATTACCAACCCAATCAATATTTATAATGTAGCCTTAAATATAGCGCCTTATCGTACCATTGAAGAAACTTTTACTAGTGTGGGGGGGGATGAATTTCCATTTGTTTTCTATGTTTTACCAGAGGACTATGAAAAAGGGGTTCAAATATTTCCCGAGTTCAAAGCGCATTTAGCTTTTTTTGAAAACTTATTGGGGCCTTATCCATTCAGGTCGGATAAATATGGAGTGGCGCAGACGCCTCACTTGGGTATGGAGCACCAGACCATTATTGCTTATGGGGCAAATTTCAGTAATACTTCTATGACTAGAGGAAAAGATTGGGGATTCGATGCTTTACATCACCATGAATTGGCCCATGAATGGTGGGGAAATTTAGTGACTAATTTCGATTGGAGGGATATGTGGATTCACGAGGGTTTTGGTACTTATATGCAAGCGTTGTATATGGAGGAATTGAAGGGAATGGAGGGTTACCATGAATATATGAACAACCAACGAAGGTTTTCCAATCAATTGGCCATTGCTCCTTTGGCGACCCAATCTGCTAAAGAAATATACAGGGCACCTATTTATTCTAAAGGGGCATGGGTGTTACATTCATTGAGACATGTACTGGGTGACGAAGTATTTTTTGAGGTATTGAGAAGGATGTGTTACCCCGATCCAGCTATGGAAAAAATTACAGATGGTAGTCAAACTCGCTTTGTTTCTACGGCTGATTTTCAAACGCTTTGTGAGCAATATGGTCAACAATCTCTAGGATGGTTTTTCGATAATTACTTGAGAAGACCTGAGGTTCCTGTCCTTTACAGTAAAATCGAGGATGGGGTGCTTTCTTTGAAATGGGAAGAAAGTTTAGATGGAACTTTTACCATGCCTATTGAGATAGAGATGGAACCGGGTAATATTGCTAGGTATATCATTCCCAAAGGGGGGTTGACGCTTACATTTGAAGAAGGAGTTCAACCTGTAATCGATCCTAATCATTGGGTATTATTGGAAAAAGGGGGCACCTTTTAAAAAGCGCGATATGAGGTTTATTTTGGGTTGTTTCTTGTTCACTATGCTATGGTCCACTGTAATATATGGGCAAAAACTCCCTTATAAGGAGGGTGAGGATCGTCGTACTTCTTGGGAATTAACGGATATTCTTGCCATACCCAGTGGTTTGATGGTTCATATTTTTTTAGACCGACCCGAAAAGCCAAGATCTATGCGATTGCTTTTGTTGGATAAAAACTTAAGTACCATAGGAGAAACTGCCTTTTCCTTAAGGCGTCAAGGTTTGGATGTTCAGGTGGAGGGGGTCTTTTACTGGCAAGGGCAATTAAATTTATTGACCTCCTTGTATTATCCGGGACCTAAGCGAAACCATCTGATTCTAGAGCAGTTTAGTTTGCCGAACCTTGAGAAAAAAGAGGCTGAACTTATTGATGAAGCCTATACTCCAGGTTTGTATAGAATTCCTTTTGGGTATAGTCTTTCTCCAGATAGCAGTAAACTAATGTGTTTTGCTTGGAGTTATCCTTTGCCGCAGGATCCTGCTCGGCTCTCTGTAGTAGTGTACGATAGAGAAGAGGGAAAGTTATGGGAGCGCAGCTATAATCTACCTTTTAATAATGAGACTTTGTTTTTGCAAAGCGGCCAGGTTAGTAATTCTGGCAAAACCTATTTGTTGTGTGAAAATTACGAAGGTAGGGTTAGTCCAGATATGATTATTCAAGAGGAGGATATTCGTCATTATATATTAGCCTTGGATCCAAATTCCACAGACGTCCGAGCTGTTCCATTAGATGCTCCGGATAAGGTTTTTATTGATATCATTCATCAGACCAATCAAGAGGAAGTTATATATGGTATGGCCTTTTATAAAACCAAGAACAGGCGGTTACAAGAGGGTATATTTTTGACCCGATATGATATGAAAACCGATCATTTGGAGCGGTATTTAATTCAAATAAGCAAGGAAACTTACAATGGGGTGTATAACTTAGGGGACAAAGAAAGTTCTTTTTCACCTCAGAGGTATGGTTTTGAGTCATATATACCTGGAGCAATAAAAATTCAAAAGGACGGGTCGTTAATTCTTTATGGGGAGCAATACAAGATGCCTACTTATGAATTTTCACCTTTTCAGTACAATGATTTACTAGTAGTTAAGTTGAATCCCGAGTACCAGTTGGATTGGGCACACCGAATTGCAAAGCGGCAATTGGGACCTCTTGACAAACAAGATTTGTTTTCCGTCATGTCATTTGAAGATGAGGAAGGGATTTATTTTCTCTATAACGACCACCCGGCTAATGAGCTTGTGACCCGTTCGGTAAAGAAGCTAAGGGTCTTTGAAGGTCGCTTGGGGAAAAGTGTGATGTGGCAAATAACTCCCAATGGAAATTTAAGATATCTCTCCCTTCCGGAATCTTTGAGTTCTTATGGGAATGCTGGAATGATTTTACCTAGCAAAAGTTGGAAAATAAAGGGGGGAGATTTGTTATTGGTTTCTAACAAAACCAAGCAATTATTGAAATTAAATTGGAAGAATTTATAATCAAAATATTAAGAGATGAAGACGATCAAAGGACCAGCAATTTTTTTAGCTCAATTTATGGGCGATAGTGCCCCTTTCAATAGTTTAGAGGGGATTTGTAAATATATGGCTGATTTGGGATATAAAGGAATTCAAATTCCGACGTGGGATGCAAGGTTAATTGATTTGGAAAAGGCAGCCACTAGCAAGGATTATTGTGATGAACTAAAGGGAAAAGTTGGAAGTTTTGGATTGGAAATAACGGAACTTTCTACCCATTTACAAGGTCAGTTAGTAGCGGTTCATCCAGCTTATGATTTGCAATTCGATGGTTTTGCTCCTTCCGAGGTTCACGGCAATCCCAAGGCGAGGCAAGAGTGGGCGACGAATCAACTTAAGTTAGCTGCTAAAGCCAGCAAAAATTTAGGTTTATCAGCACATGTTACCTTTCCAGGTGCTTTGGTATGGCCCTATTTGTACCCATGGCCACAGAGACCAACAGGTTTGGTAGAACAAGGATTTGAGGAGTTGGGTAAACGATGGAAACCTATTTTAGATGTATATGAAGATCAAGGGGTGTATTGTTGTTATGAATTGCACCCTGGAGAGGATTTATTTGATGGAACTACCTTTGAAAGATTTTTAGAGGTGACAGGTGAACATCCTCGGGCATGTATTAATTATGACCCTAGCCATTTTGTATTACAGTGTTTAGATTATGTTCAATTCATAGATTATTACCACGAAAGAATCAAAGCTTTTCACGTAAAAGATGCAGAGTTTAATCCGGATGGCAAACAAGGGGTATACAGTGGGTATCAATCTTGGGTGAATCGAGCAGGACGATTTAGATCGTTAGGGGATGGCCAAGTGGACTTCAGTGCTATATTCAGTAAATTATCCCAGTATGGTTATGACAGTTGGGCTGTATTAGAATGGGAGTGTTGTATTAAAAGTTCTGAACAGGGTGCTGCTGAGGGATCTGAGTTTATCGCACAGCATATTATACAGGTTACAGAAAAAGCGTTTGATGATTTTGCAGGAAATGAGAGTGATGCGGAGTTAAATAAAAAATTATTAGGGATTTAAGATTAATAGATAGACGAAATGAAACGAAAAACCCTCTTTATTTGCTGCTTGATTCTTGTAACTGGTTTCTTATCAGGTCAAGTAATTCCCAATGCCCAACTGGCAGGTCGGTTTTCACCGGACCATCTGAAGCGAATGGTTTTTTCCACTAGCGTTACTCCTCATTGGTTCAAAAATGGGCAGGGATTTTGGTACAGTTATCAAACTTCCTCAGGGACCCACCATTATGTAGTGAATCCAGTTGCAGGTACCAAAAAATTACTTTTTGATAATGACCAATTGGCTGCTGAGATTTCCAGCTTGACCTTAGATCCATTTGATGGACAGCACCTTTCGATTGAACGTCTGGAATGGATGGAAGGGGAAAAACAACTGAGGTTTGAGGTCACCAGTAAATTGGTAAAAGAAGAGGAGGAGGAAATCAAGCAGGAAGAAGGCAAGAAAGGGGGTGCCCCCAAAATGAAACCCAAAAAATGGCAATTTCTGTACGATGTTGCCTCTAAGAAAATACAGTTAGATACCATCTATGAAAGACCTAAAGATGATTTAGATTGGGCTAGTGTATCTCCCGACACGAGTTATGTGCTATATTCCAAGGAGCACAATCTATATAAAATGGATTGGGAGAATTACCAGAAGGCCTTGATAGACGAGAAAGACTCTACTATAGTAGAGATTCAGCTTACTGAGGATGGTGAAGAATATTTCTCATACAGTGCCAATGGGACAGGAAGAGGAAAGACTAATGCAGATGAGCCCAAGGAGCGCGAAAGGGTGTGGGTTACCTGGTCACCACGAGGCGATGCGTTCACATTGGAAAGGACGGATTATAGAACTGTGGATGATTTATGGGTGATCAATTCGGTGGCGAACCCAAGGCCTACTTTGGAAACTTATAAGTATCACATGCCGGGAGAATCCAATGCCCCAAAAGGACATATTCATTTGTTTACCGCCAAAGGAGAAGAAAAAACTGATTGGGTTTTGGAGGCGTTCAAAGACCAGACGCTTTCAGTATTATCAAGTCCTTCTAAGCCGTCGTCAAGAGACGACAAAAGGAGGTTTAGAACCTGGTTAGATTCCTCGGGAGAATTCGTTTACCTCTATAGGACCAGCAGAGATTTAAAGAGGATTGATTTAGTTCGGGTAGCAGTGGCTACGGGAATTGAGGAAGTGGTGATTGAGGAACGCTTAAATACTTATGTAGAAACCCGAAATCCATATTTACTTAAAACGGGAGAGATAGTACATTGGTCTGAGCGCGATGGATGGGCTCATTTTTATTTATATAATCAAGAAGGGAAGCTCATTAGGCAAATAACCAAGGGGCCCTGGCATTGTGAAAATATAGTTCATTTGGATGAAACCAATCGGGTATTATATTTTGAGGCCAATGGCAAAGAAGAGGGGGAAGACCCCTACTATCAGCATTTGTATCGGGTTAATCTAGATGGTACAGGGTTGCAATTACTTAATAAGGGCAATTACAGTCATGACGTAAATGTAAATGATGACGGGAAATACTTTGTCAGTAATTATTCTAGGGTAAATACAGTTCCTAGGTCTAGTTTGTTGGACAGTAGAGGCAGAGTAATTATGCAATTGGAGGAAGCGGATTTAGCTAATTTATTTGCTGCCGGCTATCAGTTTCCCGAGCCATATCAGGTGAAAGCAGGTGATGGAATTACAGATTTATATGGGGTTATATACAAGCCATTTGATTTCGATAGTACAAAGCATTACCCTGTATTAGCTTATGTGTATCCTGGACCTCAAACTGAAGCGGTAAATAAAACTTTTTCTGCGAGAATGGATCGGTTAGACCGGCTGGCTCAGATAGGCTTTATTGTGGTAACTATTGGGAATCGTGGCGGACATCCAAGTAGAAGTAAATGGTATCACAATTATGGATATGGTAATTTAAGGGATTATGGTTTAGAAGACAAAAAAGTAGCTATTGAACAATTAGCTGTTCGGCATTCTTTTATAGATATCGAAAAGGTCGGAATATTTGGACACTCTGGAGGAGGCTTCATGTCTACTGCAGCCATGTTGGTTTATCCTGATTTTTTCAAAGTGGCCGTTTCTTCAGCTGGTAATCATGAAAATAATATTTATAACCGATGGTGGAGTGAGAAACATCATGGGGTAGAAGAAATTACTGATAAGGATGGAAATATTACTTTTAAGTATTCTATAGAGAAGAACTCAGAATTAGCGAAGAATCTAAAAGGTAAATTATTGATTTGTACCGGAGATATTGATAATAATGTGCATCCTGCTAACACGATTAGATTAGCTAATGCTTTGATAAAAGCCAATAAAAGATTTGACTTCTTTCTACTACCCGGCCAAAGACATGGTTTTGGAAATATGACAGAATATTTTTTCTGGCTACAAGGGAACTATTTTGCAGAACACTTGCTGGGAAGACCTTTATTTGAAGGGACTGACATTATCCCGCTACAGAAAGAAAACGCCAGATCCAGGTAGTGGAAGGTACATTTTCCACAAGGTGTGGATAACTTTTTTAACCACATCCTAACAAATAAATATTTTTGTAATACAAACACATTAAGAGAAACCAAAATTTGATTACAGCGCTTTCATTTGGCTTTTTAACACAAAAAAATGTCGAGCGTAGTGTTGTGATTTAATTGGTAATTAACTTTTACTTTATTATAAAAAGGAAAAGTTCGATGGTTTGCTACTGATACTGAAATCCAACGTGTTAGGGTGCAATCTTTTGGACTGATCACTTTTTGTCGCATTTTTTAACCTAAAAAAACGCCATCAATGAGTATTTTCGACAAGAGGATCAATTATAAGCCGTTTGAATATCCTGAGATATTCAATTTCACGGAAGCCATAAACCGGTCTTTCTGGGTGCATTCAGAGGTTGATTTTACAGCTGATGTTCAGGATTTTCATTCGCACCTGACAGAGGCGGAAAAATTAATTGTTAAGAGAAGTTTACTAGCAATTGCACAAATTGAGGTAAATGTAAAGTCGTTTTGGGGTGACTTGTACGCTCATTTACCCAAACCAGAATTCAATGGTTTGGGGAGTACTTTTGCTGAATGTGAATTCAGACACTCTGAGGCTTATTCAAGATTATTAGACGTATTGGGATATCGGAATGAGTTTGAACAACTAATAAACACTCCTGTAATCAAAAAGCGAATAGATTATTTATCCTTCGCACTAAGAAACACTAAATCAAACGATCCAAGGAAGTATGTTTTCTCACTCATTCTGTTTTCCATTCTCATAGAAAACGTCTCTCTTTTCAGCCAATTTGCCATCATTCTATCCTTTACCCGTTTTCAAGGATTGATGAAAAACATCAGCAATATCATCGCTTGGACTTCAGTTGATGAGCAGGTTCATGCGAATGCTGGAATTTATATCATCAACAGAATCAAAGAGGAATTTCCCGAGTATTTTGACGAGGAGACTCAAGCTGAAATAAGAGAGGTAGTGATGCATTCCATTGAGGTGGAATCCGAGATTTTGGATTGGATTTTTGAAAAGGGTGAATTAAAAGATATTTCCAAGAGCGATTTGTTAAACTTTATGAAGTTCAGGTTGGATGAGAGTTTAGAAAAAATTGGGCTTAATAAAGTTTATTATGTTTCGGACCATCACTATCAACCAATGGCATGGTTTGAAGAGGAAATTTTTGCGAACAGTTTGGATGACTTTTTTGCTAAAAGACCAGTTGATTATACCAAGCACGACAAGAGTATAACGGCAGCAGATTTATTTTAAAACTAATTAACGATTTAAGGGTCTTATGGTAGCAAAGAAACAAACAAGGGAGCGGCTTTGGTGGCTCAATGAAGAGAGTCAACAAATTTTAAATAGAGGTTACCTTTTAAAGGGTGAAACAGTTAAAACTGCTATTGAGCGAGTTGCCAATGCTGCAGCGAAGAGGTTATATAAACCTGAATTAGCAGAGCGATTTATTGAGATTGTGGAGCGTGGATGGATGAGTTTGAGTAGTCCTATTTGGGCCAATATGGGAACGGAGAGGGGATTACCTATTTCTTGTTTCAATGTGCATGTTCCAGATGACATAGAAGGCATCACCCACAAACTTGGGGAAGTGATTATGCAAACTAAGATTGGTGGAGGGACCTCGGGTTATTTTGGTGAACTTAGAGAAAGAGGTAGTGCAGTAACAGATAACGGTAAAAGTAGTGGAGCGGTAAGTTTTATGAAACTATTTGATACCGCTATGGATACTATATCTCAAGGTGGTGTGAGAAGGGGAGCTTTTGCGGCTTATTTGGATATCGATCACTCCGATATTAAGGAATTCCTCGACATCAAAAATATTGGAAACCCCATACAGAACCTGTTCTTTGGAGTTTGTGTCCCAGATTATTGGATGCAGGAAATGATTGATGGGGATATGGAAAAAAGGGAGATATGGGCAAAAGTGTTGGAAAGTCGTCAACAAAAGGGACTTCCTTATATCTTTTTCACTGATAATGTGAATAGATTCAAACCCGAGGTGTACATCGATAAAAAGATGACCATTCACGCGAGTAATTTGTGTTCCGAAATTACACTGCCTTCTAATAGTGAGGAATCTTTTGTCTGCTGTCTTTCCTCTATGAATCTAGAATTATACGACGAGTGGAAAGATACAGATGCGGTGCAAATGGCGATTTTCTTTTTAGATGCCGTAATGCAGGAGTTTATTGTCAAAACGGAAGGTAACCATTATCTGGCGTCAGCTAATAGATTTGCCAAAAGGCATAGAGCCTTAGGACTTGGGGTCATGGGTTGGCATTCTTATCTTCAAAAGAATATGATTCCATTCGAAAGTATGGAGGCTAAGCAGTTGACCAATGAAATCTTCAAATTGATGCAAAAGAAATCATTGGATGCCAGTAAGGCCTTAGCTAATATCTACGGGGAACCAGATGTTTTAAAGGATTATGGCAGAAGAAATACCACCTTATTGGCGATTGCGCCTACTACTTCATCTTCTGCTATTTTAGGTCAAACTTCTCCGGGGATAGAGCCCTTCAGCAGTAATTATTATAAAGCGGGCCTATCTAAAGGTAATTTTATGCGGAAGAATAAGTACTTGAAAGAATTATTGGCTGAAAAAAATATGGATACGGAAGAAACCTGGAGAAGCATTATGTTGAATCAGGGAAGTGTTCAGCATTTGGAAGGATTATCGGAAAGTGAAAAAGCTATTTTCAAAACTTTCAAAGAGACCAGCCAGCTAGAAATCATCCAACAGGCATCTATTCGTCAAAAGTATATTGATCAAGCCCAAAGTTTAAACCTCAATATTCCTCACAATTTAGCTGTTCGAGATGTCAATCAGTTGCTCATAGAGGCTTGGAGGTTAGGGGTTAAAACCCTTTACTATCAGAGAAGTCAGAGTGTAAGTAAAGAATTTGTTTCTAATATAGTGAGTTGCACAAGCTGTGAGGCATAATTACTAAAGTTTCCGAGGTGGACAAAATCTGTCCACCTGTTTATTTTTTTGCCTAGTTATTCGTGAAACTGTAATTGGAAGGCGGTATCTTTCCAACGATTAATTTTTTACATCTATGCAAATCTAACATTTAATATTAGATTTGCATAGATGATTTAGCGAATAATAGAACCATCCATACATTCAGCGCTTCAAAGAAGTCCCGCTGTTGCTTTGTTAGGTCCTAGACAAGTAGGTAAAACCACAATTGCCCTTCAAATAGCATCTTCCATTCCTTCTATATATCTTGATTTAGAAAACAGTTTGGATTTGATGAAAGTACGCGACATCGTTAGCTTTCATGAAGCTAACCGGGACAAACTTATCATTCTGGATGAAATCCAAAGATTGCCCGAGGTCTTTGCCCCATTGAGAGGTATTATCGATCAAGAAAGGCGAAAGGGCAATAAATTTGGACAATTTCTATTTCTCGGATCTGCTTCTAACGAATTAATCCAACAATCAAGTGAATCTTTAGCCGGCCGAATTGCATATCTTGAACTTTTAGTAATTAATGCTTTAGAACATAATGAGGTGAATTCCCTTTGGGTTAGAGGAGGATTTCCAGAAAGTCTGCTGGCTAACACGGAAAGGGATAGTATGTCATGGAGGCGGGATTTTATAAAAACTTATTTAGAAAGGGATATCCCTTTACTTGGGCCTAGGATTCCGGCTGAAACATTAGAACGATTTTGGACCATGCTAGCGCATCACCAGGGTGGGGTATTAAATTCGACTAACTTAGGCAGAAATCTGGATGTATCGGGAGTAACGATAGGAAGATATACCGATTTGATGACTGACTTGTTATTGATTCGAAGATTAAAGCCATGGACAAATAATGTGGGAAAGAGACTGGTGCGCAGTCCAAAAATATATATTCGAGATAGTGGTATTACACATGCCCTTTTGAATATTTCTGATTTTAATCATTTATTGGGTCACCCTGTAGTAGGGGGAAGTTGGGAGGGTTTTGTGATAGAAAATCTTCTATCAGTGGTTCCACAAGGAGTACTTCCATTTTTTTACGGTACTCCTGGGGGGGCAGAAATTGATCTTTTACTTGAATTTTATGGAAAGGAAAAATGGGCCATAGAAATAAAAAGAAGCTCACTTCCCATTTTGAGTAAAGGATTTCATATAGCAACTAATGACGTTAAGCCATCTAGGAAATATGTAGTTTACTCTGGATCTGAACAGATTTCTTTAGGGAATGGAGTAACTGCCATTTCTCTGAGGGATCTTATGTTGGAAATTATAAAGCAAAGGAATTGAAAACTCAAACCATCTGACAAAGTAACTTGCCTAAAATCATTTCCAAACTAAAAACACCAACCCCTCCATACCTAAAATCTTTTTTCAATTACCTTTAATATACTTTTTAAAGGTAGTATATCTAAAAGCGACTAAGTTTATTTAAAACCTGACTATAATCATTCTCTGCGTTTACTGATAGGTTTGAATAAAGACCTAGGAATCCATTAAAAAACTTTACTTACACTTCTCCGAATCATTCACCAAATAATAAGGTCTAAAATTCGGACTGTCCGGATCCATACACCCTTTCAATGGCAATACTTCAATGGTTTTGAAATCAAATGGAGCACTTTCTGCCTGAATGGAAATCAAACCACCTATTAGAGGTTGGCCATCTATTTTTTGATCCGGTAATAGTTCGTTAACGGCCCCACCACCTACTTGTAATTTTTCATATTCCATAACCACTTCGCCCTCCATTATATGTTGGACGATAGAATCACCCATCACAATGACTTCCAATTCTACCCACTCTTCATGGGGATATGTTTTAGAGGTAGAATTGATACAATGTCGGGTATCAAATTGCCCTTGGTAGTAAACATTCGTGCCTGGGGTACAAAGGTTGGCCGTACTCCTTTTTCCGCTACCGTCATCACCTAATAACTGCACTTCAATGGATATCGGAAAATCCTGGTTGAGACCCATATTATTTGGGTGTTGGCAGTGTAGCATCATCCCGTTGTTTCTAAGTGCCCAACCTGGCCCATTAGCGACTTGTTCTCCCACGGTTCTGTAAACTACCTTAAGTTTGTAGTAATCAAAAAATTGGTCGTAAAACAAATGACCGAAGGTTTCATCAAAAGATGGATATTGATCGTATCTCACTTGAAGTAGTCCATCTTCAACTCTAAAGGTTTCATAAGCATTTTCCCCAGCAGCAAATCCTCTGATTTTTGGAATCCATCCATCCAGGTTTTCACCATTAAAAAGTTGAATCCATTCCTCTTGATCGGCATTGGAGTTTTGAGCTAACGATACCGTTCCGAAAACCATGGCCAGCATAAAAAAAGTATAAAATTTCATGTTATTTAATTTTAAGGGTTATGGTGCGTAGCCCATTCTTGGACAGCAGTCCAATCATCTGCAAAATAATCTTTTACGGCTTTAAGTTCTTCAGGATCAATTAAAGGTTCGGAGCTGAACCAACTGCTGGGCAGCAGTAAACTAGGATAGAGGATGAGGTAACAAGCCCAAAGTCTCGATCTCCTTTGAACCCAGAACCAGAATGGATTGGTAGAAAAGGTGGGGTTTTGTGTGAAAATTTTCCTGCCAATTGCCCGCATCACTTTCAGTTGCTTCTCCTTATAAGAACTGTGAATAGTATTGAGAGAAATATCTTCATTTTTAAAATCAGCCCCTATAAAATCCGCTAATTTTCTGAAGAAATGAAAAGGTTGTTGTTTGAGGTCTTCATAAAATCCAATCAGAATTTTCCCTTCGGGAAAATATTTTTGAAGGATTTGAATTTTATCAAAATATTTTAAGTCGTTTATCTTCCACCTACCTGAATCGTCATGTACGTTTAAAAATTCTAGAAAAGTCATGGATTCTCCGTTTTTTACAAACCTTCTGTATTGAGATGCGATCCAGCTATCGTGGCGGCGAAGAAGCATAATAATATGAGTATTGGGATAGTAAGAGGAAAACCAGCGGCACTCTTCTTCCAATTGTTGATCAAACTCCCTACTTATCAAAATAGTGGAAGCTTTTGATTTTTTTATAATTTGGGGTGCTTTTTTATAACGGGTTCTTTGAATGTATTGAACTCCAGTTAATTTAGGGAAAAACGCATATTGCAAATAAGTTGAAGCGACTTTACCCAATCCTACGTGAAAAAAGATTTGTTGCATAAGATGTACAATATACTATCTTTCCGTTTTAAACTTAAGTTCTAATTAGAATGAAACAGACTTTATTTTTGATTTTATTTTTTTCAATTGTTACCTCCATTAACGCTCAAAATGAATCCCTTTCGTCTGTGGTGAGAGGAGTGGTTCTAGACCAGGTTACTCAAAGGTCTTTGGACGGTGCTACATTAGAGCTAAACGGTGATATAACTCCGGTGGTTTCTAATGAAGATGGCACATTCAGATGGGAAGGGGTTAAGCCTGGGAGATATACCCTATTAGTAAGGTTTTTAGGATATCAACCCTATTTCATACCTGAATTATTAGTTGAAACGGGTAAAGAATTAGTGATTGAAATCCCTCTTTCTCCAATAGCTACCTCACTCGATGCAGTAGAGGTGACTGCGGACCCTTATACACTTAAAAGAGCTGTTCCTGGGATTCAAACCATTACGATAGAAGAAGTCTTTAGATTTCCCGCTACATTTTACGATCCTGCTAGATTGGTCACCCTGTTGCCAGGAGTAGTGGGAGATAACGACCAAGCCAATGGCATATCAGTAAGAGGAAATTCACCCAATATGCTCTCTTGGCAATTAGAGGGAGTAGAAATTGTCAACCCCAACCACACCCCCAATGCAGGAACAGGAACAGATAGGGTTACTCAAAATGGGGGTGGAGTGAATATGTTGAGTGCCCAAATGTTATCTACTTCTCAATTTATGAATGGAGCTTTTGCAGCTGGATATGGTAACGCTTTATCTGCAATCATGGATATGAATTTTAGAAAGGGGAACAACGAACAAAAGGAATATACCGTTCAAGCTGGCCTCATCGGAATTGATCTTGCTGCGGAAGGCCCTTTGTCTAAATCTTCCGGCAGTTCATTTTTAGCTAATTACAGGTATTCGACAGTGGGATTGTTGTCCGCTATGGGGGTGGACTTAGGGGACGAAGCCATTTCATTTCAAGATTTGTCCTTCCATTTAAACTTTCCACTGATACAATCAGGCGGAAGTATTTCTTTGTTTGGAATGGGTGGAAACAGCAAAAATATATTTGAAGCCCAAAGAGATGCCGCTTTATGGGAGGTAGAAAAGGACAACCGAGATATTACCTTTAGCTCTATGACGGGCGCATTAGGAGCCAAATGGATTCAGCCAGTTGGGAGCAACAGCGTTTTGAATACGGTTATAGTTTTATCGAGTATGCAAACAGAGCGATTGGATCAGCAATTAGATCCGAATAATTACAAAATTATTGAAACAGCTCAAAATTTTAACAACCAAAGCAAGGTGGCCATTAAGAGTGAATACAGTTCGGACTTAGGAGGCGGAACGCTTATAAAAGGAGGGCTGAATCTAACCAATACTTCTTTTGCCGGAGGCGCATTTTCAAATGAAGTTTCTGCGAATAGTTTGGCGTCCACAGACGGTTGGTTGACCAGCCCCTACTTAACGGTGGAACACAATGGTCAAAAATGGAGAATAAATGGAGGAATACATTTGACTTCTTTCTCTCTGACGGAAGATTTTTATGTAGAACCCCGGGTTCAAATTGGATACCAGGCGACTACTAACGCTGCTTTTTTCGCTTCCTATGGGATGCACAGTCAGTTGCAACCTAGCGTATTGTATTTTGGAGATGTAGTCGGTGCTACGCCTAAAATGAGTCGAGCCCATCACGTGGTAGCGGGTTGGGATCAAAACTTGGGAAAGGGGGTGTCACTTCAAACAAATTTATTTTATCAGAAGCTATTTAACATCCCAGTAGCAGCCAATTTATCCAATGCCTTTTCAGCAATTAATCTTTTGGAAGAAATCCCCGGCTATGAATTGGCTAATGAGGGAACTGGACAAAATATAGGGGTGGAAATAAGCCTCAGAAAGTTTATGCAGAATAACCTTTACTACCTTTTGAACGCTACGGTATATGATGCGAAATACGAGGGTAGCGATGGAATTACAAGAGATAGCAGGTATAATGGCCAATATACGGTTAATGCGACCTTGGGGAAGGAATGGCGCAAACAAAAGGCAGCTGGTTTAGAGCGGGTTCATGGATGGAATATTCGAATAGTCAATACTGGTGGTTTTAGGGCTACCCCAATAGATTTGGCCGCTTCACAAGATTTTGGGAGAACTATTTACGATTTGGAAAATGCCTTCCAAGACCAATTGCCTGGGTTCTTTAGAGTGGATCTACGTTGGTATGTTAAGCGAAATAAACCGGGTAAAGTGAGTACTTTTTCGATAGATATTCAAAACCTAACGAATGCGCAAAATGTAGCTTTTAGCTATTACGATGTTTTACAAGGCACTTTAGTTGAAAAGTACCAGTTGGGTATTATTCCATTATTGAGTTGGCGTTTAGAATTTTAAATCCATTTTATGAAAAATAGAAATTATGTGATTGCAGGTCTATTTTTTCTTTTTGCTCTGGTGCAATTGAATGACCCGGATCCTTACTTTTGGGTAGCATTGTATAGCTATATAGGAATGGTAGCCATTATTAGAAACTTCCGACCCATACGAAAGGTTATTTTATTAGCTGGTATGGCGGTTTGCCTGATAGAATTATTTTTGATTTTACCTGAATTTTTGAATTGGGTTGAACTAGGTATGCCAACCATCACAGGAAGTATGAAAGCCGAAGAGCCCCATATTGAGTTTACCAGAGAGTTTTTGGGACTCTTAATTGGTTTGGGTACTTTGGTGTTTTACTACTTCGAAAAACTAAATCATAAAGACAATGAATAGACGAAAATTTCTACATCAAACCGTCCTCGGAGGAACAGGTTTGCTTATGGCAAAAGGATCGTTAAATGCCCTTCCTTTTGACAAAGCTATGACTTCTTTTGGGGTCCAGTTGTACACCCTAAGAGATATTTTATTTAAGAATCCACAACAGGTACTGGAACAAGTAGGTGCTTTGGGCTACAATCATGTGGAGTTGTTTGCCTATAGCGATGGCAAATATTTTGGATTTTCTATTCCAGAATTCAAAAAAGTACTGGCAGATTCAGGTCTCAAAGCTACTTCCAGTCATATTGGGACCGGTCAGAATAATCCAGAACAAAAAGGGACATTGGTTAACGGATGGGAAAAAGTAGTAGAAGATGCGGTGGCTTTAGGTCAGGAGTATATTGTATGTCCTTATTTATTGCCCAATGAATACGAAAGTGCAGATGCCTGTAAGCGAGTGGCCGAATTACTCAATACGTCTGCTGAGGTTGCCACTAATGCCGGGTTAAAATTTGCCTACCACAATCATGCCTTTGAATTTGAGAATAGTTTTGATGGCAAGACCGTAATGGATATTTTTCTGGAGGAAACAGATCCATCAATAGTCCAATTGGAAATGGATATTTATTGGATTTCCAAGGCTGGGTTCGATCCAATTGAATTTATGAGGGCGAATAAGGGAAGAGTTCAACTGTGGCATGTAAAGGATATGACAGCTACAGAGGAACAGTTTTTTGCTCCAGTAGGTTCTGGCACTATTGATTGGCCTAAGATTTTCAAAAAACAAGGGCTTTCAGGAATGAAATATTTTTATGTAGAGCAGGATGCTTTTCAAGGAATAGAGCCATTGCAGAGTATAGAAAAGAGTATTCAGTATCTGAAAACGCTTTAAACTAGAGTCCAAGGGGGATTATGTCTTAGTATTTCCTTGTAGATTGGACAGTCGGTGGTATGGGCACCTTCTAGGTAACCGGAACTCATTAAAAATTCTTTTACAATTTCGGGTCCGGTAAATTTGAAGGTGCTCCTAAAAAGTTTAGTCCATTCTTGATGGGTTAAGGTTTGGTGTTGGTCCAACCAATTTTTAAAAGAGCCATATTGCCCAATTAGTTTGGTTATTACTTGTGCATTATGGATAGCGGCTTTTATTTTCAATTGATTTCTAATAATACCCGAGTCCCCCAATAATCTATTTATTTCTTTTTCTCCGTATTGAGCTACTGTAGGGAGGTGAAAATTATCGTAAGCCAAATAGAAATTTTTTCTTTTTTGTAGAATGGTATTCCAGGACAGTCCTGCTTGATTAATTTCTAGGATTAACAGTTCAAACAATTGATTATCCTCATTGATTGGTCGGCCATATTGGGTATCGTGATAAATTTTATGGAGATTATCTTGAGGTAAGTTGGATACATATTGACAATAGTGGGTAGGTTGATCCATAATAAGTGAAATGTTTTGGGTTATTTTGAGCAATTTACCACCTTTAGGGTTTCTATCCTAAAGCCTGTTTCAAAATGAGTGAAGGGGATTTATTGGTGTTTACAGATAGTGGAATTTACTGTCCACCTGCTGATGTTTTTATAGATCCGTGGAAACCAGTACCTCGAGCTTTGATTACTCATGGTCATGCAGATCACTCCAGGTGGGGCAATCAACAATATATATGTACGCATTCGGCTAAGCCCGTTATAAAGTACAGATTGGGCAATATCCAAATTTCAAGTTTGGCATATGGCGAAACCCTCAGGGTCAATGGAGTGGAGTTCTCTTTTCATCCTGCTGGGCATATTGTTGGATCTGCTCAAATTAGGGTAGCTTACAAGGGCCAAATTTGGGTAGCATCTGGGGATTATAAACCTCAAGATGATGGAGTCTCTGAACCTTTTGAATTGGTTCGCTGCCATGCTTTTATCACAGAATCTACTTTTGGCTTGCCGATATACAGGTGGCAAAATCCCAAATTAGTTTTTGAGCAAATCAATCAATGGTGGAGGGATAATCAATCAGCCGGGAAGGTAAGCATTATCAGTTCTTATGCGCTGGGAAAAGCGCAGCGAATAATCAATGGCGTGGATGCATCCATAGGGTCTATTTATACCCATGGGGCGGTAGAAAACACGAATCAAGTGCTGCGCCGTCAAGGTCTTCGAATTCAGCCTACCACCAAGGTGAGAGCTGAGATGAAAAAATCTATTTTTGAAGGAGCATTGGTGGTAGCGACCCCTAATGCCATCAACTCTTCTTGGGTTAAAAAGTTTCAACCGTATTCTTTAGCCATTACTTCGGGTTGGATGGCATTGAGAGGAGCTAGAAGAAGGCGAGCTGCAGATCGAGGTTTCATCTTGAGTGACCACGCAGACTGGGAGGGATTGAATCAAGTAGTGGAGGGCACGGGAGCTGAAAAGGTTATTGTTACGCATGGTTATACGACAATTTTTAGTAAGTGGTTACAAGAAAAAGGTCTGGATGCCAGGACGGAACAAACAGCTTATGAAGGCGAATTGGCAGAAATTGGGGAGGGTTCTGTTGATGAAAAAATGGAACAAGAATGAAGCAATTTGCCGAGTTAGTCATACAGTTAGATCAAACCAACAAGACCAATGAGAAGGTTCAGGCTTTAGCGGGGTACTTCAAAAAAGCCAATGAAGAAGATCGCCTTTGGACGATTGCAATTTTATCGCATAAACGGCCTAAAAGGACAGTAAAAGTTTCTCTTTTAAGAAGCTGGTCTGCTGAAATAGCAGGCCTTCCAGATTGGTTATTTGAAGAGTCCTATCATGTGGTGGGTGATTTGGCAGAGACGATTGGGTTACTTTTGCCGAAGGCGCAACAGAAAAAAAGGGATCATTCGCTATCCTACTGGATTCAATGGATTAAAGACCTTGCCCAACTTGAAGAAGAGGAAAAAAAACGCGCTATACTAAGCGCATGGGATCAATTGGATTTGATGGAACGGTTTGTTTTCAACAAACTAATCACGGGAGGATTCAGATTGGGTGTGAGTCAAAAGTTGATGGTCCGTGCGCTATCGATTCAGACCCAGATAGAAGAGAATACGCTTATGCATCGGCTCATGGGGGATTGGACTCCCGATACAGTGAATTATCAGCAGTTGGTTTTGTCTCCCGATCCCAAGGAAAATATTTCTCAACCCTATCCTTTTTATTTGGCTCATCCACTAGAGGGGATACCTTCAGACCTTGGCAATAAAGAAAATTGGCAAGTGGAATACAAATGGGATGGTATAAGAGGTCAGATCATTCAGCGAGAGGGGCAAATTTTTGTTTGGTCTCGAGGCGAGGAGTTGGTCACTCATCAGTTTCCCGAGTTCGATATCCTCAAGGAGATCCTACCCAACGGAACGGTATTGGATGGTGAAATTTTACCCTACAAAGAGGGCAAACCTCTACCTTTTCAGGAACTACAAACCAGGATAGGACGAAAAACTGTCAGTAGCAGTTTGATGCAAAAAATACCAGTAGTTTTTTATGCTTATGATGTGCTGGAATGGCAGGAAAAGGACTGTCGAGAGCTACCATTGCAGGAGCGGCGTGAAATTTTGGAAGAGTTGGTGGCCAGCGTTAAGGAGGAGACTTCGAATCCATTGATGATTTCCCCAGAAGTTCATTTTGAGCATTGGGATGACTTGTTGCCCCTTCGGGAAAAGGCGCGCGATCAATGGAGTGAAGGACTGATGTTAAAAAGGAAAAATGCTCCTTATCTGTCAGGTAGGAAAAAGGGAGATTGGTGGAAATGGAAGGTGGATCCCTTGACCATCGACGCGGTAATGATCTATGCCCAAAGGGGTCATGGAAGACGAGCAAATCTCTATACCGATTATACCTTTGGAGTTTGGAAAGGCGACCAATTAATCCCTTTTGCAAAGGCCTATTCCGGATTGACCGATAATGAATTTAAGATCTTAACTGCGTGGATTCGGCAAAATACGCTAGAGCGATTCGGCCCAGTTAGAAGTGTGCGTCCCTATTATGTCTTTGAAATCGCTTTTGAGGGAATTCAAAAATCTTCTCGGCATAAAAGTGGGATAGCAGTTAGGTTTCCTAGAATCCTGAGATGGCGAAAGGATAAGAAATTAACCGAAGCCAATACGCTTGCCGATTTGGAAGCCCTCATTCGATTGGGTTAAAACCAAAAATTCACTACAATTGAGGATATTTTGGTATATTTATTTAAAAAGATGCGGAATATTTTAATGTTGCTTTTTTGTGCTTTGACTTCTATTTCTCAAGCTCAAAAATGCATATCTCAAAAGCGGTTAGCAAAGAGAATTTCCTCTAACCCTGAACTTAATGATAAAATTCAGGAATCTGACTTAAAAATCTGGCAATGGGTTCATCAAAAAGAAAGAAGCAATATCAAAAAACAAGAAATCATAAATATTCCCGTGGTGGTTCATGTGATTTGGAATAAAAACCATCAAAATATTTCTGAGGAACAAATTCAATCTCAATTAGATGTTCTCAATGAAGATTTTAGAAAGAAAAATTCGGATAGATTAACAAATAATCATCCTTTTTCAGCTTTAACAGAAGATGTACAAATTGAATTTTGCTTAGCATCACTAGACCCAAGTGGTGGGTTGACTTCCGGGATAACTCGGAATAAGACCAATAAAACCAGTTGGAATGATAATAATTACGACGATATCTTTTTCAGTAACAGAGGAGGAAAAGATAATTGGAATCCAGACCTATATTTGAATATTTATGTGGTAGAAGGAGACGGTGAGACTTTAGGATTTGCTTCATTCCCGGACGAATTAGAGGACTATCGAGAATATGATGGAGTAGTTATCGACCATAGAGTGTTTGGGCGAACTGGTACCGCTGGTTCTGAGGATTTTGAAGGAGCAATGGGTAGAACAGCTACTCATGAAGTAGGTCATTGGTTAAATTTATGGCATATATGGGGAGATGAATTTTGTGGAGATGATAAGGTGGGAGATACGGTTCCAGCGGAAGAGGATAATTACGATTGCCCTACTTTTCCTCACCGTCCAAATAATGAATGTGGATCGGGTCCAAATGGCGAAATGTATATGAATTATATGGATTACGTAGATGATGCCTGTGCAGTGATGTTTACCAAAGGACAAAGCAATAGGATGAGGGCGGTATTATCTGGGCTAAGGGGACAGCTACAAAACGCTAATGGTTGTAACGCTTCTACTGCAGTTTACGATGAAAGTTGGGCAAATTCCCTGATTATTCACCCAAATCCAACTTCTGGAGGAGAAGTTAGGATTTGGATGGATAACCCTTCACAACAGGAAATTCAAATACAAATTTTTGATATGCAAGGAAGATTGATCAGCAGCACTCCTTTAAGCGCATCGGTTATTTTAGATGATTTAAAAAAGGGGTTATATCTGGTGAAAATTAGTTCAGCATATCGCTTTGCTACCAAAAAGTTAATGGTGCATTAGTCATTATTGAATGTAATGACTAATACTCCTGCCATTAATCGCCTGCAATGGACGGTAATTGTCACGTAATACCTCATGAAATCGTTCAATTTGTTGAGGAGAAGCTTCAACGGAATTTTCCATTACTACCCAATTGACAATTTCTGAACAAGGTGGAGTAGTTAAGGACCCACCATAGGTATAGTAACTTCCATCGGTAGGCAGCACCTCTTTAACGTTCAGCACTTCGCTTTTTGAAATTCTTTCATTTTCAATAGGTAGAGTAGTCCCCAATTTTTCTAAAAATGAATTTTCATTTCCCTCTTCGAAAAATACCCCTATTACAGCGAGGTTACCTGTTGCAACATTTTTATGAACCAAATGGATTTCCATAGGATATTGGCGACCATTTAATTGGTGTTCTGATCCAGTATGAAAGTGAAATTGAAGTAATTCATAGGGAATTCCTTCGAAAATCAGATTACTTCCTGCTTCATACTCGAACTCCACGGTATGACCATTATTGAAAAATTCGAATGCGGCATTTTCATAAGAATGTATTAAAGAGGAAAGCTGTCCATTTTCTACTGAGTTTGCAATATTAACAGGGGATTGAACTTGGCCTCCGCAATCTAAAAAACAACCGGTCCAATTAACGGGGGCGCCACTTCCTTCGTATTCCCACTCAAAAGCATTACAATCAAGAACCATTTCTTCATCTTTTTGGCAGGCAGAGAAAAATAAGGCACTAGAAATTAGAATAGACAGATTGATTTTTTGCATGTTCTGGATTTTTTATTTGAGGACGCAATGTACTACTAATAATTAACCACCCATCATATCCGAACCTTCCATGTTCACTCGATTGTTCTTTCTCTTAAATAAGGAAGCATCCATTTTTCCAAATCGGTATGATAGATTTACCCTCACTAACTGTGGATTCATCAATCTATAAGAATCTTGGATAAAGAATTCGGAGTTGGTGTAAGAACCAAATTTTCGAGTTTTGAAAATATCCTGAACGCTCAATGTTAAAAAGGCTTTATTATTGGCAAATGCTTTGCGTATTGAGGCGTCGACAAACCATAGTTCTTTGGTGTATCCCTGCGCGGTGTTTTGGGAGGAGCCTCTTCCAAACATCCCATTATTACTAGAAGGGGTAAATGAAGCTCTAGTTCTATATTCCCCGTTTAATTGAAAGGAGAAATTTTTAGGCAAGGTGATTTGTACAGTCTCCTTAAGAAATCCACTAAGTCTGCTGATTTCCAAATCCTGTTCTACATTGGAAGCATCTACTTTTGCTTGAAATAAATTCACATTAGTGGTAATATCCAACCAACCTCCATAGCTATTTTTCAAGGTGATTTCTGCCCCATATGCAGCAGCACTATTGCTATTGGCATAAGAATTAATGATGACTTGATTTTCGCTATTGGCAATGGGCTCGGCAAATTGATAGGTTGCAATCAAATTATTGGCTTGTTTGTAGTAAACCGAAACCAAAAGATTATGGCCTTTCTCGAAAATTTTCTGATACGATATTTCCATGGAGTTGGTAAACTCAGGTAATAAAGCCGGATTTCCTCTTCTTAAATTAAGGGAATCTGAAAAATCCGTAAAGGGCATTGTTTGAAAGAAATTAGGCCTATTGATTCTACGGGTATAAGCTATCTGAATCTGATCGGTTTCATTTAATTGACGGGTTGCAAAAAAACTGGGGAATAAACTAATGGGATAACTGATGTTAAATGAAGAATCCAACGCAGTTAATCTACCTGTAAAATCACTACTTTCCGCCCGTAATCCCACTTGTAACCCCCATTTTCCAAATGATCTACCAGCCTGAAGATAAGCAGCCAAAATTTGGTCGTCGAATTCGAATTGATCAGAAAGTTGAGTTCTAGCAACCCATTCGTTGGTGCTGGGATCCAAGTAAGTATTATTGTTATTATTGGTATTTTTTCTCAAAATGGTTTTCAAGCCACCTTCCAATTTTAAATCTTTACCGAGGATGTAAATAAAATCAGTCTGAGCGGTGAAGAAACTCCCCTGTCCCAGATTGACCTGTCTTTCATTAGTGCCATAACCATTATCATATACACTAGAAAAGTGACTATCGCCATCGAAATTTACTTGATTGTAATTGATATCTGCTGTCCATTCACTGCCTTCCTTCGGAAAAAGGTGTTTGAATTGCCCAGTAATCCCTTGGTTTTTAAACTCTCGGTTTTGTTCAGAAATTCGATCGAAAGAAGAGGTATAAAGCAAACTTCCTATTGGGGAAATATAATCTGTGGTATTATTAATGGTACTATTGGGATCGAATTTACCTCTCACTATACTACCTGAAAAGGTTAAGGTATTCCTATTGTCCAGGAAGAAATCGATTCCTGCTCTGGCATTGGCAAACCCACCTCGCATATTATTTTCCGACAACTGCGTAAGATTCGAAAGCGGATCGGTAAATAGATTTTCTCTGAAAGTTTCTCCCTCACCGAATCCTCTGAATTGATTGTACATTCCAGAGGCGAAAACATTAATTTTTTCACCGCGGGCATTGATGTCCCCACCTGAATTCAAACCTCCTCTAGAATCCGTTCCCAATCGCAAATTGCCATTGTAACCGACGCGTTTTTCCTTCTTTAAGACGATATTAATAATACCTGCTGCACCTCCTCCAGCATCGTATTTAGCAGAAGGATTGGTAATAACCTCAATGGATTCAATGGCATCAGCCGCAATTTGATCTAAGGAAAGGGTAGAGGGACGACCATCGACAAAAACTTGAGGAGCGCCGTTTCTCAAACTCACATTTCCGTCTAAATCTACGGAGACAGAAGGTACATTTTTCAATGCATCTTGAGCAGTACCTCCAGCAGTGGTCAAGTCTTTATCAATTCGGAATGATTTTCTATCCAAAGATAAAGCAGCTACGGTGGCTTGCCCCTTTACTACAACTTCATCCAAAACGGTCGTCTCAGACGAAAATTGAAAATTACCCAGGTCTTTTTCTAGCGGCCCCATCATCCGAGTACCAGGTGTCCTAATGAATTCTATAGGCTGTTTGATTTCCGCATATCCTAAAAAAGAAATTACAATAGTAAGCTGACCAATTGCTGGTATATTTTCTATCCTAAAATCTCCATTAGGTTCTGTCAATTGACCTGCTAATAAACTGTCTTGTTGAGTCTGGTTGTTTTTTACCATAATCTGAACGGTGGCAAACCCCACTCCCTTTCCTTCTTCATCCAAAACTTTTCCATACAGCGCCCCTTTGGGAGCCATTCCCGATTGAGGGAAAGCTCTTCCCTGTGGTGGTTGGGCAATGGCAGATAGACTACTGATAAAGAGCAACGCTAGGGTGGCAAACAAAAATTGATTTTTCATGAATGTGATATTAATTTGCTGCAAATATGTCCTTTGAAAATCATTAAATTAGAGAGTATCGTTCAACCCGTCTTTTGTATCGACCAACCCAATTTTATGGAAGGTAAAGTATAGTACCTTTGTTATATAAATTATAATATGCTGAATAATAAAACATTAGCCATCCAATTGACCGTTTGGTTAGGCCTATGGTTGGTATTTGCATTAGGCTTCGGGTATGAGAATAAACCAGCTTTCGATTATGCAATTGATACTTGGCGGGTTATTGCCATAGCTGCCTTTTACAATATTTTCTATTATGCCTTACTACCTTTTTATTTTAAAAGCCTTCGGCAAAAATTTTTTTTGTGGGCCCCGCTCGCCTTTATGGTTTATTTGAGTTTGATGGTCATTACGGACTTAATGATTTATCAGTATAAATTTCCACAAAAGGAAATATCCAATAGGAGAATACTATTTATGGTCATGCCTCCTCTTTTCTTTGGATTGGTTACCGCAGGTGCAGGAGCATCTATTCGAGGATTTAGAGAATTTGAAACGAAAAAGAAAGAAGAGGAGGAAGCAAACAAAAAGCGGTTGGAAGCAGAATTGAATTTACTCAAATCGCAAATAAACCCTCATTTTTTATTGAATACGCTTAATAATTTATACGGTTTGGCCATAACCGAGCCTGAAAAAACCCCAGAAGCACTGCTTAAATTATCAACTTTGGTTAAATACCTGCTTTACGAATGTAATGCTCCGAGAGTCAAATTATCTTCAGAGGTTAATTTTATCCTCAATTATATTGATCTACAAAAGTTGCGATTGTCCTCCATTAATCACTTGCAGTTGAATTTTCCCGATGCTATTCCCTCAGATGTTTGGATCGAACCTATGATTTTGCTCCCTTTTATTGAAAATGCCTTTAAGCATGGAATTTCTGGAAAAAAAGAAGGTACTATTGAAATTAAATTAGAATTGGAAGATGGCCAATTAACCCTGCTAGTTAAAAATCAACAACTGAGGCATCTCGAAAATATGAATCCAACTGGTATTGGATTGAACAATACCCAACAAAGATTGCATTTCAGTTATCCCAATCAACATTCCTTGAATATCACTGATGATGGAGATTCCTATCAAATTCACTTATCCGTTAATTTAGTAGGATGACAGCACCTAAATACACCTTCATTGCGGTAGATGACGAACCTTTAGCGTTATCTATTATCCAAAAGTATGCGGAACCAATGGAGGATTGGAAACTGGTAGGTGTATTTAGTAGCGCAGCTAAAGCCAGGGAATTTCTTTCGGATAATGTGATTGATTTGGTCATCACAGATATCAATATGCCAGAAGAAAATGGATTGGATCTGGTGCGAAATTTTAAAGAGGAAAAGCCACTCATTATATTTTTAACAGCTTATAAGGAATTTGCTCATGAAGGTTTTGATTTGGATGTCATCGATTATTTAGTCAAGCCGGTAGCACCAGATCGTTTTATGAAGGCCATGGAAAAAGCAAAAGATTGGCTGGCTTTTAAAAGTCAAACGCTTCCTGAGAAGTTACCCTCTATAGAGAAAATGGCGGTTTTCTCTGACTATAAAGAAGTGATTATTCCTGTTCAGGAGATTTTATACATAGAGGCTATGGGGGATTACGTCAAAATTTTCCGTGAGGGAAAATCCAAACCAACGTTAACCCTCAAAAGGCTTAAAGATTTGGAAATACAGCTTCAACCTGTGGGTTTTTCAAGAATTCACCGCTCATATCTGATTAATAATAATAAAATTGAATCCCGTCTTAAGACTAAGGTCAAAATTTTGGATCAGTGGTTACCTGTGGGGGAGACTTATCGCTAACAGCAATAATTGGAAGATTTCAATTGAAAATGGTGGATAAACATTATTTTTGGATGGAACCTTAAATTCTATTGATATGCACCGGATTTCCAGATTTATTATTTTACTGTTTTTCATCGCTCCAGGGATGCTTCAGAGTCAAACTTCTATTTCATCCTTTACCGAAAATATGGAGCGTATGGAAGGTTATTTTAATCTCTATTACGATGAAGATAAGGGAAGCTTATACCTTGAAGTTAAGGAGGTTGGAGAGGAATTCTTATATGTCAATTCTTTGGCAGCTGGAGTGGGATCTAATGATATAGGATTGGACAGGAATCAACTTGGAGATACGCGTGTAGTTCAGTTTTATAAAAGTGGACCTCAATTATTAATGGTTCAGCCCAATTACGATTACCGAGCGGTTAGCGATAATGAGGAGGAAACCAAGTCTGTTCGGGATGCATTTGCATCATCAGTGATTTGGGGATTTAAGGTAGTGGCAACGGAGGGGACGACGCTCTTAATTGATGTTACTTCTTTTTTATTGAGGGATGCTCATGGAGTGGCTAACAGAATAGCGCGTGCTCGACAGGGTTCCTATAAGGTGGATGGCAGTCGTTCGGTTTTGTACATGGAAAACACCAAGAATTTTCCGTTGAATACAGAAATGGAAGCGATGGTCACTTTTTCGGGAAGTCCTCAAGGGGGCTATATTCGTTCAGTGGTACCCACCCCAGAATTGGTAACAGTTAGAATGCATCATTCTTTTGTAGCCTTACCAGATGACCAGTATCAACCACGGGAATTTGATCCCCGGTCAGGATACAATTCAAGGAGTTATAGCGATTATGCCACACCTATTGACCAACCTTTGGTCAAGCGATTTATTCCACGACATCGATTGGAAAAAAAGAACCCAAATGCAGAAATGAGTGAGCCTGTAGAGCCTATTGTTTACTATTTAGATCGGGGGGCTCCAGAACCTATAAAGTCTGCGCTTATCGAAGGAGCATCTTGGTGGAATCAGGCATTTGAAGCAGCGGGTTACAAGGATGCCTTTATAGTAAAAGAGCTCCCTGAGGGAGCGGATCCTTTAGATGTCAGATACAATGTTATCAATTGGGTTCACCGAAGTACAAGAGGGTGGTCTTACGGAAGTAGTGTTACGGATCCTAGAACTGGGGAAATCATTAAGGGGCATGTTTTATTGGGAAGCCTTAGAGTTAGGCAAGACTTTTTAATTGCCCAGGGGTTGGTTGAAGCTTACGAAAACGGGGTAGATGCTGATCCTCGGTTGTTGGAAATGGCTTTGGCTAGATTAAGGCAATTGTCTGCTCATGAAGTGGGACACACCATTGGTTTGTCGCATAATTTTGCCGCCAGTTATAACAATAGGGCATCAGTTATGGATTATCCTCATCCTTTGGTGCTATTAGATGAGAAAGGAGAGATGGATTTTTCTAAAGCTTATGACGTTGGCATAGGTGATTGGGACAAGAGAACCATCATTTATGGATATCAGGATTTTCCCGAAGGGACAGATGAAAAAGCAGCCTTATTAGATATTTTGGCTGACAACCATAAAATGGGGTTACAATATATATCAGATCAAGATGCCAGACCAGCGGGAGGAGCCCACCCACTGGCTCATTTATGGGATAATGGAGCATCCGCTGCACAGGAGTTGAGCAGATTGAGTGCCATAAGAGCTATAGCGCTTAAAAATTTCGGAGCTAAAAATATTCCGCAGCATACCCCTATGGCGACGCTTGAAAATGTTTTAGCACCTTTATTTTTGGCACATCGTTATCAGGTAGAAGCTACTGCCAAAGTGATTGGTGGGGTGGTTTATACCTATGCTGCCAATGGGGATGGGCAGCCGGTAAATGAGATGGTGGATGATGGGCAACAACGAGATGCTTTGAATGCCTTATTGAACACATTGGATGCAGAATTTTTGACTTTACCGGAGTCTGTAATTAGTTTGATCCCTCCTCAGCCTATTGGTTATAGCAAGGGAAGAGAATTATTTAATACATACACTGGCGTGACATTCGATCCTATTGGGGCGGCTGAAAGTGCTGCTAGGCATACTATTCAATTTTTACTACACCCACAGCGAATGGCGAGAGTGGTAGAACAATCAAGCAGGGCAAATGGCAGATTGGGAATGTACGAGGTATTGGAGGCCTTATTTGGGCAGTGGAATGGAGGATCAGGCCTACTAGGGTTGCAGAGAGAAGTAGAGCGAATGACTGAAAAAGTGGCCTTACACCATCTATTGGCATTGGCTGGAGATTCAGAAGTTATGCAGCAGGTTGCTGCCATAGCGCATTTGAAAGTCAATGAGTTGGTTCAAAAGTATAGCGTTAAAATGAACCAAACTTCAGATCCTTCGGAAAAAGCTCATTTTCTTTATTTAGTCAAAATGATTGAAGGTTTTTACGAAAATCCGGGAGATTATAAAGTGCCGTCCTTTCAAGAAATGCCTGATGGATCTCCCATTGGTATGGCCTGTTTTGATGGAGATTAAATGGCAAAACCTTGATAGAAGAGGCGCTGCAATGGGCTGAGAAAAAAGGTTGGACTCCATTTGAGTTTCAAATAAAAACTTGGCGACACTATTTTGATGGGGACTCGGGCATGGTCAATGCACCTACGGGTAGTGGAAAAACCTATGCTTTATTACTGCCTATTTTACTAGAGCAAAAGAAAATGGGTGGTTCTGGAGTTACTGCGATTTGGATCAGTCCAATTAAGGCATTAACTCGTGAAATAGCTGCTTCTGCTGAAGAGGGAATATTGGATTTGGAAATGAGCGCCACGGTAGGTTTGAGGACGGGGGATTCTACTGCAAGTCAGCGAGCCAAACAAAAGAAAAAGCCGCCTCATATTTTAATTACCACCCCTGAAAGTTTGCATTTACTCCTGGCCTCTAAGGGCTATAAATCGTTTTTCTCTTCTTTGCGAACAATAGTGGTGGATGAGTGGCATGAGTTACTAGGAACCAAGCGAGGTGTGCAGGTAGAATTGGCACTTTCCAGGTTAAAAAATATTCAACCTCAATTGCGCATCTGGGGAATTTCTGCGACCATTGGCAATTTGAAGGAAGCTGGTCATATCCTCACAGGAAAAGATTCTTTTACCGTTATCCGAGCATCTATTGAAAAGAAAATTTCAGTTATCCCAGTATTGCCTAGGGAAAGGGAGCGATTTCCTTGGGCGGGGCATTTAGGAATTAAATTGATAAAGGCGGTAATTCCAATTATTCAAGAAGGGAAAAGCACTCTTTTGTTTACCAACACCCGTGCTCAATGTGAAATCTGGTACCGGGCATTGCTCGAAGAGGCACCAGACCTTGCTGGAAGGATGGCTATGCACCACGGTAGTCTGAGTAGTGAAATTCGAGATTGGGTAGAAGAATCCTTGCACGAAGGCACGTTAAAGGTAGTGGTATGTACCTCGAGTCTCGATTTAGGGGTTGACTTCAGGCCTGTTGAAACAGTGATTCAGATAGGCAG